>JAFGDK010000067.1 GCA_016932165.1 Anaerolineales bacterium
AGAACAAATAAAAAAGTGTAACCTTTTGTAACCTTTTGTAACCTTTTGTCACCTTTTCGTACCTTGACATTTTTACCAGGGCATTTATCACCTGCGCATCAAGCTGTATATACAAAAAAACGCACTGGAAATCACCTCAGTGCGTTTCATTTCCCCAATCATTAAGTTTGGGGTATCTCATGTTTATTTTCCTTCCCGGCACGAAAGCGTTCAAAAACCAGTTCCACCAGGCTAGGCCAGATAATAAACTGCCAACCCGAGTAACGCCCCACCCAGGATCAAATAGGTAGTGTTGACTTTCAATCGGGTCAGCAGCCCGAAGGATACCAATCCAATCAGCACGGTTAGGTTATCAGTCAAAGAAGTGCGGCCAAGCTCCCAGGTCACCGAAGCCATCAACCCCAGCGCGGCGACATTGACCCCATCCAGGAAAGCGCCCACCCAGGGAGAGCGGCGTATATGTGGGATCACCCGGTTGGAGAGGGCCACAAAGATGAACGAGGGCAGAAAGATCCCCAATGTAGCCAGCAGTGCGCCGGGCACCCCGCCCAGGATGTAGCCAATGAAAGTAGCAGTGGTGAAGACTGGCCCCGGGGTGACCTGCCCGATGGCCACGGCGTCCACCAATTGCTGGTTGGTCAGCCAGCCGTAGTTAACCACCAGGTCAGTGCGTAGGAAAGCCAGCAGCACGTACCCGCTACCGTAGAGTACCGAGCCGATCTTGAGAAAGGTCAGAAACAGGGTCTGGAGGTCAAATCCCCTGCTGGCCGCCCGGAGAATTTCCATTCCCCCGAGGGGCATCAGCCAGGCGGCCAATCCAGCAGGGGATTTGTCTCGCAGGCGCGGGAGGTTGTCGATCAGCATGGCCGCCAGCCCGGCCAGCAGCAGCACCAGCAGTGGATTCCATTCAAGAAAAGCCAGCGCCAGGCTGAGGATGCCGATCACGGCAATGATCCTGCCCCTAACCGCCTTCTTGCCCAGCGCCAGCAGTGCGCTGGCGATCACCGCCATCACCACCGGCTTGATCCCATACAGCAGCCAATCGGCCTGCGGCATACTGCCAAATTCGACATACACCCACGCCAGCAAACCCACAATCAGCATGGCCGGTGCGATGAAGCTGACCCCGCCCAACACCAAGCCCGGCAGGCCGGCACGCAAGTAGCTTAGATGGATCGCCATCTCGGTCGAGTTTGGTCCAGGGATCAGATTGGTGGCACCCAGCAGGTCGAGGAATTCCTCATCGCTCAACCATTTGCGTTTTACCACCACCTCGTCGTGCATCATGGCGATGTGGGCCGCCGGGCCGCCAAAGGCGGTGGTACCCAGCTTGAGGAACACGCTGGCAACTTCAATCACAGGGTTGTTTTTCTCATTCATCCTTTTCTAATTTCCTGTGGTGTCGCAGGTTGGTTTGACTGTCATAACTATATCAAAAGTTCCCCCTGAATTGTTTTTGCTTGTAACGGGAAGAGCTGTGACCAACCACAGGCAGGGCAGATCTTAAGAGGAGAGCGCACCGGGGTGCGCTCCTATAGTTACTTTCTATGCCAGGGGACTGCCGATCAGTATCCCCGGATGTAGGATTCAAGCTGGCTGATCAGGGTCTCCTGTTCGGAGATCAGATCGGCGACCACATCCCCGATCGAGATGATCCCGGCCAGCTGCCCGCCTTCCAGTACCGGCAGGTGGCGGATGCGCTTGCCGACCATTAACGCCATACATTCCTGGATCGGCTGGCTGGGTTCCACACAGATCACCTGCTCGGTCATAATCTCAGCGACAGGCGTATCGGCGGCGGTCCTTCCCTTCAGGGCCACCTTGCGGGCATAATCGCGCTCCGACATAATTCCAGCTACATGGCCGTCTTCTTCCAAAACCAAAACGGCACCAATCCCTTTTTCAGACATCAACTTCAGGGCATCGAAGACCGGGGTTTCAGGCGAGACAGAGAATACCTGGCTGCCTTTTTTGTCTAACAGCATTCTGACTGTACGGGTGATCTGGGTCATGGCTCCTCCTAGGATATTAAGACTAAACGGGTAGAATTTAACCTGTATTATACAACAAATGACGAGGCGCTCTGCCGGCTTCTTACCCGATGTGAATGGTGATGATGGTTGGCCTACTTAATTCCCCACCAACCCCTGGTCCAGCGCCTGGCGCAGGGTGCGCACTTCAATCACCTCGATGCCTTTGGGGTAAGGCTCGCTCTTGCGCACCAGCCTGGGGATCACGGCGCGCTTAAATCCCAGCTTGCTGGCCTCGCGCAGGCGGTTGTTAAGTTGGGAGACGGTGCGCAGTTCCCCTGAAAGGCCGATCTCGCCAATCATCACCGTGTCAGCGCGCACCGGCTGGTCTCTCACCGAGGAGGCGATCGCAGCTGCCAATGCCAGGTCTGCGGCTGGTTCGCCGATCTTTAATCCCCCGACCACATTGACAAAGATGTCCTGCTCGCCGAGTTTGATCCCCAGCCGCCGGGTGAGCACCGCCGAGATCAGCAGCAGGCGGTTGAAATCCACCCCGTTGGCGGTGCGGCGGGCATTCCCAAATGAAGTCGGGCTGGTGAGTCCCTGCACCTCCACCAGCAGCGGGCGGGTGCCCTCCATCGTCACGGCAATCGCCGACCCGGGGGCGTTGACCATCCGCTCAGCGAGGAAGGCTTCAGAGGGGTTGGGCACTTCAATCATGCCGCGTTCCTGCATCTCGAACACCCCCACCTCGGAGGTCGCTCCGAAGCGGTTCTTGACTGAGCGCAGCAGGCGGTAAGCCCCAAAGCGGTCGCCTTCCAGGTAGAGCACAGTATCGACGATGTGTTCCAGCACGCGCGGTCCGGCGATGGCACCTTCCTTGGTCACATGCCCAATCAGGAAGACGGCAATCCCGCTGTTCTTGGCCAACTCACGCAGCCGGGAGGCGCACTCCCGCACCTGGGAAACCGACCCGGCAGAGGAATCCAGATCGGCAGTGTAGGCAGTCTGGATCGAGTCCACGATGATCAGGGGCGGGGCGACGGACTGGGTGTGGTTGAGCATCGTTTCCAGGTTGGTCTCGGTGACCAGGTAGAGTTCCTCTGGCAGAGAGGGATTCTCCTGCCCGGCGGTCAGCCGGTGGGCGCGCATCTTGATCTGGTTCTCAGATTCTTCGCCGGAGATATACAGCACCCTGGATTCTCTGGCGATCTCCATCGCCATCTGCAGCAGCAGGGTAGACTTGCCGATCCCGGGGTCGCCGCCGATCAGAATGATCGATCCAGGCACAATCCCTCCCCCGAGGACGCGGGAAAACTCGCCGATCGAGAGCGGCATGCGGTCTTCTGCCTGGCTGCCGATCTCGGTCAGGCGGTGCGGCGTGGAGGCGCCGGACAGGCCGCGGGGGGCGTTTTTCTTCCCTTCGGGCTGGATCATCTCCTGCACCATCGTGTTGTACTCGCCGCATGCCGGGCAGCGCCCCATCTCACGGGGAGACTGCCTCCCGCAGTTCTGGCAAACGTAAACTGTGCGTGCTTTGGCCATAATTGCACCTCAACCAAGTTTTTCGCTCATTTGTTCTGAGATTATACCAGCAATTCAACGGCGAATCATCTCTCTCGACCAATAAAATCAAGCATTGTAAGTTTACTAAGATTTTGGAAATTTACTTAAGTAAAGGACATAGCTCATACTGTGTGCTAATGTTAATCTAGATTGCGCCATGTTTCACAAGATATCAAAAGAGGAGATAGGAATGCAACAAAAACAAGTGTACTCACGCAGCATCACCTTAGCAGTATTACTGCTCAGTCTTCTGCTTGCAACGATGCTCGCTGGTTGCGGACAAGAAGCCCCCGCTCCACCGGTAGAAATTACCGTTGTGGTGACAGCAACCCCGTTACCAACTGAGACTCCGCCAGAGCCGCCCCCACCCCCAGATCACTCAGCGATTGTGGCCGCCTGGGAGCAAAGCCCCCATGGGAACACCTATGATCTGGGCAAAGGTCCGAACACGTACTGCTCTCGGTGCCACTCACCACAGAACTGGGACCCAGAAGCAACCACAGATACCCCGCCTAACTGTGTTACATGCAAGTTCCCGACAGACGCCGAATTGAGGATTGCCTCAACGATGGATTTTGTCTCCGAAGAGGATTGGGTGGGGATTAACTGTGAAACCTGCCATGTGGTAGAAGACGGCGTTGTGCAAGAGGGGATCGCCTGGCTGAGCCCGCTCACCGGCGAGTATTTGGCCGCCAACACGCCAAACGAACTTTGCACCAAGTGCCACCTGACCTCACAGGGTGTTTCTGCCACTGGGGGCAGAGGGGTAACTCACGAAATCTACTTGGGGGGCAGCGCCCATAAGAACTGGGCAGGCATCACTAACACCGAGCGCAGACCAGAATACTGTTCTGACTGCCACGATCCGCACACCCAAGAGCCGATCGCATGCACGGGTTGCCATACAATTGATGAGACAGATCACGCCATGGGTTTCTACCCTGCAATGGCTGAAACAGTGACCTGTATGGCCTGTCATGAAGCCTCCGGCATGGATGTCGGACCCCATCCGGATGAAGCCATGGGCGGTATTTGGGTGCCAGTCGTCAGCGAAATGAGCAGATCAGGCCAGCTAACCACCAGTGCCGTTGTTTCGCACAGTATCCAATGGCAGGTTTCCTGCAACCGCTGCCACTTTGAAGAAAACCCCTGGGAACTGCCTGTGCTGACAGAGAATGGGCAGATTCCTGAACCCGCTGAGGATACTGGAGGATAAATCAGCCAAATACCTCAAATCCTTGACAGGATGCCGGCCTGTGCACCTGTTATCTCAACCAAAAGCTAAAGGGTGGGAAATATTTCCCACCCTTTAGAACAGTTTATGGTGAAGGAAACAATGCGTAAACAACCCAGAAATATATTCTTTCTAGCAATTCTTTTAACAACCTTGGCTTTTCTGACAGCCTGCGGAACAACCGACAATGCACCTCAAGCGCCGCCGCAACCAAACGCTAACTCAGCTGAGGAGAATGGAGAAGAAACCAACCAACCTCCAGAACCCGAAACTCAACCAGCCGAAAACACACCCCAGATGAACGAGGAGGAAATTCAAGCCGCCATCCAGGTCAGTTGGAATAACAGCCCGCACGCAGCAGCTTATGTTTTAGATGAAGCCAATCAGAATAACAGCTGCGCCCGGTGTCACTCTCCAATCAACTGGCAGCCCACTTTGGATGATCTGCCAGAAAGTTGTTTCTCGTGCAAATTCGAGCTTGAAGAACCAGACCCGTTAATCGCAGAAAATGATTGGCAAAATATTCCCTGCATGGTTTGCCATGAAGTTGGCAGAAAAGACAAAGTGGATCCTGCATTTAAGTGGCTTGAAATTGCCGAATTGGAGGAATATACACAGGTTGAAACCTCAACAGAATTGTGCCAGAAATGCCATCCGACAGAAACATTTACAGCACACGGTGGTATCCAAGACCTGGGCGTACATCAGGATATGACTTGCACAGACTGCCACGACGCCCATACCACGCAGGCATCCTGCATGGATGCAGGATGCCATGAAAATGTCTTGAATACCGGCATTCCAGGACATACAGACGAACACCTCAATGTGGCCTGTGTGGCCTGTCATGATGCTGGTGGGATGGCACTTGGCTTCAGGGAAGAAGATGGCCTATTTACCACCCAGGAAGTTATTCCAACCGAAGAAGGCGAGAACACATTTTTCTTTTCTTCCCACCATCTTAAGCTTGATTCCGCGTGCGACGACTGCCATTTCACCGGAAACCCCTGGAGCATCACAGACAACATTGGGCAATAACAACTGAAACCATTCACAAATCCAAGCTCAAGACAAGGAGCATTTACAATGAACTCAAAAAGTGGAAAAACCATACGAATAATTGCCGTGATCTTTTTAGGCTTGACTGCAACCATGAACCTGCTGGGTGGAACCGGAACAGTATGCGCTGCTTTCCTTACCAAGCAATACCCCCCTATGTGGGCGTTATACGATTACCGTTTGCTTTACCAAATCCTGATGATCACCACGATCGCCACGGGTATCGCCGGCATCTGGGCGCTGATGGGGCTGGTTAGAAGGAAGGAAAATGGCTTTCGAAACGCTTTGATCATACTGGCCATTGGTGCCGTTCTGGGAGGTGTCCACGTGGCGGCCTCGCTGACCCTGCGCGGGAAAGCTGTCCCTGCAAACGTGAAACTTTATCTCAATATCATCACCCTGGTCCTGTTTTTGATCCTGCGCTTGCCAGGTGTCTGGGAAAAGATCAATTTCAACGGCCCGGCGGATAAAGGGGAGAACTCGCTGTCGGGCGGACTAGCCGCCATAATTTCAGGCGGCATCACCCTGAGCACCTTCATCTGGGCAGGCCCATCGCATACCTACCAGGGGGTCAACTGGGTGTTGGTTCTCGATAAACTTCTTGTGGAATTCGGTCTACTCCTATTAATTGGTGGGATCGGTCTTATCATCCACTGGCTGCTATTGGTGCACCACTCAGAGCGAACCTCCCCGATTGAATCAATCACCTCTTAGCACTTGCTAATGGGGCAAATATGCTCCAACCTTTCCTGCTTTGTTTAAACGGGTTCACAGCCATTTTGGCTGTGAACCCGTTTAATATGGATACTCATCAATTAAAAAAATGCCGCCCATATTAATTGCTTCAGAAAATAATTGGTTATAATGTTCTTATGGTCACTACACTGAACCAAATTGCCCAGAAAATGCAGCGGATTCCTCATTTCAAGGGACTCAAACTTGAAGAAATCATCAATATTGTCCGTTCTGGCTCGATTGATAAGTATCCCAAAGATGAGATCATCCTTCATGAGAATTTTGATTGCTTTGGAATTTGCGTGCTGCTCAAGGGAGAAATTTATCTCTATCGTCTTGGCCCTGAAGGGCAAGAGAATATCATTGCAGTCATCGAGCCTGTGATCATGTTCAATGAAGTAGCTGCCCTGGATGGAGGGCCGAACCCGGTCACTGCGGTAGCGGCCAAAGACAGCCTGGTGTGGCATGCAGATTACAAAACCTTTCAATATGGTCTGCAAAAATATCCTCAACTTGGACTCGGCTTGCTGCCTGTCCTGGCTAGAAGAAACCGGGAGATCCTTACGAAGTACTGCAAACTTTCATTTTTAGATGTGAAGGAACGCATGGCGGCTCTCCTCCTTGAGCTGAGTGATGAAGGCAAAGAAGTTATCGACCGAAGGGGACACAGCATTCAGCACATGGCAGCCCACATCGTTACCTCGCCTGCATTAATAAGCCGGATCATCGGTGAATTCAAAGCTGAAGGACTGATCTCCGCCTCACGACAGAGTATCAAGGTAGAAAACCCGACAACACTGGAAAAGGTCTCTTTCGGAATTTACGAATGAATTCCGCATAAATTAAAACAAAAAACCGAGGCGTTTGAAATGCCTCGGTTTTTTTCTGTTTCTACGCCGGTTCGGCGACTGTCGGGTCTTCGACCCGGCGGAGGACGATCTCGGGGGCGTCATCACCCATCTCGGTTGCGATCTCAACGGTGTCCCCGTCCCGGATCTCGCCGCTGAGCAGCGCATCGGAGAGAGCGTCTTCCACTGTTTGCTGGATGATCCGCTTCAGCGGCCGGGCGCCGTACTCACGCTCGTAGCCGCGTTCTGCCAGCAGATCCAGCGCTTCCTCGGTGGGAACCAGGGTGATCTCGTTCTCTGCCAGCCGCTCCGATACTTTGGCCAGCTCCAGCGAGACAATCTCCTTGATGTGATCCGGAGAGAGTGACCGGAAGACGATCACAGAATCCACCCGGTTGATGAATTCGGGCCTGAAGATCCGCTTGAGCGATTCAGTCAGCTTCTTGCGCATATCGCGGTAGGCAAGCTTTTCTTCCATCTCTTCTTCCTTTTTAAGCTGGAATCCGAGTTTGCCTTGATTCATGATCATATCAGCGCCCACGTTGGAGGTCATCACGATGATCGCATTGCGGAAATCTACCTTGCGGCCGCGGGCATCCGAGAGCTGGCCCTCCTCCATGATCTGGAGCAGCATGTTGTGCGCCTCGGGGTGGGCTTTTTCCACTTCATCGAAGACCACAATCGAATACGGCCGGCGGCGGAGTGCTTCGGTAAGCTGTCCAGCATCTTCATAGCCGATGTATCCAGGAGGGGCGCCCACCAGGCGGCTGACCGAGTGGCGTTCCATAAATTCGGACATATCCAGCTGGATGAGGGCATCCTCGCTGCCAAAGAGGAACCGGGCCAGCGCCTTGGTCAGCTCGGTCTTGCCCACCCCGGTCGGTCCAAGGAAGATGAAAGAACCGATCGGGCGGCGGGGGTCTTTCATCCCGGCGCGTGCCCGGCGGACAGCCTTGGAAATAGCCTCTATTGCCTCTTCCTGCCCAACGATGGCTTGCTTGAGCTCTTCTTCCATGTGGATCAGGCGTTCAGATTCTTCCTGAGCGATCTGCATCACCGGCACACCGGTCCACATCGAGATCAGTTCAGCGATGTCATCCACAGTCACCTCGGGGGCATTTTCTTTGTCCCAGGAGTTGCGCAGCTTGTCCAGTTGGGCTTCCAGTTTAATCTCGGTGCCTTTCAGCCTGTCAATCTCGGCCTGCTGTTCCTGCTCCTCTGCTAGGGCCAGTTCCTGCCGCACCTGCTTAAGCTGGGCGGTGAGGGCTTTGGCTTCCTTGGCAGCGGGGCTTTTGTACATGCGCACGCGGGAAGCAGATTCGTCAATCAGGTCGATAGCCTTATCGGGCAGGAAGCGCTCGGTGACATAGCGGGCTGAGAGCCGGGCGGCCGACTCCAGGGCTTCGTCGTTGATCCGCAGGCGGTGGTGCTCTTCGTAGGCACTGCGCACGCCTCTGAGGATCGCAATCGTCTCGTCCACGGTCGGCTCTTCCACCAGGATCGGTTGGAAGCGGCGTTCCAGGGCGGAATCAGATTCAATGTGTTTGCGGTATTCGTCCAGGGTGGTGGCGCCGATCACCTGAAGCTCGCCGCGGGAGAGGGCCGGTTTGAGAATATTGGCCGCATCCACAGAGGAGCCAGCCGAACCAGCCCCAACCAGCATATGCACCTCATCAATGAAGAGGATCGCACCAGAGGCTTTCAGTTCATCGATCACCTTTTTGAGGCGCTCTTCAAACTGGCCGCGGTACATCGTGCCAGCCACCAGAGAGCCGACGTCCAGTTGGAGCACCTGTTTGCCCAGCAGCGGGGCCGGCACATCCCCCTCAATGATCCGCTGGGAAAGGCCCTCTACAATCGCAGTCTTGCCAACGCCAGGCTCACCCATCAGGGCGGGATTGTTTTTGGTGCGGCGGGCGAGAATCTGAATCACGCGTTCAATCTCCATCTGCCGGCCAATCACCGGATCCAGCTTGCCTTCTTCGGCCAGGGCGGTCAGGTCGGTGGCCAGTTGATCAATCATCGGGGTCTTGCCCTGTTTTTTCTCCGGTTTTTGGGAGGTGCGCCGTGAGGCCTGCTGGGCAGGAGAGCTGCCCTCCTGCAGCACACGCCGGGTTTGCCGGCGGATCTGTTCGCTGTTGATGCCGGTTTTGCGCAGCACCTGCATCGCAATGCTGTCATCCAGGCGGATCAGTCCCAGCAGCAAGTGCTCCGTGCTGACGTAGCTTTTGCCCAGATTCTTGGCCTCTTCAAAGGCGAACTGCAGCACCTCTTGCGTGCCAGATGACAGCTCAGGCTTGCTGCTAGAGTAGCTGCCCGGGGCAGACAGGCGTTCCACCAGCTCGGTGACGCGCTTCACTTCCAGTCCCAGCTCGCGCAGGACGCGTGAGGCAACGCCGCCGTCTTCGATGATCAGTCCTAGCAGCAGATGCTCGGTGCCGATATGGCTGTGGCGCATACGCTCAGCTTCCTGGTGTGCCAGGCTGAGTACTTTTTTTGCTCTTTGTGTCAATCTTTCCATGCCAGACAAGGTTGGCCTCCTGAGGTTGGGTCACACGCTTCCAGTCTATCGTGATCCCAGTATTTTGGTATTGCTAAAACCAGGACAGAATATAGATGCGCTGAGACATCGTGATTCTACCAGAGATTGGACAACATTCATCCAATTTTTACAATATTCTAAGATTCTTGCTTTTACGACGCAAAATGGGATTTTTTTCCTGCAGCGGGTTGTCGATGCGAATCCTACCGGAGAAGCTAACAGCATAAAAGACGCAAGTTTCCAGGCAATAGCAGGTGTTTGGCTTAACATAATATTTTTATCCTAGAAGCAAGATAGGCAGTACTGTTCTCACAGCTAATATCGCCACAGGATAATCACTTTCGGCTGCTGAACTACATCAAGGGATACACCAGCACTAAAAAAAGCGCACCGCTGAACGGTGCGCTTCGTGTTTCAATCTGATTCGCTTCAGAGGAATTAGTCTTCGTCCTCTTCTTCTTCAGAAGCCTCTTCTTCAGCCACAGCGTCCGCTTCGGTCTCCGTTTCCTCGACCTCAGCTGTAGCCTCAACCTCAGCCTCTTCTACTGCCTCGGCAACAACCTCTTCTGCCACAGCTTCAGCTTCTTCGTCTGCCTCAGCAGTGGTTTCTTCCACCTCTTCAGCCATCGCGTCAGCTTCTGCTTCAGCCTCAACGGTTTCTTCAACATCTTCATATGCTTCAGAATCATCTTCCACATCATCATCCGCCAGGCTGACCCCTTCCAACTCAGAGAGGGCCATTTCCCAGTCCATCTCGCTGTATTTCTGGCTCTCCACCTTGCGCAGGCTGAGTCCGATCCGGCGGCGGCTGGTGTCGATCTTGATGATCCGCAGGGTGATCACATCGCCTTCTGAGAGCACCTCTTTGGGATGCTCGATGCGGCGGTCGCTGAGCTCGGAGATATGCACCAGGCCTTCGAGGTTGTCCTCAATCTGGGCAAAAGCGCCGAACTTGGTCAGGCGGGTGATCTTGCCTTCCACCAGCTGGCCGACCTGGTAAGCTTCAATGCTTTCATCCCACGGGTCATCCTTCAACTGGCGCAGAGAAAGACCAATCCGCTTGCGCTCGCGGTCGATGCTGATGATCTTGACTTTCACTTCCTGACCAACTTCAAGCACCTCTTTGGGGTGGTCGATGTGGTCCCAGGAAATCTCAGAAAGATGTACCAGGCCATCGGCGCCGTTGATGTTCACGAAGGCGCCAAAATCTGCCAGGCTGGTGACGCGTCCTACGCGCACCATGCCCTCATCCAGCTCATCAAGCAATCGGGATTTGAGCGTTTCGCGGGATTCCTGAGAAGCGGCTTTCTCAGAAAGGATCAACCGGCGGCGTTCGCGGTCCACCTCAATCACGCGCACCACAATCGGCTCGCCAACCATCCCAGACCAGCGCTGGTCGGGGCTGTCGCCGCCGTAGGACATGCGCCGGGAGAGGCTCACCTGAGAAGCGGGTACGAAACCGCGCAGGTTGCCCATGTGGACAATCAGGCCGCCCTTGTTGTAACCGTTGATCTCGCCTTCGTAGACTTCTTTGTTTTGCATCAGGTCTTCGGCGTTATCCCAGTCGCTTTCTTCCAGGGCGCGTTGCACAGACAGCAGAATGGTGCCGTAGCGGCCCTCTGTGTTGACAACATATACCTTGATCTCTTTGCCTACTTTGAGGCTGTCTCGGAACTCCTGCGGGAGTTGGGATACTTCCCGGCTGGGAACCACCCCCTCAGACTTGGCACCAATACTCACCAGGATTTCGTCTCCGGCAATACTTGCAATCACGCCAGTTTTCATCTCGCCAGGTTGGGGTATATTTAGCGAGATGTCGTCCTGCGCCAGCAGAGATTCCATCGAAAGTTCGTCTGTATTGGCCTCCTTCTCGGTTTGTACTTCTTCGGGTTGCCCGTTATGGGCGTCTAGTTGATCCATTATAAGTTAGTCTCCAGTAAAATGAAATGCCGACGTATTATACAGGAACACATGCAAGTTGACAACCTTTGTGATAAGATTGGGAGGCTAAAATCATTAAAACGAGAGAAAAATGCGAGCAATTTACCCATTTACTGCCATTGTTGGACAAAACCGGATGCGCCGGGCTTTGATCCTGAACGCTATCGATCCCAAGATCGGCGGTGTGCTCATCCGCGGCGAGCGCGGGACAGCCAAGTCCACCGCGGCCAGAGGCATGGCTGTGCTCCTGCCCGAGATCAAAGTCTTCTCCGGCTCCCCGTTTAACGATAATCCCTACCAGCCTGAGACCTGGTCAGACTGGGCCAAGGACAAAAAAGCTGCTGGTGAAGAACTGGAAATAGAGACCCGCACAGTACCCTTTATCGATTTGCCAGTGAGCGCCACCGAGGACCGGGTGGTCGGCTCGATTGACATCGAGAGTGCCATCCAGAAAGGCCGGCGCCAGTTTGAACCTGGCGTGCTGGCAGCCGCCAACCGCGGCCTGCTGTACATCGACGAGGTCAATTTGCTCGACGACCATGTCGTCGATGTCCTGCTGGACTCGGCAGCCATGGGCGTCAACATCGTCGAACGCGAGGGAATCAGCTTCTCGCACCCGGCCAAGTTCATCCTCATCGGGACGATGAACCCCGAAGAAGGTGACCTGCGTCCGCAGCTGCTGGACCGCTTTGCCCTCTCCGTGGATATCCGCGGCATCCGTGAGGCCCGCGACCGGGTCAAGATCATGGAACGCAACCTGAACTTTGAATCCAACCCGGCGGCTTTCATCGAATCATGGCAGCCGGAAGAAAACAAGCTGGCCGACCGCATCACCACCGCAAAAGACCTGATCGGTGAAGTGACCTACACCAGCCGGGATCTGATTGCCATCGCACGGCTGACCTCATCCCTGCACGTGGACGGCCACCGGGCTGACCTGGTGATCCTCAAAGCCGCCCGCGCCCAGGCTGCCTTCGATGGCCGTACCAAGATTAACGATCTGGATATTGCCCTGGCCGCAGAACTGGCCCTGCCGCACCGCATCAAGCGCGGCCCCTTCCAACAGTCTGAAGTAACTATGGAACAGCTTTCCGAGCGCATCCAGGAAATCCAGGACCAGATGGTGGCCGAGGACGACGGCAGCTCCGACCAGGGCCAGGGCGGGGATCAATCTGAGCCTTCTCCGGAAGAAAAAAAAAAGTAGACACACGCATCTCTGAGGATACCTCTGAGCAAGCCGCACCCGAACCGGGCCCGCAGGACGTATTTGACACCGGCAGCGCCTTCTGGTGGGATGGCGGCCAGCAGGTCCAGACTGGGGAGACCTTTACCCCGCGCCGGTTAAGCAATCAACTGGACAAACTCAGCCGCAAGCAGAGCGGACGGCGTTCCCGCACACGCACCGATCGCAAGCGGGGGCGCTACATCATGGCGCGCCCGGCGATGGGCCGCAGCGATGATATCGCCTTTGATGCCACCATCCGGGCCGCCGCCCCCCACCAGAAGAAGCGCAAAGAAGAACGCCAAGAGAACGGGGTCGCCTTCTCAATTAAAAAGGATGACCTGCAGCGCAAGGTGCGCGTCCGCCTGACCGCCAACCTGGTGATCTTTGTGGTCGATGCCTCCTGGTCGATGGCGGTGGCAGAACGCATGTCGGCCACCAAAGGGGCGATCCTCTCGCTGCTGACCGATGCCTACCAGCGCCGCGACCGGGTCGGGCTGGTCGTCTTCCAAAAGGACCGCGCCAACCTGGTGCTGCCGCCGACCAACTCGGTGCAGCTGGCTCAGCGGGCGCTCAAGGACATCCCCGTGGGCGGCAAAACGCCGCTCTCCGCCGGGCTGTTCCTGGCCCATGAGGTCGTGCGCCGCGAGAAGCTCTCGCACCCCGACGTGCTGCCCCTGCTGATCGTGCTCACCGATGGGGCCGGCAACGTCTCGATGACCGGTGATATACCCCCGCAGGAAGAAGCTCACCGCCTGGCCGACAAGATCGCCGAGGATGAGATTCGCACCGTGGTGATCAACATGGAGCACCAGGCTTTCGACCAGGGCCTCGCCCAGAGCCTCGCCGACCACCTCAATGCGCCGTGCTACAGCCTCAGCGAGCTCAAAGCCGAGAACCTCTACCGCGCTGTCCGCGCTGAAATGGAACAATAAGTCCATCCTTGATGGACTTATTGTTTTAAGAGTTTGCTTGGCAAACTCTCCTCATTGACAGATATCCGGGAGGGGTCAAACTTCTCCTGTTAGTACCATGAGTCAAGCAAATGGCCTGATTGTCATTGCGAAGGAGCACGCAGTATTTGCGGGCGACTGAAGCAATCTCCTGAAGAAAGTGAGAGATGGACTACAAAGAATACCGCCAAAAATACTTCACCGACCCCGCTCCTGAACCGCGTTTTGCCTTCCGGGGGACCCGGGGGGCGGCGGTGTACTACGGGAAGTACCAGGCTGCGCTGACATATTTTACCCAGGTGTTTGGCCCACCGGGATACGTGGAGGGGGAGTTCACACACGGCTGGCTGCTGGGCGACACCTGGCTGACCGTCTTCCCGGCAAAAGACGGCGCGCCGTCCAACGTGGAGGTGCTGCTCTATCTCGAAAATCCGGGAGAAGTGGACCGGCTGCATGCCGCGCTGATCGCCGCCGGGGGACAGGGTGATGCCCCCATAGACACGTTGATGTATGCACCGGTGCGCATTGGGATTGTCACCGATCCGTTTGGCGGCGTATTCACCCTGGTGGCGGAGAAGTAACCCCATCCCGGAGAATGCTGCGCATTCTTTCTCCCTTCCCCTTGAAAAGGGAAGGGCAATAACGATCCAAGGGAAATCAGCGAACAGACCTTCTTCGACATGGAGTTTGCGCAAACATTCGGTGACAGCCGAATGTCACTCCCATAGCAAACCGGAGGTTTGCGACCTCCTCTTTTCTAAGGGGGAGAAAGCCGGTGAAGCCGGAAGAGGGGGTTTGTGTAGGAATGCCAAACAGTGAGTTCCTCTTTCAAACAATCCAGCTAAGGCTGCCCGGGGATTGCGATTCCCTCACCTCTCGAGATCAGATCGGCCTGCCATTCAGCTTTCAGTTCTTCGTAGGTTTTCCCATCCAGCAGGCCGTTCTCTGCATCATTGACATACACATTCAGCACCCGATCGATCGAATAGGTGTCGCACAGGTAGCCAATAAAAGAGGCTGCCTGAGTATAGCTCAGTTCCATTCCAGCCATATCCGCGTTTATTGAAAAGTGTTTTCGGTCATATTTATAACCAATAGAAGCTCCACGCGATCCTGGGCCAGCATTCCGATAGATAGTGGCATATGATACTGCGTCTGCATAGAGACGGGCATTGATAGAATCTTCAGTTTCCATTGAGCCGCCCTGCG
The DNA here is from genome assembly GCA_016932165.1 of Anaerolineales bacterium. Taxonomy (GTDB): domain Bacteria; phylum Chloroflexota; class Anaerolineae; order Anaerolineales; family UBA11579; genus UBA11579. The sequence goes on from JAFGDK010000067.1 coordinate 15,280, forward strand.
CCAGGTACCAGGCATTGGCAACCTTAGATTGCTCAGCATCGAGGAAATAACAATAAGAAGTTCCTGCTGGAATTGAAATATCCTCTGAGGTGTAAGCCACGCCATCATTGAACAGTCGACCGCTAAAATCTTCAAAGATACAGCGATTTTCCGTTTGCGGATAAATGGGCAGGTACGCCCCAAGGTATTGAGCAAATCCCTCAATCAGCCAGGGTTGTTGTAATTCTGATCTCCAATTGATGGTATGCACAATCTCATGAAGTATCCAGTAATAAACCCCACTCCAGCTCAAGGTGACGGTATTATCGCTAACCTTGCCAAGTAAGACAGTATCCCAAACATTTATTTGAATTAATTCTTCAGTATCCATCAGATGACTTACAGAGGGCGCTTCTGTGTCCAGAAAATCTTCCATTGCAATACGGCCATAGTAGGCATGGTCAATTAAGAATTCAGCCTCAGCGATATCATCAAAGTATTCCTGGTCGGGCAGTCTGTTCAGGCAAAAATGGATCTTATCGGTCTGGACGATCAATGAACATTGGCTGTTCTGAGAATAGAAGAACCCGGTAAACCGCCCATCATGCGGGTAGGTGACATTCCGCTCCACGCCCAGCGAAGCCAGCCAGCGGGTACGCACATCATTATTTACCTGTTCCACCAATTGATCCGGCGCGATATTCTCCACCATAAGAGCATAACGCACCAAGGAGGTAGCAGACATGCGGGCGACCTCTCGCTCTTCTTCGGTCGCCCAATCTTCTAGGAAACGGGCAACGAACAAGCCGGTCATATCCAGGTCATCGGTATCTTGATACCAGGTTTTCAACATCTCCTGATCTGGCTGTTCTCCCAGAGCTAGAGAGGTCAGACCGTATTTAACCCAATATTCGCCAATACCTGTACCCGCGCCTATCATATCTTCAACAAAAGATCTGGCATCAAGATCTTCAGGCGCAGCAAATACGAACTGGTCTCTTGAATAACATTCCCCCACACTGGGATTTGAGACGATGAATATGGTGAATGGCTGGCTGATTGGCACAGGAGACTCAGCAGCCAGATCGGTGTAACGGTCAAGGACTTTATCGGCAAGTTTCTGCAAATCCTGTGGTTCTTCCAGATTGTCCGCGATGGCAATGGTGAGTGCTCCATGGTTCATCTTGTGGTAATCAAACACCCTGCTGCAATACTCATCACGGTTATAATGCCCCTGTTCAAAAAGACCTGAATCATCAATAATCGCAGGCGTTGGGGTATCTGTGGCAGGTATCGGCGTGAATGCCGGAGTGGGCACTTGCGTGGATGTTGGGACAGGGGGTTCTGTTGGAGGCAGCGTTCTGTCTGGCGTTGGCTGGTCAGCGGAGCAGGCAGACAGAAAGAGCACGATAATTAGTATCAATTCCCCAAATCGCTTCATTGTTTTATCCTTGTATTTCCTTGTGCTGGTTGACAGCCCAATTGTACAGGAATCCCCACAAATTGCCCAACATAGTAAGTGGGATATGCAGAGTCAGTCAAACCCCATCCCGGAGAATGCTGCGCATACTCTCTCCCTTCCCCTTGAAAAAGGGAAGGGCAGTAGCATTCTGGTGAAATGCAGTTAGCTCAAAATCCTCCTCTTTTTGAAGGGGGAGGACAGGCCGAAGGCCAGGTGGGGGTTTTTTAGAGAAAGCCGGTGAAGCCGGAAGAGGGGGTGACAATCAGCAATGCTGATTGTTTAAGCCTTTGCTCACAGCCGCTCCGCTATTGCTCTGCAGCTGCTCTGCAAACGCCAATGCCAGGGTTTCGGAGTTGATTTCGTATCCGTAATTATCAGTGTTGATCTGTGGTTGGTTTTACGGGCAATCCAGCTGCCAATACTGGCAGGTTGCCTCGCTGAAAGAGGACGGCGGATCCATCAGCATCCAGAAGAAGGGAGCGACCACATCCTGCAGGCCGGTGAAAGGCCTGTGCAGTTCGGTCTCACTCAACGGGATATTGACCGGCACGGTCAGGCTGATCGGGATCTCGGTGTCCACCGGGACGGAAAGGTCCAGCCTGACCGGGAGACGGGTGCCTTTGGGCAGCACGATGTCGGTCGGCGCGTTGCGGATGTTCAGCCCGCCGGTGTTGAGCGTAACGGTGGCATCCTCGATGGTAGTATCTTCGGTCAGCACCACCACAGTTTTCTGCTCCAAGGGGAGGTCAAACTGCACCGGGATGGTCTCCTCCACCTGGACGGTGGTCTCGATCGTCGCCTGGTCCATCAGCACGAAGTTGTAGTATAGCCCGCCGACCAGCTCATTGGTGAGAATCTTGTTGATTGTGGTCAATTTGCCGAGCAAGACGACGACCACCACCAGCAGGATGAAATTCAGCAGGATCGAAAGCCCGGCGCCGATGCTCCAATAGGTGGGCAGTACGCGCCCCCGCCAATCTATACCGGAGGATTTGTTTGGGGTGGATTTTTGGTTTCTGTGCATCTCAACCTGCCTTGCATTTAATAATGTCAAGTCTTGCGGAGAGTTTGTCAAAATGGGGAAAACATCCAATTTGGCAAAAGCTTAAATTATCGAGATCATCTCAATCACAGCGTTTTCAGAAATGACGGTTTTCATTTTAGAAAACGCTTAAATTAAATATCACAAACGGAGTTCGTGATATTCAATATAGCACAGACAAAAGAAATCGGATACTTGAAGCGTCAATCAATAGGCAAACAATAATTAGGATATAATTTATCAAATATAGGCGGTTTTGTGGTATTATCAGCCAGCGGAGGGCTGTTTGATGGAAAACAACCGATTTTATCCCCACCCGGTTGCAGTGATCGGCGCCGGCCCAGCGGGCATTTTTGCCGCCCGCACGCTGGCTGACGCCGGCTTGCCTGTGGCATTGATTAACCGGGATATCAAACCTGGCGGGCTGGCTGAGTACGGCATTTATTACGACAAGTACCGGATGAAACTCGGTTTGCGCAATCAGTTCCAGCGGATCATCGAATCTCCGGGGATTCACTATTATGGGAATGTCACCGTTGCGGAAAACGGCGCGCTGAGTTTGGCTGATCTCAAACACATGGGCTTCAAGGCTGTCATGGTGACAGTCGGGGCGCAGGGGACCAAATGGCTGGGGCTGCCGGGAGAAAATCTGGATGGAGTCTATCACGCTAAGGACCTGGTGTATCACTATAACCAGCTCCCGCCGTACAGCACACAACACTATAAGATCGGAGAAAAGGTGGTTCTGGTAGGTGCTGGCAACGTAATGCTGGACATCGCCCGGTACTGTATCCGCGACCTGAAAGTCAAACAGGTCACCACAGTGGTACGCCGCGGCCCGGCAGATGTGAAGTTTGATAAAAAAGAGATGCAGTCTGTGATCAAAAACCTGGACCAGCAGGCTCTGGATGCCGAGATCAGTAAGGCAGCCCCGGTGATGGTATCTGTCGGGCAGGACCCGATGGCAGCCAAAGCCTTCATCCTCTCCGCCGTACTGCAGGCCGAGGAGACCGGGGCAGATACTAATTTCTCTTTCCGCTTTTTAGCCACTCCCAAGGCGATTGTCGGAGATCAAAAAGGGAAAGTGACCGGACTTGAGATCGAACATACCACTTTGAAAATGCGCAAAGGCGGGCGCACCAGCGCAGTAGGACTGGGCACTACCGAGGTGATTGAAGCGGACACGGTGATTTTCTGTATTGGTGATCAAGTGTCTCCGGGGCTGGGACTGCCGCTCAACCAATGGGGGGAATATGCCAAAAACCCGGACCCCAATTTTCCGATTGACGGCACTTCGTACGAAGCTTACGACGAGCAGGCTGGCCATCCAGTAAAAGGGGTTTTTCTGGCGGGCTGGGCCCGCGAGGCAAGCAGCGGGTTGGTGGGCACCGCGCGCAAAGATGGCCAGAAAGGCGCCGAGGCGATCCTCGGCTGTCTGGCATCACTGAAAGAGAGTTTGCCTCAAGAGTCACCCATCGAATTGCTGGAGGCTGCCCTCTCCAGCCAGACGCCGCCAGTGGTACGCAATCAAGATATCCTCCGCCTGGCTGAGGCAGAAGCGGCCAGGGCAGAAGAACTCGGCATTGACTACTTTAAATTTAAGACCAACGAAGAAATGTACCAGGCAATGGGGTTACTGGTGATGTGTGAAGAAGGAACTCTTCAGCCCTAGTATTCTGTCAAAGGTCTTTTGAATAGTTGGATTATTGATTAACAGAACACTTAATACTTTGTCATAGGCTGCATGCAGGCGTTTTAAAATTATTTTTTTATCAGCTGCTTTTCTTCTAAATATACCTTTTTGCTTTGACAAAGTACTAGAATAACTCTAATTTGATCACTCCACACTGGCACTGGTTGGGAAGATTACTTCCCAGGGCTGGAATCCGGGGGCTGGTTTTCGAACCCGTCGCCGGGCGGCAATGTTATAATCCAGGGATGGAGGAGCAGTCACTCAAGGTTAAAAATATTCTCTTTTTCGTGGTCCTCGCACTTATCCTGGGGACCATTCCTTATTTAATTGCCTGGGGGTTAACAGATAACGCGCACCAATTCTTCGGCGCTATCGTAAATGTGGATGATTTCAAGGCCTATCTCTCTGCCATTCAGCAAGGTCGCCAGGGATATTGGCTCTTCCATTACAATTTCACGCCCGAGCAGTATGAACCCCAGCTGATGTACCCGCTTTACATCCTGATCGGAAAACTGGCAGGAATCCTGGGGGGCAAAAATATCGTCTGGCTGCACATCAGCAGACTGGCCTTTGGGCTGTTTACATTTTTGGCTTTCAGGTTTTGGGTTCAAAGCATGTTCCCAAAGTCAAAATCCCTCCAGCTTAGCGCCTGGCTGCTGATCTCTTTTGGCAGTGGGTTTGGGCTTTTTATCGTGCTGATTAATTGGGACCCGGTAAACCTGCCTCTGGATCTGATCGTTCCTGAACTCAATACGATCACCAACTTAATTTCTTCTCCCCATTACATTTTGGCTGTCGGTTTGCTGGCGGTCTATTTTGGGTCGTTACAACTTTTTGCAACTGAAGAAAGCTCATCGAAATGGGCCCTAATTGCCACTTTCGCCGGGTTGGGCATCGGACTGATCTACCCTTATCAGATCCCAATGATAGGGTTAACAACTGGATTATGGTTGATCACCATTGCGCTGCGCCAAAAAAGAATACCCTGGAAAAAATGGGCCCAGGGAGCGGTTGTGCTGGCTCCCCTCACCATTATGCTGGTCTATTACGCCCTGGTTGCCCGGCAGGATGCACTGTGGGAATTAACCTTTGTTGCCAATCATGGACGACCGTCGCCATCACCCTGGAAATTATTTCTCGCATTTGGTTTTCTGGCAGTCTTTGCAGCCGCATCCATTTTCCGCCAGGTGCGGGTTCTGAAAAGCAGCACATTCCTATTACCTATCATCTGGGCGGCAGTAAATCTGTTTGTTCTTTACCTGCCGTTTCCGTTTGCGCTGCGTCTTGTTTTGGGCCTCCATATCCCCATTGGGTCGCTCGCTGCAATTTTTGTTGAAGAGACAATTTTGCCAGGACTAAAGAAATTTAATATCTCCCGGGGAGTGATCTTATTTGCAACTGTCCCAACAACGTTGTTGTTCGTTTCCTTCGTTTCAACCATCGCGGCAGGCGAAAACAACTATCCTTATTACTATCTGGAATCAGAAATAACCGCTGTGGATTGGCTGGCAGCGCAGCTGGAAGAAGATGATCTGATCCTGGCCAATTATCATCTCGGCGGCTATATTCCCACAGTGATGAACGCAAAAGTATTTATGGGCCAATTTGCTATCACCATCGATTACAGAGATAAGATCGCCCTGGCTCAAAAATTCTGGGAGGCTGATACGCCGCAGTCTTGGCGGGAAGATTTTGTAAAAGAATGGGGCATCACGCACATCATCCAGGCAGCCGCTGAGGCTTCAGACAGCGGGGAAAGGATTGTGCTTCCCTACGAGGTAATTTTCCAGCAAAACGGGGTGACGATCTATTCAATTGAATAATCGGGGTTTCTTCAGCTGTCTAATTTTCCAGCGAAATTGAGATGTTTGCTTGATCCTCAGCACGGAGGTCCGATTCGCTGGGTGCAGGTGGAAAGTCTCGTTTGTAGGGGATCATCATCAGAAAGCCAATAAAAATGACCACTTCGCCAATGATCACACCGCGCGCCTGCCAAAACCCAAAATAGATAAATCCAGCGGCAAGAGGGCTGGTACCCAACCCAAGCAGGTCTGCCATTCCAGATACTCCCGCCAGCACCCAGCCAGACCAGGCAACCCGCAGGCCGATATCAGCAGCTAGCGACCGCCAGTGTTTGGGCCACAGGGAATTCAGAGTGATCGTCCCTCCCAGACAGAGCACCAGCAATCCAATGGTAAACACACCCACCTGCACAAAGCCCACTGCCTCGCTGTTATCCAGCCCAAACAACTGCGGCACAGATCCCAGCAGGAACAGAAAAAAACCAATGCCTGTGACCGTCAGGCCAAAGCGGCGGCTAAAGGTATTGTTGATCGGTTTGGGGGTGATCTCTGGCGTTTGGTTCTCGCTCATACACGCTCCGGCAGGGCGGATTGTAACATGGTCAACCAGTTCTTGCCAAAGATGGCATCCAGATCGTCATCACGGTAACCCTTTTGTGCCAGCAAGGGAGCCAGCAGGTGCAGATCAGCGATCGTATTCAGTTCATGGGGGATGTGCTGCCAGCCAAACCCGCCGTCAAAATCGCTGCCCAGGCCGACATGGCGTGCGTCCCCGGCCATCTGGCAGTAATAGTCGATTACCGCCGCCGCCTTTACCAAGCTGACCAGCTCCCGGCGCATACCTTTAACCCAATTGCTGTCCAGAAAGCGGTTGTAGGGCACTGCACCGATGACCCCGCCGCGTTCAAACACAGCTGCAATCAGCTCATCGGGCAGAAAACGATTGCTCTCTTCCCGATGCATCAAGGCCAGCGGGTTGGCATGGCTGGCGATAACGGTGCCTTCAAAGCTGTCCAGGGCTTGCATGGCGGCGTAAGCATCCATGTGGCTGATGTCGAGGACAAACCCGAGATCGCTCATTGCTTCCAGCAATGCGTAGCCTTCATTGGTCAGCGGGCCTGGCTCAGCGGTGCCGCCGCAAAAACGGGTCCCAGCCCAGGCCGGCCCGATCATGCGCACCCCGCCTGACCACCACTCAGTCAGTTCATCCACATGGCGGATACCTTCCGCATTTTCCATCAGGATCACCAGCCCTACCGGGAGGCCGGTCTGGGCTTCTGGATCCTCGGAGTCCATCTCCGGGGACGCAGATTGGCTGTCCCACTCTGCCAGATGAGCAGACAGGTCTGTCTGGGTGCGAATCAGACGGAATTTATCTGGATGTTCTCCCACCAGACGATGATACGCGTCCAGCTGCTGTTGATGCAGCCCGTAGGCTTGTTCGGCATTGAGATAACATTGGGTATCCCATTCTCCCGCCTGCTTGCGCATCGGAGCATTGAACAAAGTGGCAAAGACCAAAGCCACCCGGCCCTGCTGGTAATCTTCCCAGCCGAGCAGCGTATCCCCGTTCAGACGGGGCGCATCGGTTCCTCTTTCCAGGGCGCGGGTTTCAGCCGCAGACCGGGTGTAGTCGCGGCCAAAGGTAAGCATATTCCAGGCGAGGTCCTGGTGGGCATCAACAATCAGGCGCAGGGGGTATTGCATGTGGTTAAACGTTACCCGTTGGCTGAATTACTCCGCCTAGCTGAGCAGGTAAGCGATGATCCAATCGGTAGTGGCTTTCAGCGCATCCATGTGGGTGCGCTCGTAGCTGTGCGAAGCATCCACCCCCGGGCCGATCAGAGAGACAGCCACATCGCCGCCAGCCCGCCAGTAGGCCTCTCCATCAGAGCCGTAATAGGGGTAGATATCTACCTTGTGGGGGATATGGTGGGCCTCGGCCAACTGGCGCAATCGTTTGTTCAGCGAGTAATGATATGGCCCGCCGGAATCCTTGACACACAGTGTGGCGTGGAATTCATCCGAATTTTGGCCTTCTCCCAGGGCGGCCATATCCACTGTGACCAGTTCGGCCATATCTTCAGGGAAGCCAGCCGAAGCGCCATGGCCTACCTCTTCATAATTTGAGAAGTGCAGGGTTACATCCTGTGCGGGCTTCAGCCCGGCGTCGTGCAGCGCTTTGACTGCCGCGACGATATTGGCCACACAGGCTTTATCATCCAGATGGCGGGAACGGATGAAGCCGTTGTTTATCTCCACGCGCGGGTCGAAGGCAACAAAGTCACCGACTTCGATCCCCAGAGCCCGGGTCTCTTTTTGTGAGGAGGTACGGGCATCCAGGCGGACTTCAAGCGCATCAGCGTTGCGTTCGGTTTTGTGTACTTCAACACCATGCACATGGCTGGATGACTTGGTCAGCAGCAGCGAACCGCGGATTTCCTTCTCGTCCCCGGTAAAGACGGTTAAACCCTCCCCTTCCACCGTGTTCCAGGCAAAACCACCGATATTGGTCAGCTTCAGACGGCCGTTGGATTTGATCTCTTTGACCATCGCACCGAGAGTATCGATATGTGCAGTCAACCCGCGCGGGGTATAACTCGCTTCCCCAGGCCAGCGGGCAATCAGCGCGCCCTTGCGGGTGGCAGATAATTCAAGCTGGTCGAACTGCTTTAGAGTTTTGGATACCAGGGTGATGGCATGGTGAGTATAGCCAGTTGGGCTGGGCGTATTCAACAGCTCAATTAAAAATTCCAGCATAAATTCTTGGTCAACTTTGGGTAGGTTAGTCATGGGATTTCCTTCACAGTTTTGCGTTATTGGGTATGGTTCTTACGGCTGTAAAGAACCTCATCCGCCGCGGCGATTAGCTCTTCGCTCACCAGGGCGTCTTCCGGGAAACTGGCCGCCCCGCTGGCAGCACTCATCCAAAGCAAGGGATTTGTTTCAGACCAGGGCATTTTCCATTTTCTCAAATTATGATTGAGCTTGTTGATCAGGACAGCCGCCTGCTCCTTGCTCGTTTCTGGCAAGATCAGCGCGAATTCATCCCCGCCATATCGGGCCACAAAATCAGTGTCACGGACAGAGTCCATCAGGCAAACGGCAATTTGCTGCAGTACCTTATCGCCCACCAGGTGACCAAATGTGTCGTTGATCGCTTTGAATCCATTGATATCCAGGATCACCAGGGTAAAAGGGTGCTCATAGCGTTTTGAGCGGCGGATCTCTTCCTCCAGACGGTCGCTGAACGCACGCCGGTTGGCCAGCAAAGTCAGCGGGTCAGTGACTGCCTGGTGTTTAACAAAATCGTGCAGGGAGGCATTATAGATGGCAATCGCGGCCTGGTCGCTCAATAGTCCCAGCAGCCGCAGACGGTCTTCCGAAAACTCCTGCTTGTTTCGGTAGGCGATATTCATCACACCGACGGTTGCCGTGCCAGTTTTCAGCGGTAGGCTGATGATCGCACCTTTCCAACCGTTTTTAACCCATTCTGAATCTTTAAACAACGGATGCTCGTCGACCTGTTCAATCGCAATGGTTTTCCCACTGCGGGCAACCCGGGCTGTCAGCCCTCCCTTGCGTACTCTTTTATACGCCGGTCCTGGCTTGCCATCAGCCCACAATGATGCGCCATAGCTGATTTCACCATCCTGGATGGTGAAAATGTGGGCATCCAGGGCATCTGGAGAAAGCAGGAGGGCTGACTGCAGTATCGCCATGAACACTTGCTGCTGGTCAAGGCTGGAGGTGAGTTTGATACTTGCCTGGCGGATGACCTCCAAATCGGCAGCTCGGCGTTCCGCTTCTTCCAGCAGCAAGGCGCGTTCCAGCGAGATGCCGGCATGTTCAGCCAGCACCCGGATGTTGGCAATCTCTTCGACCGAGAAATCGCGTTCGACCTGTTTTTCAAAAACTTCGATCAAACCAATCGTCTTACCCTGCGCCTCAAGCGGGATCATCAACAGTGCGGAAGCGCCCAAGCCCTTCATCAGGATGCGTTCGCCTTCGTCGAGGGTGGGGTCTTTGATGTGCAGTTTGATCGGCAGCCCGGTGCGGAGCACCTGCTCGGTTTTAGGGTAATCTGAGGCTGAATAGGGGAGATATGCTACCGGAGAGGCTTTGCTTTCTCCGCGGCGGTACTCTGCCCATAAAGTAACCGTGTTTTCCTGCGGATCCCATCGGGAGATCGTACAGACCTCTGCCTCAGAGAAAAGCACTACCTGCTGGGCAGCCGCCTGGGCAACATGATGGGTATTCAGCGGGGATGAAATCGCCGCAATCGCATCGAGAAGCGCCACCGGATTGCCCGGTTGAGGCTTTTCAGGGAAGAAAATTTCCTGATCTCTGAGATTTTCCGGCTTCAGGGCTTCGGTCGCTTTCAGCGGCTCAGTGGACCTTTCTGAATTTTTTGTGCGTTTCTGGGCGGGCATATGATTTTTATCCAGAAGTGCGGTTGCAACGATTGGTCATATTAGACGTATAGAGTATTATAAGCGTGAAAAAATAATTTTGGTTAAATCTTACTGGAAGTTAGCGGTTGAGTTCATAAGAAATTCGTTTTGAACGCAAATCAAACCGAATCAAGAAAATGGGCCTTTCGGCCTGGTTACTCTATTGGAGGTCAAGATGAGTGAAGAAACAAACCATCAGAACAGCAGTCTGCGAGATGAATTTCAGGCCTTGGGTGAGAACTTAAAGGCGATATTCAACGCGGCCTGGGAGAGTGAGGAACGCAAGAAATTCCAAACAGAGATCGAGGCGGGGATGCGTGAGTTGGGTGCGGCGATGACTGATTTTGCCGACGATATCCGCAACAGCCAGGCTGGTGAGAAACTGCGCCAGGAAGCCGTGGAATTCCACGAGCGCGTGAAGAGCGGCGAGGTAGAAAACAAAGCACGGGAAGAGATTGTCAAGGTGCTCAAAGGCCTGAATGACGAGATCGCCAAAGCGGTGGATAAAATGTCTGGCACAGTAGATGTGGATTCCGAGGATGCACCTGCTGAGTAGCATTTGATCTGATTTGACCAGAAATTCTGCCCTGCGGTTATAATATGAATATCTACCCACAAAAGGAGCGGAACGATGGCAGAACACAACCACCAGATTGCCAATGACCACGAAAAGATGCAAGCCCTGATTGAGAATATCAGCGCCTATATCGAACAGTACCACGGCGGTTGGGTCAAGTTGGTTTCTTTTGACGGGAAAACCCTGAAGGTCAAGCTGGGCGGGGCCTGCGAAAGCTGCCCGCTGACCGAGACCACCCTGCAAGGCTGGGTCGCCGGGACGGTGCGCCAGTTCTTCCCGGATGTGGAGACGATCGAGGCCGGGTAAGAAGACATTCAAAGATAGAGAGAATTCAGCAGCCTGCTCTTGGAGCAGGTCACTCTGGTGTACAAAAAAGGGCGCACAAAATGTGCGCCCTTTTTATGTATAACGCATGCGGCATTTCAGGGGTGAATCGTATTGAGCACCGGCTCATAAGTGCAGATGCAGCCGCCGGGGCGTGAGCATTCCCTGCGCGGCAGTGCGGGAACTTTATCCTTATCGTAGGTACCCTGGATGCTCAACCCAAAGGGACAGTCATCCGGCGCAGCCAAAATAATAGCTGAAACGCGCGGGTTCTCCTGCATACGTTTCAGCATTTCCGCTTTTTCCTGGGTTCTATACGCCAGATCAATTTTCATGATTTTGTTCCTCCGTGATGAATATAGCATGATTCACGCGGTAAAAATGGCTCGAATACCCTGAGATTATACTACCACTCAATGCTACAATAGCAGTATGAGCGCAGCCAAATCCCTTTCCCTGGCCCACGGCGATTTGCAGTTCCCCGTGTTCCTGCCCGACGCCACCCGCGGGGTGGTGCGGGGCGTTTCCGCTGGCGATCTGGCCGCGATCGGCACCCAGGCGCTGGTGATGAATACCTTCCACCTGATGCTCAAGCCGGGGGCGCTGACCGTCTCCGATCTGGGTGGGCTGCACACGATGAGCGGCTGGGAAAAGCCGATCATGACCGACTCGGGCGGCTTCCAGGCCTACTCGCTGATCCGGGAGAACCCCAAGCAGGGCAGCATCCACAACAAGGGGCTGACCTTCCGCCCGCAGGACGGGACCCGCAAATACCAGCTCACCCCAGAGAAGACCATCCAGCTGCAGCTTGGCTTTGGCGCCGACATCGTCGTCTGCCTGGACGATTGCACCCACGTGGACGAGGATGCCAGGGTGCAAAAAGCCGCCGTGGACCGCACGATCAGCTGGGCGAAGCGCTGCCGGGAGGAATTTGACCGCCTGACCAATGAGCGCGGGCTGGAAGCGGACCAGATGCCCAAACTGTTTGCCGTGGTGCAGGGAGGGGGGGACAAGTCTGAGCGCAAACGCTGCGCTGAGGCGCTGCTGGAGACTGGCTTTGACGGTTACGGCTACGGCGGCTGGCCGCTGGACGCCGATTACCGTCTGCTGGATGAGATGCTGGGCTACGTCCGCGAGCTGATCCCCAAACAGTTCCCGCTGCACGCCCTGGGAGTCGGCCACCCAGAGAATGTAGCCGCATGCGCCCGCATGGGCTACCAGATGTTCGATAGCGCCCTGCCGACGCGGGATGCCCGCCGCGGGCGGCTGTACACCTTCACCGGGCCGGAGGGACTGCGCGGTGACTGGTTCCGGGGGATCTACATCCATGACAAGCAATATGTCCGCCATGCCGGCCCGATCTCCGAGCACTGCGACTGCCCCGCCTGCCAGACCTATTCGCGGGGATATTTGCAGCACCTCTTCCGCCTGAAGGATCACCTGTTCTACCGCCTGGCGACCGGGCACAACCTGCGCTTCATGCGCCTGCTGGAAGACCGGATGAGAGCTGAAAATGGATGAGCAAATCTCAGACCTGACTGCCCAGGTGCTTGCCAGCCGCAAATATGCCAAAATTACCCCAGCGCTGGCCGCCCGTCTGGTGCGGGAGGAACTGTCCAAAGGGCGCAAGCCCAATGAGGTGGTCAAGGCAGTGCGCAGCAAACTGCACCAGGTCGGGGGCGCCTACCAGACCCAGGCCCCGCAGTACCAGACCTGGTTGAAATGGCTGCAGGAGGCTGGCACACCGGAGGAACTGAAAGCTGCCTGCCGGGCGGTGATGGGTGCACATGCCTCCACCAAAGAACGGCTGCCGATCCTCGATCAAATCTATACCGAAATATTCAAACTGCTGCCCCCGATCAGCTCAGTACTGGACGCCGCCTGTGGGCTGAATCCACTCGCCCTGCCGTGGATGCCGCTGGCTGCAGATACCCGCTACCTCGCCTGCGACATCTACGCCGATATGGTTGCCTTTCTCAACGGGTTTTTTGAATTGGTGCCTCTGGCGGGATCAGCCAGCGTGTGCGATCTGGCCGCATCTCCGCCGGATACACCGGTGGACCTGGCCATGGTGATGAAATCGATCCCTTGCCTGGAGCAGATCGACAAACAGGCCGGTGAGCGTCTGCTGGATGGGCTGAATGCCCGCTACCTGGCGGTCTCCTTCCCGGCCAAGAGCCTCGGCGGGCGCAGCAAGGGGATGATGGAGAATTATTCGGCGCGCTTCGATGCGCTGACCGCTGGACGAGGCTGGCAGGTGCTGGGCAAACTGAAATTTTCCACCGAGTTGGGCTTTGTGGTGGATTGTGTGAGAGAATGAGGAAATAATCATGGAAGTCAAAACCGCCTTACTGGTGATTGATGTGCAGCAGGAGATTTTCGAGCAGAAAACCCCGGTCTACCGGGCAGAGGAGATGCTGGCAAACATCAACGCCCTGGTGGAGAAAGCCCACCAGGCCGCAGCGCCGGTGGTCTACATCCAGCACAGCAACAACCAGGGCTTTCAGCCCGGCAGCCGGGGATGGCAGCTTCACCAGGCAATCCAACCCCAGGCGGGTGACCTGCACATTGATAAACTGCAGGGCAACGCCTTTGCCGAAACGGAATTGGCCCCCATGCTGGAGAAGCGGGGAATCGAGCGGATCGTGTGCTGCGGCCTGGTGACGCAGGGCTGCGTGCGGGCCACCTGCCTGGGCGGGTTAGAACTGGGCTTCGAGGTAGTGCTGGCCTCCGACGCCCACAGCACCTACAGCAAGACAGCCAAACAGATCATCAAGCAAAGGCAGCAAGAGCTGACCGAAGCCGGGGTGACTTTATTGCTCAGTGAGGAGATTTCTTTCTGAAAGCGCCGTCAGCAGGGGGGAGAGCAGGTCGTCCTGAGCCCCGGCATCTACGACCAGCAGGCGCGGCGCTGGGATTTCTGCCAGCCAATCTTCTAGATAGCCTTCCAAAAGCGGTAGATCATCCAGGGTGACGATCTGCTCCAGGTCAATCTTCCGATTACGCGCCTGAAGACGTGCTCGCAGCAGATCGAGCGGGGCGCGCAGCCAGACGATCAGGTCAGGAGCAGGCAGACCGGCGCGCAGGGCGCGGTAGGTGCGCTGGCAAAGGGTAAATTCCCGCCCGTCGAGGAAGCCCTTGTATTGAAACAATCGGGTGTAGAGGTGGTAATCCTGGTCAAGGCCGCCGTCCTGCACCCCGGTAATCTCCCCCTGACGGATCTCGCGTTCTTGTTCAGCGCGGCGTAGAAGATAATCGATCTGGTTGGGCAGGGCATAGCGGCGGACATCCTGCGAGAACAGCGGTTGGTAAGGGCGGTCCTCGTGGCTCTCCAGCCAGGGGGTGAAGCCAGTCTGGCGGCAAAGGGCATTGGTCAGGGTGGTCTTGCCGGAGGCGTTGTTGCCCACGATGGTGATCAATCGGCCCATCCTAGATCTCCTTGCTTTCCCGGGTCAGGCGGTAATCCAGTTCCCAGAGGGCGTTGCGGTTGCTGTCAAATTTCAATAGACTCTGGGCAGTCTCGTAATCCACCCAACGAAATTCCAGATGCTCGGAGGAGAGCACAATCTCCTGGCCTTGGGCATCGGCGCCGAAAGCATATTCCGGGATGACAAGCACATCCGGGCCCCAGAGCATCCCAGCAGCTTGCAGGGCAGGGATAGTGGCGGTCGAGTCCAGTTGGAGGAAAGGCGTTTCAGGGGAGAGTTTGCCTTCTTCCCAGGATTCACGCTTGGCGGCCTGCAGCGGAGTTTCCTCATCCTCGCCGCCGCCGGCAATCCCTTGCCAGAATCCTCCATAGCGTGGGCTGCGGCGGAAGAAAATAGCGTATTCACAGCTGCCGGCCGGTGTCAAGCGGTAGGGGAAGACAAGTACCTGAAAGGGAGCGCGTGCCATCAGGATTTCCAGAGGAGCATTTTGAGCGGCTTATCCCAATCCCGGTACATCAAGATCAGAGCAGCAGTATCGATAAAGCCATGGATCAGGATCACCAGCCATAAATTCAGGCCAGAAAGCACAAAAATAATGCTGATTAGGATGCCAATCATGGCGGTGCTGAGCACACCGCTTTTCCCTTGGTACCAGTGCGCCAGTCCGAAGACCACCGCGGTGACCAGGATATTGATGACCATTGCCAGACCGCCAGTGCCCAGGAATTTGGCGATCTCGGTCATCATGAAGCCGCGGAAGATGATCTCTTCCAAAAAGGCAACCGTCACCCAGACAAGTAAAAGGAGGCTCAGCAGGGACTTTAGATTCCCACGCACCCCATCCACCAGGCTGAGGTCGTGGGGGACGCCGGTGATCTTCTCCGCCAATGGATCGATCAGGATGGTTCCCAGGAAGGCGGTCCCGGCACCCAACAGTAGACTCAGTCCAATGGTGGCAAGCCAGTTTTCCTGGGGGACAAACCCAATTCCGGCCAGGTTGGTATGTTTCAGCATAAAAGCGGCAATCATCCCGGCAAAAGAGAGCAAAACCCCAATACCCGGCACCTTTTTGATCCCGGAGATCACCAGGGCGGTGGACATCGCCGCCACGATGAACAGTGCTGCCAGACTTTCCGACATATGCACCCCTTGTGGAGGACTAAAACTCGAACACGGCTTTTATCAACGGGTTGGACTTCTTATCGCGGAAATCGCTCAGCGCCTGGCCGTACTCCTCAAGGGGGTAGCGGCGGCTGACCATCCAGCCGATATCCAGCCCGCCAGAAGCCATCATCTCCAGGGCGATCTCGAAGGTGGCGCAGGCCTCGCCTTGCCACTGCTCGGCGTGATGGTAGATGTAGCTGGCGGTGACGGTCAGCTCTTTGTCGAAGATTGAGGTCCAGTCGATCCCCCTGGCCAGCCCGGGCACGCCCACAATCGTAACCCTGCCACCAGCCTTGGTCAGGCGCAGGGCATCGTCGAGGGTGCTGTCAGCGCCGACGCACTCAAACGTGTGGTCCACGCCGCCTTTGAGAACGCGCTTGCCGATCATCGGGGTGTAGAGCGCTCCCCCGGTGCGCTCGGCGATCTGCTGGTAGACATCCCCGCCGGTGAGGACATCATCGGCGCCGAGTTTTTCGGCCGCCTCCGCCTGGAACGGGTAGCGGGCAGTAATGATGATCTTCGCCTTCGACCCAGCTGCCCGCAATCCAGCCAGCTGCATCAGCCCGATGGTGCCCGCCCCGATGATCAGTACAACCTCGTCATCGGCGGGCATGTTTTGCAGGGCGGCGTGCAGGCCGCAGGCAAACGGCTCGACCAGCAGGGC
The DNA here is from genome assembly GCA_016932165.1 of Anaerolineales bacterium. GTDB lineage: Bacteria > Chloroflexota > Anaerolineae > Anaerolineales > UBA11579 > UBA11579. The sequence continues at coordinate 31,869 of JAFGDK010000067.1, forward strand.
ATTCTCGTCGCTGACATTCTCGGGGACGCGGTACAGCTGCGACTGATGAGCGGTGAGGACCCGGCTCCAGCTGCCGCCGGTGTCGGCGCACGCCCCGATCGACATCCCGGGGGCGAGGTCCCCGCTGGCGACGTTGGTGCAGCGGTTGGGCTCGCCTCGCTGGCAGTACTCGCACCAATCCTCCTCGGCGAAGCCGCGCGGGGCGCACCACAGGGTCGGCTCGACGATTACCCGCTCGCCCACCTGCCAGCCCTCCACCCCAGAGCCGACCTCGGCGATCGTGCAGACCATCTCGTGCCCCATGGTGAAGGGGGAGGAGGAAAACGGCTCGTAGTAGGTGCTGGTGTGCAGGGTGATCGTGGACATGTCCGTGCCGCAGATGCCTGCCAGTTTTGTATTCAGCTTGACCCACTCCGGGCCGGGCAGCTCGGGTTCGGGGACGTCTTTATAGGACATGCACGAGATCCCGCTCCACAGCAGGGGGGGATGGATCTTCTCGGCGGCTTTGCCAATCACATAACGGGGGATGGTGACGTTAAATCGGATCGCTTTCATGGTAGAGATTAAAACACAGAATTTTTGTTAGAGTGACTTAATTGTTCGAATTGGAAGTGCAGGCGGAGAGGAAAGCGCCAATTATGATGAATGCGATCAGTCGGTTCATGATTTCCACCTATCTGTTTTATTATTCATCCAATGCCCCCTTTTCGGACGAAGGTCGCATCCCAACCCCATCCCGTCTGCTTCGCAGCCACCCTCCCCTTGAAATAGGGAAGGGCAATAGCGATCTGGTGATACAAAGTTAGGTCAAAGCCTTCACCTGGAGTTTAGAGAAGTAAAGCCGCAGGCCAGGTGGGGGTTTATTCTAACTAGTCCCGATCTTCCCCCAACCGCTCCTCGAACTTCACCCTCGACCGGATATCAATCGGCGCGGCGAGGAAGCGGCGCAGGGCGGACTCGGAGTTGTCCGGGGCGTAGTGATCGCAGTACATCTCCACGATCGAGACCGTCTCGCCGGTGTAGCGCTCAACGCTGACCATATCTCCAGCGCGGATCTGGCCGGTTTGCAGCACCCGGCAGTACAGACCGGGGCGTTCGGCATCCCTGAACTTCTTGATGAAATGCGGATCCCCAATCCGGGCAGCGAACTTGTCACACGGGATGCGCGGGGCAGTCACCTGCAGGCGCACCTCGCCGATGGTCAGGAAATCGCCAACGTTGAAGCTGCCGCTCTCCAGCCCGCTGATCGTCAGGTTCTCGCCGAACAGGCCGGGTGCGATCAATTCCCCGAGTTCATCTGCCCAGAAGTCGTAGTCTGCCTGGCCGTAGAGGTAAACCGCCTGGTCGGGGCCGCCGTGGTACTTCCCGTTGGCGATCAAGTCGCCCTCCAGGCCTAGTTCCCCCACCGTCACCGGGCCGCTGGCCGGGATCTTGAAAATCCCGGTCGTCTGCTGGCGGGATTTGGTCGTGTTGATCTCCTGCCGCTTGCCGATGTTAATGCTCAACAGGTGCATCTAAATCTCCATCTCAAACACCCGGTAGCGTCTCAGCGGGGTGGCGTTCAGCTTCTTGATCGCGTTGACCATCGGCCAGTTATCTTCCAGCACGTAGTTGATCTCCACCCACACATCCTCAGAATACAGCGACTCGTTCAGGGCGCGGTATAGCAGGCTGTCGATCGCTTTGCCCTGGTATTCGGGGGTCACCCCCAGGCCGAACAGGCGGTAGCGGTTGAGGCGCGGCAGCCCGAAGAGCAGCCGGAAGATCCCCAGGGGGAACAGCCGCCCGTTGAGCCCTTTGAGCAGCGAGTTGAGGTCCGGCAGGGCGATGGCAAAGCCGATCACCTCGCCGCCTTCGTCCTCGGCAAAGATCACTCCCCGTCCCTGCACCACCAGCTTGAGGTCATCCGCCATTGCCTGCGCCTCGGCATCGGTCACCGGGGTGTAGCCCCAATTGTCGATGATCGAGTTGTTGGCAAGTTTAAGGATGTGTTTAACCTCGTTGTCGTAGTCCTTGATGTTCATTTGGCGGGTCCGCACCTTGTAACGCTCAGCCACCCGGTCGGTCAACTGGATGATGCGCTCGGGGATCTGGTAACCCTCAGCCCCGGAGACGTACCAGCAGAGCATATCCTGCACCTTTTCCAGCCCAAAGGCGGCGTAGTCTTCGTTGTAGTAGGGCGGGTTGTAGGGTCCCATAATCACCGGGGAGGGGGTGAAGCCCTCCACCACCGAGCCCCACTCCTGGGAGACAAAACTCCACGGCCCGCGCATGCGGGTGCAGCCTTTTTCCAGCAGCCAGCCGCGGGCAGTCTCCAGTAGCAGATGCCCGGCAGCCGGGTCCTGGATTACCTCGTAATAACCAAAGAAGCCGATCCGTTCACCCCAATAGTCAATCGCAATCTGGTCGATGAACGCCGCGATCCGCCCGATCAGCACCCCGCGGTCATCCCACAGCAGGAAAAGCTGGGTTTCGCAGTGGTCGAGGAAGGGGTTTTTGCGCGGGTTGAACAGCCTGCGCTGATCGAAGCGCAGCAGCGGTACCCAGACCGGGTCATGCTTATAATGATCATAAGGGAATTGGATAAAGGCTCTCAGGTCTGACTTGCTTTCAACCGGCTGGATGCGCATCTGGGTCTCCTGGGGAAGGCTGTGTAGATTATAACCCTGGAATCAGAGAAACGGTCTTGAAACCCATCCCTGGATGCTGTATAGTGATTGAAACCTTCGGTGAAGGTCTCCCCGATGAATGGAGCACAGCGATGACAAGAAAGGTATTGATCAAAAATTATCGTACCGGGGTACTGCGGCAGTCCCTTTTGGTGTGCCTGCTGGCCGGCGGGATCCTGGCAGCGCTGCTCGCCGGGGTTTGGACGTTGCAGGCGCATGCCCAGGATGAAGGCCCGGTCTGCCCGCCGGGATTCGACTGGCAGCGCATGTCGGGTGTCGGCTGTGTGCAGTCCGATTGTTACGACATGGGCGGGAGACTCTCCTACACCAGCGCCTGTATTTGCGATGACGGCTTGAAAGCCTGCACCGAGCCGGTGGACTATTCTAATTTTGACCCGGCCAGCTGCGGGATTTTCTGCCCTGGTACCCGGTTGGTGGCCTGCGTGCCGCTGGATCAACTCTGCCCGGGCGAGGAACCACCCCCGCCACCCGAGCCTGACCCCCCGATCACTGAACCTGAACCGCCAATCGAATGGGAAACGCAGCCTTCTGGCGGAATCCTGGAAAGGACAGAAGAGTTTATCACCGGGGGGAACCATCGCCCGCCGGCACCCGGCCGGGCTGCAGCTGCGGCGGTCACCGGCACAATCATGCTCGGTTTCTGGTCGCTGGTGCAAAACCTGGGTCAGCGTTCTTCACAGGTGGTCAAAAGCGGGGCCTCAGGTCTGAGGCAGCCCCCAAAGAGTGGCGTGGAAGTCCCTGAAGCCCCCGATCTGCGCGGGCAGGCTGGCGGGTTGGTCAAGGATGTCTCGAGTGTGATCGACAAAATGCCCAAAGGTAGCAAGCGTGATGATCAAGCCGCCACCGTCCTCAGGCCAATTGAAAGTGACTCCGGCCCGGCGGTATTCTACGGCGAGGAAGCCAGGCTGATCCTGATCGGAATGCGGAAACTGCCAGCCAATACAGCCCAATCAGAAAAAATGCTCATCGGTCAGGGCGGGTTTGCTGCCCTTGCCGGCAGGCATCCCGGCGGGGAACTGCAGCCGGTCAGGCTGCCATCGGGGCGCGAAGTTCTGGTGGACGAGGTCTTATCGGTAGGCTACGAAGACGTTTCGCCATCCGATACCGGCTCAGTGGAGATCGATTTCAGCCCCAAGCTGGTGCTCACCGCCCGGCTGTCGGGGGAAGACCTCCTGGAAGCGCCGACCTTGCAGCCACCTGCCGCCGACCCCTCAGAGGCGGAGACAATCTTGCGCAAGGATCGCGATCAAGATCAAGGCGGGGATGATCAGGAGGTGCAGCCATGATCGCCTCTTTCCTCGATATATTGACGATCATTTTCTCGATTGTCACCCTGGTGCTGACTGTGCGGATGCTCAGCTCTTACACCAAACCAAAGAAATTCAATCTCTCCAGCATCTTCTCCTCCATCGCCCTCAGCGTGGTCACCCTGGTGGTCTTTATCCTGGTCAGTGGGGCCAAGCTGAACCTGGTGCTAGCGGTAGTCTTGTTCATCCTGGGCGGTCTCTGGGGGTTGATCCGCGGGCTGACGATCAAAATGTACCCGCTGGAGGGGGAGGTGATCGTCCGCAATTCGGCTCTCTCCCTGATCGGGTTCGGCGGGTCAATGGCGCTGTCTTCGTTGATGAATTCGTTTGATTCAGCTTTGTTAGCCGCTTTGGGTCTGGTTCCGCTGTGTATGTCTACCGGGGTAACGGTGGCAATCAAGGTGACGGTGCTGCTCCGGCGGCTGTTGATGGGGAAGATTGTTTAGGCCTCAACGAGGTGTGTGATGGACAATAAAAAATATCCAGTCTATGTGGTGTCTGGCGGCGTAGGCCACAGCGGAGAGCAGGTATTGCGCACCGTGCTGGCCCAGTTCCCGGAACATGCGGTCGAAATCAAGATCGAGAGCCGGGTGCGCCGGCTGGAACGTCTGGATGGAATCGTGGCCCAGGCTGCCCGGGAGGGTGGTTTGGTGGTACATACCCTCGTGAATGATGAAATCCGCGCCGCGTTAACCTCCCAACTGGAAGCTCACCAGGTCCCGGCAGTAGACCTGATCGGAGATCTGCTGACCCATTTAAGCCAGGTTTTTGGTCAGCCGCCCTCCGGGATCCCCGGCCTATACCGGCAGCAGCGCCGCAGCTACTTCGAGCGCGTTGAAGCCATCGATTACTCCCTGGCACATGACGACGGGATTGATCCCGAAGGCTGGCCGGATGCAGATGTGCTCCTCATCGGGCCTTCACGCACCGGCAAAACCCCGGTCAGCATGTATCTGGCCGTGTTGGGATGGAAGGTGGCCAACTACCCGATCGTGCCGGGGATGGATTTTCCGGCAGAAATCGAGGATATCTCCCCGCATAAGGTTATTGGATTGACAATTGACCCGGTCAGACTGCAAGCACACCGCACCCAGCGTCAGCGGCGGATGGGGACAGCAGTGGGCAGTTCCCCCTACACCGACCTTGAGAAGATTTTCGGTGAGTTGGAACAGGCCAAAAAGTTCTACCACCTGCGCGGCTACCGGAAGGTCGATGTGACCGATAAGCCGATCGAAACCTGCGCCGATGAGGTCCTCAGGCTGGTGCCAGGCAGGGAATAAATGGCTATCCTGAAGGGGTTTAGATAATCAGTCATTGGATTTTAAACATGAAATGTAGAGGCGGGTTCACCGAGGGCCATACACTCGGAAACCCGCCCAGTTTGTTTCCATTTATTTGGTCATGTTCCGACTGCTTCACAATCGAGACTCTGTCCCTACGCCGGATTGATTGTACTTGCGTTGGATAAACAGTCCAAAATTCGGAAATATTATTCGAACATCATATTTTACATGATTTTACTTGCCTGTTTTTTGCGTTATGCTAAAAGCACAACAGACTGAACCAGGGGAAGTAAAGACCTGGTCACTGGCAAAAGAGAAACACGCCAGTTGAATAGCAAAAAATCTAACAAGAAAGGAGGTAAAAAATCGTATTCACCAGTGAAAGGAGTATGCCATGGGGCAAAGAGTAATACTTAGTTCACATGCAATAACGAGAACAGCACAGAGAAACATAAAAAACTGCGATATCGAATATGTTTTAGAAAATGGACAGAGCATCTATAACGGCGGTGCACTCCACATTTTCCTCAGGAAAAAGGATATCCCAGAGGAAGATAACAAGAGAAACCGTGCCCACCAATTGGTGGGAACTACTGTCCTTATGAATCCAAAATCGGGTGAGATAATAACAGATATCGAAATCAAAAAGGGCTAAAAACAATTCGCAAAAAAGCGAATTACTGCATACCAACCGCACGATAAGAAACCTTAGAACTAGAAAAAGCTCTTTAATTTGACAGCAAATATGAAGAGATAGAACAGAGGCGGTGGGAAATTTCCCACCGCCTCTAATTTTTCTGGCAAGCAAAAGCAGCTTTTGACGCTACAAATCAGGCGCCCGCAAGTGGTCTTTCTCGGCCAGCAGTGCCGCGAAGTCGGCGAAGGCCATCCCATTGACCTGGGAGCCGTCCCGCTTGCGCAGCGAGACCGTGTTATTCTCAATCTCCTGGTCGCCAATCACCAGCATGTAAGGCACCTGGAACTTCTGTGCCTCGCGGATCTTGGCATTCATCCGGTTGGCGCTCAGGTCGGCCTCGGTGCGGAATCCCTTCGCGAACAATTCGGCAGCCAGCTTTTTGGCATGCTCGTTGTGGTTGTCTGTGATCGGGATGATGCGCACCTGCTCAGGGGAGAGCCACACCGGGAACTTGCCGGCATAGTGCTCGATCAGAAAGCCGATCATGCGCTCGTGGGTGCTCAGCGGCGCCCGGTGGATGCACAGCGGCACCTCTTCTTCGCCCTTCTCGTTGATGAACTTGAGGTCGAAGCGCGCCGGGACAGCAAAGTCCACCTGGTTGGTGGCCAGGGTGAACTCGCGCCCAATCGCCGACCAGATCTGGACATCGATCTTGGGCCCATAAAAGGCGGCTTCATCTTCCACTTCCACGTAGGGCACCCCGCCGTTGTCCATCGCCAAACGCACCATTTCTTCGGTTTTGATCCACAGGCGGCCGTTGTCCACGTATTTCTTGCCCAGCCCATCCGGGTGGTGCAGCGAGAGGCGCATGACATACTTATCAATCCCAAAAATCTCGAAGTACTCTTTGTATATGTCGATCACATCCATGAATTCCTGCTCAAAATCTTCCTCAGAGCAGTAGATGTGGGCATCGTTCATCTGCATCGAACGCACCCGCATCAGGCCGAAAAGCTCGCCGCTTTTCTCATAGCGGTAGCAGGTGCCGTACTCGCCCAGGCGGATCGGTAAATCCCGGTAGCTGCGCAGTTGGCTGCCAAAGATCTTGTGGTGGAAGGGGCAGTTCATCGGCTTGACGAAGTAACGCACGCCTTCCAGTTCCATCGGAGGGTACATGCTCTCTTCGTAGTAGGGCAGGTGCCCGCTGCGGATGAAGAGGTCTTCCTTGGTGACGTGCGGCGTGCGCACCGGGCTGTAACCGTGAGCGCGCTCCACCTCAGCGGCCAGCTTTTCCAGCTGCTCAATGATCACCGTCCCGCGCGGCGTCCACAGGGGCAGGCCGGGACCGACCTCGTCATCAAAAGTGAACAGATCCAGTTCCTTGCCCAGCTTGCGGTGATCGCGCTTTTTGGCTTCTTCCAGCTGCCAGAGGTAATTCTTGAGCTCATCTTTGCTCTTCCAGGCCGTGCCGTAGATCCGCTGCAGTTGGGGGTTGTGTTCATCGCCGCGCCAGTAAGCCCCGGCAATGCTCATCAACTTAAAAGCCGAGGGGTTGATCTGCCCGGTATGCGCCACATGCGGGCCGCGGCACAGGTCCGTGAAGGTATCGTGGGTGTAGAAGGAGATCTCTGGCTTCTCGTCCAGCGGCTCGCCGTATTCATCCGTGCCGCCAGCTTCCAGGCCTTCGATTAATTCCAGCTTGTAGGGCTGGTCCTTGAATTGGGCTTTAGCCTCCTCGGCGCTGATCACAGTCTTTTTGAACTCATGCTTGCCGCCGATGATCTGGCGCATGCGTTTCTCGATGGCTTCAAGATCCTCCTGCGTCAGGTTGCGGGGCAGGTCAAAGTCGTAATAAAAGCCATCGGCGATCGGAGGCCCGATGGCAATCTTGGCCTCGCCGGGTTCAAACAGTTCCATCACCGCCTGGGCCATCACATGAGCAGCTGAGTGGCGGATCTTGTAAAGTTCGGATTTCTCGTAGGATACGTTCTGTTTGTCATTCATGATTCACTCCTGTTGTCAGTCTCCAGTAGTCGGTAGTCAGTTGTCAGATAGTCAACCCCTAACCCCAGCCCTTTCCTCTGGAAGGGGCAAGGGTGTCTCTCAATCAGGTAGAGTGGGAACGCAATCGGGTGGGGTTGGTTGATTGCCTTTATTCCCCTCGAAGAGGGCCAACAGTCAAATTGGGTTGGTTCATTTCTATCTCCTTAAACAAAGAAAGCTCCTGCCATCAGGGCATGAGCCTTTCTCACACGGTTCCACCTGAAGTTAAACGATCGTCAGATCGTCCATCTCAACGCTGGCCTGTAACGGGGCCTGCCGATCCTCTTACTCGGATGCCGCCATAATGGTGAATCCTTTCAGATTTCCGCTCGCGAGGGGTTTTTGCCGGGGGCTGGCTGAGATGGCTTTCAGCCGGTGACCATCTCTCTCTGAAATCCGCCTGGCCGGGTACTCGTCTCGGTCGTCGCGTTTTAGTTATGTGTTTATTATAAGGGGGTTATTGGCGCTGTCAAGGCGCGCTTGTGCGGTGCGGTGTCCAGCAGATACGATCACTTGATCAGGCTGCCCGAACAAATTCTTGATAGCTGTCTGGGCAGCGTCTAATCCCAACTAGCTGGTTCGTCAGCATAGTTTAAACAACCCCCAGAGCCCTCAAAATGCCGTACAGCACAAGCATCATCAGCGCCAGGAAGGCCGGGCTGCGCAGCAGATTAGGCTTCCTGGCTAGCCGGAGAGCGCGGGCATCAACCGTGAAACCCATGCTTTCCAGCTTTTCCACCAGGACAGCCGGGCTGGGCTCCGTGAGGGCGCTTTTATCGGGGAAAACCAGCGTGGGGACGGAATAGTGGCCCTCATTGATGGCGGCCACTTGC
>JAFGDK010000013.1 GCA_016932165.1 Anaerolineales bacterium
CCAGCTTGCCGGATTTATGGTAACCTGGCATTGGAAACCATTCCCTCCCAGATCCGCCTCAAAATCGCTGACTTTGAGAAAGCCCTGTTGTGCAAAGGGGTATAAAAATTGCACAGAATATTACAGAGGCAGTATTGAAACTGTGAAAGAGATATAATCAAGTTGGAGGAAGCTGATGAATAGCGAAATCGTATCCTGGGCATTTTTCCTCGGACCGCTGGTATTGGCGGTACTGGTGGTGATGTTTCTAGGCCGGCTGCGCAGCAGGAAGGAAAATCGGGTGGACCTGAGCAAATATGCTCTCAAGGAATCGGTTATGAGCCTGGCGGAGGTCCGGTTTTACAAGGTACTTAGTGAAGTTGTGGGGACGAAGTATGAGATCATGGTAAAACCCCGCTTGGTGGATATGTTTGCGGTGACTAGCGGCAATGGTTTCCAGGCAGCCTGGAACCGGATTTCGCAGAAGCATGCTGATTTCTTGCTCTGCGATCCGATCACTTTTGAACCTTTGCTGAGCATTGAACTGGATGACCGTTCACACCAATCGAAAAACCGGGCGGCCCGAGATGAGTTTGTGGACAGCCTGTATGCGAATTCTGGATTGAAGGTCATGCACGTCCCTGCAGCCAGGGCATACCGGGCTGAAGATCTGCGCGATGAGATCATTGCAGCTTTTAGGGAGAATGGAGGCAAGTGATCTGGTTTGAGTGAACGCATTCTTTCAAGAGATTGGCAGGATTACCAGCTGCTGGACAGCGGGTTAGGGCGCAAGCTGGAACAATTTGGCCCCTACCGGCTGATCCGGCCTGAGCCGCGTGCGGTATGGAAGCCGGGGCTGCCAGCAGGAAATTGGGCTGATGTAGAGGCGGAATTTGTGCCGGCCAAACAGGGGGGCGGGGGAAAATGGGAGAAACGCGCTCCACTGCCTGAGAGATGGCAGATCGGCTACCGAGATTTGAAGATGTGGGTGATACTGGAAAACTCCCGGCAGGTGGGTGTTTTCCCTGAAAATGGTGCCCACTGGGATTGGATTAGGGCACAGATCGCCAGGCACGGCGGCCAACCGCAGGTGTTGAATTTGTTTGGCTATACCGGACTGGCAAGCCTGGCGGCAGCCAAGGCCGGGGCGGCGGTAACGCATATCGATTCCGCCCGACGGGCAGTTGCCCTGGGGCGTGACAATCAGGCATTGAATAATCTGGGGGATAAGCCGATCCGCTGGATTGTGGAGGATGCAGTAAAATTTGCCCGGCGTGAGGTAAAACGGGGAAACCGCTATGAAGGGATCATCTTTGATCCCCCCAAGTATGGGTTGGGGCCAAAGCAGGAGCGATGGTCTTTTTTTGAAGGATTTGAGAATTTGTGCCGGGTTTTAAGGGATTGTTTCAGCGGGAAACCCCAGTTCATGGTGGTGACCGCCTATGCCCTGGAAAGCCCGCCTGAGGTATTGCAGCCTGGTCTGGAAATTTTGTTGGATGGGCTTGGTGGAGAGCTCACCCTGGGCGTGTTGGGGGTGAATGAGAAGTCAGCCGGGAGGAAACTTGACCTTTCGGTGACAGCGCGGTGGTCGGCTTAAGCGATCGGTAAGTACTAGGCAATAAATTTAACACAAGTCTGTGTCATAATACTAATATGCATAGAATGGTATTTTTGTTTCTTCTGACGGTGTTAATTTCCTGTTCAAAGCCTCCCAGTGAGATAGAAGCGGAAGAAGAGTTTTTCATTGGATTATCCCCAACCGCCACCCAGGAGGAGATCAGACCAATAGAGTCGGCTGCAACCCCTACCATTTTCCCGACAGAAACGTCGATTGAACCTCCAGGTACACCCGAACCGGCTCCTCAATGGGACCTTTCCGGGGTGACCCTGATTGAAGCCACGCATTTGATGGATCCTGAATATTTCCAAATATCAATGGAGAATTGGCCAGGTGATCTACCGGAGGGGGTAAGGGTCCTGGTAGATATGGAAGAATACAATTGCGATCTCTTGTTCCCGGAAGAATATCCTGGGCGGGTGTACTGCTGGGGATTAGCGCCGGAACGCGGAAAATCTGTTTTCGTGAGCGTATTTTTACCTGGTGATAATGAACCGGCCTGGCTATTACCATTCGTTGTCCCTGCACCAGGCGGAGATGAGTAAGGATGGAGAAAGGTGCACGCAAATCATTCCTGGCAAGTCCAAATCTGGATGGGGCAAGGCTGGATAAGACGATTCACAATCAATTCCCAGATTGGGGCCGGCAGGCAGTAAAAGCGTTGATTGAAAACAGGCAGGTAAGGGTGAACGGAAGGTTGGTCTGGCTGGCATCCTGGAAGGTGAAAGCGGGGGACAAAATTGAAGTCAGCAATCCGCCGGATAGCAAACCACGTTCACATCACGTATTTGATCCTGAATGGCTGGTGGCGGATGAGGGGGATTTGCTGGTAGTTAACAAACCCGCAGGTCTGCGGGCTCAGGAAACCCTGGCAGGCGGCGTGGACAATTTGCTCAGACTTGCCCAGAACGCTTTTGGGGATGATATCCGCCTGTTTCATCGTTCTGGATCGGGATACTTCCGGACTATGCCTTCTGACCCGTCCAGGACCGGTGAACGCCTATCTGGATCAGGTATTCAAAAACCGGTCGGTGGAAAAGGAGTATGTAGCCCTGATTTCGGATCGAGGACAACTTAGAGAACGGGGTTTTATGAAAGATTATCTGGAGCAAGACCCCCGCAGGCGCGATAAGATGGTGATCGTGGGGCGGGGCGGGAAAGCTGCCTTCACTGACTATGAAATCATGTCGGTGGAAGGTGGGGGAATCAGGGTAACCTTGCATCCGCAAACTGGACGGACTCACCAGCTTAGGGTGCAGCTGGCCGGGCGCGGGGCAGCGATCATCGGGGACAGGCTGTATGGCGGCAAACCAGCTGAACGTCTGATGCTGCATGCGCGGCGGATAAGTCTGCCTGATAGGGGGGATTTTAAGGCAAGAAGCTGGATATGTGAGGAAGAATTTTAGGATAGTTTGTTGCTAACCAGGAATTTGCATGCTGGTGATTTGAATCTTTCTGGCTTCACGATTTGCACGCCAAGACTGGATCCTGTATCAAGATTGTGGTGGTTTCCTCTCTTGGGATAAATCCAATTGTTTTTTTGTGAGAGAGGATTTCTTGAGAGAAGCCTGGAACCCACAAAAGAAATTCTCATATTCACATCATCTCCAAAGGTTGTAACATTCATATAATTAAGGTGAACTAGATACTGATGGAATTCAGGAATGGCAGCTTCTAGAAATAACCCTGAGATGAAATAGTCTGGAGAGGAGCAAGAAGATGACACGAATAATTCTAATATTGCTCATCAGCATCTCAATGTTGATCGGCTGTCAGGCCAATGACACAAATAATCAAGCTTTCCCATCTTCAAATAGTTCAACTCAAGAAACAGAAATCTCGCAGTCACCTCGATCTACTTTAGCACCTACACCGTTCCCAAACCCTGATCTGACCGTTTGTGCCAGCGGCTGTGATTTCACTCTAATTCAGGATGCGATCGAGGCTGAGAGAACGGTTGAAGGGACCGTGATAGGTGTAATTGAACCCGTCCAGACGGAAGCAGGCATATTGGTCAGCAAGAACGTGATTATCCAAGGGAAAGGGGCTCAGAAGACAATTGTGCAGGCGCATTTAAATCCCGGCGAAGGGACGCAACGCGTTTTCGAAGTTCCGCTGGATGTAACCGTCACTATCCGCGGGATGACAGTCCAGCACGGCAATCCTTCCACCAGCCCATTGACTGGCGGGGGTATCCTGAATTACGGGACCCTCACGTTGGAAGACATGATTATCCGAGAGAATTTTGGCAGCGCAGGCGGCGGCCTCTACAGTGAGGGCACACTTACGCTCCTCAACAGCACCGTCAGTGAAAATGGTTCGGTCGGCGGCGGGGATGCCTATCTGGAATGCGCAACGGGCGGAGGACTGAAGGTCCTTTCGGGAACAACCACTTTGATCAACAGCACGGTCAGCAACAACCACGCCAAGAGCAAAGGCGGCGGCATTCACGTTGCTTGTCATGGAAAATTAATCATGCAAAACAGCACCATCAGCAGCAACTTTGCCACCGAGAGCGGCGGGGGAATTTATCTCAACGGCTCTGGAGATTTCACCAGCTGCACAATCAGCAATAACAGCGCCAGCAACGTGGGCGGCCTAGCCCTCAATGGCAGAGATGATATCAAAGATTACGGTCAATTGAGACTATTCAACACAATTATCTCGGATAATATCGCTCGGTTGGGAGACTATGGAATTTCAGACTGTCATTTAGAAGGCTATGCTGAGATACTCGCATCAGGCTACACTTGGATTGCGGACGGCAACTGCGAACCAGTGTTTTCAGGCAACCCGATGCTTGGTCCGTTGGTAGATAATGGCGGTTCGACATTGACTCATCGTTTGCTTCCCGGCAGCCCTGCAATTGACGCGATACCATCCGAAAGCTGCGTGGTCGACACTGATCAACGCGGAGAACCCCGCCTCACCCCATGCGATATCGGCGCATACGAGGTGCAAAAGCCTTAATACCCAATTGCCACTGCGAGCGAGAGCAGCGGTTAGCTCCTGGACAGTTGCAGATCCGTCTATCCCGGTTGCCTTGGAGGTGATGATGCTAATCATATCCTCTAAATAAATGATGGGATTAGGAAACAACCGATTGAAATTTATTTGGGTTGATATGGGATAGGGCGGATAGACTGAAGTAATCAGATACTCCCCAAAAAACTGGATCAATCCCACAAGAAAAATACAGTCAAGCGGCGTCGCGTGACTGTATTCTGGGCAGGACACGAACCTGCAGTCTATGAGGTTTGATTCATAATCAGACAAAAAAGGAAAGTACTGATTAGCTTTTTAAAGAAAGGCTGGGTTATCTGCTGTGCTTAGGGAAATCAACTCCTACACAAGGCATACTTCATGGGTCGTATAGAACTCGGCCATTGCCTGCCAACGATAAGCCAAAATTTCTTCTGCATTAAAAGTTGTCAAGTCTAAGTTGGCTGCATAGAACTCAGCCATGGCTTGCCACCGATAGGCCAAGATCTCTTCTGCATTAAAGGTTGTCAAGTCTTTGTGAGCAGCATAGTACTTGCCCATAGCTTCCCAACGATATTCCAAGCTGTCTGCAAAGCTGGCGGTTGTCAAGTCTTGCTTTGGACATCCATAGGAGGTTAATGTGTGGTCAACTTTAGCTTCCGTGCTATGGAGAGTGATGGCTGTTAGGTCAAGAGAGATCTGGCTTTGCGCTTGCCAATGGGAAGCGGTAACAGTTTGAGTGCTTCCAAACACAAGCCAACCGGTGAACAAGGCGATACAAAGAAGTAGAACGCGTTGGGTAACCTTAAGTTTTTGTTTCATTTTTTTCTCCTGGTTTTAATAATTAGTTGATAAAAACAAGCTGCATAGATGAATCGGAGTGCTGCCGCAATGAATTCCTCCTGATATATTAAGAGCCGTTCACAAATTTTGCGAACGGCTCTTAATTATCGTAAAATGTGTTTGGTACCGCTAAATCGGATTATGTTTATCTATATTATCATTATTTCTGTGATTGTCAAGGGTGATTGATATAACCCGGGTTGATTCACATCCCGTTTGTTTGCCTCCGCAATCTTGGCGATTATTTGTGTAACTCCCAAAAACCAGGCCTAAATCCCATCAGCAGGACTATATTAATGACTGAACCATATTTTTGGGTCTGATAATTTATTGGACAGAATCTATATGATTTGGAGTGATGGTTGCCAGTACCGCTCGAATTTTATACAATGTGGTTATGAAACGATCTATATGTTTGCTGATTGCGTTGATGCTGTTAGTAATCCTACTGGTTTCCTGTATGACGCTTAGTGCAAATGAGACGAGTGTGAATACAACTGAGGAACCTGCTGGAGAAGAGCCTTCTGAGGCCGAGAATACCGCGGAATTACCAGTGCCTACCATGCAATTAAAGCCGACAGCGACGCCAGTTGTTTCTATGACCCAACCGGCCGTCCAGCCAACCCCGGCACCCACAGAGCAGGTTGAGACGGTACATATCGACCTCAACACAGTGTATGCCGAGGTGGTATCCAGCCTACCGGAGGGGGCGGCGCTGTTCAATCCGGCTGCGAGCATGAGGCTGGGGAAGGTGTATCCGGTGGAAGTGCGGGTTGCGCCAGTCTCCAGCAAGGAAATTGAAGATGATGAAGATGTGATTGCCACCCTGACAGTGGGAATGGAGGATAACCGGCCTGTGGTGGTGATCCCATTGAAAGTCAGCACGGTGATGAGCGCCAGGTTAACCGGCGAATCTTTTACGATCAAGGCGCTGTCAGCGGAAGAGCAAATCCGGACACCAGACCAGCCATATACCAGTTGGGTCTGGGAAGTGCGTCCAGAACAAACCGGAGAACAGCGTCTGACACTGCACCTTTCAGTGATTGTAAACGCTGAGGGGATGGGAGATAAAACTTACACCACAAACGAGGTGCGTGAGGTTGAGGTGGAGATGAATCCTCTTTATCTCGTCAGTCGGTTTATGGGTTCAAATTGGGAGTGGGTCGCGACCGGAGTTGTGCTGCCGTTCCTGGGGTGGGGTTACCGCAAGATCAGTGGAAGGCGGAGAGGTATCCAGGGAGTTTGAGAACGATCTAGATTGTCCCAACCGGATGATACGATTTTGTCATCCAATCAGCCGGGTATTGCTCCTCCATTGATGGGTTGGGCTCATTATAATATTGGCATGCAAAGGCTAAAACAGATCAACTGGCATCGGGTATCATGGATTGTCGCCATTGAAGTTGCAATCGGGATGATGATCTTTGCATTCTTTTACAGCAGGGGGATAGATGTTGGTGGAGGGATGGATACCATCCGGTATTATAAGCCGTTCGCAGATGGATGTCTGGAATGCGGGTTCATTCCCTATTTTGCGCAGCTCCTGCTCTCGCCGCTGATCCTGGCTCCCGGAGGATTTGTGTGGCCGTACTGGACGATGTTCAGCCTGTCCGGGCTGCTGCTGATCGCCCGGGAAACGAAGATCAATCCATTAATCTTTTTGCTGACCTTCCCGATGATCGGGCAGTACTGGCTGGGGCAGATTGATGTATTTGTGTGTCTGGGAGCACTGCTGGCGATCCGGTCGAAAAACCCGTATTGGAGAGGTGCCGGTCTGACCCTGATGCTGGTTAAACCGCAGATTGCGGTGCTGGCGGTGATATTTTTGCTGATACGGGAGGAGCGCAAGCAGCTTCTCAAGGTGGTGTTTGTGCCCACGGCGGTGCTGTTGATCAGTCTGGCTATTTATGGGGTGGATTGGCCGGTAAAATGGTTCCTGAATGCGGCCACCAGTATCCCCGACCATCCCTGGAAGATGGCATCTGAATTCTTGTGGCCTTGGGGGCTGGTGCTGCTGCCGCTGCCGTTCCTGTTCATGGAGCGGGAAGAGGGCACATTGGTGAGTTTGATGGTTTCCAGCCTGGCAATGCCGTTCTTCAGCGTGTATTCTTATGTGGTTTTTTTGGTCTTCGAGTCCCCTTGGTGGGTGCTGCCTCTTTCTTATGCCTACCGACTTTTCTATCCCTGGCTGGGTTTAAAGGTGATGAAAATGGCTTGGCTGCTGCCCATGGGGATGCTTCTTGTTCATCTTGCCAGGCGGTTTGATCTCCCGGAGTTACTCAAACGAAGGCTTGAGGGAACTCCCTGATTGATTTAGGAGTCTGTGTTCCAACCGTTTTTAGATCCTTTATTGATTGTTCACCCAGTCCTCCAATTTTCTACCAAATGAGGGATCCATATTCACTGGTTACGGCTGTGAGATGGGGAATATTTGGTATGGATTCTAGATGTTGAGGAAAAGACAGGTAAAATAGGGGTATGCCAAAGATCACAAAGATTTACACAAAGACAGGCGATGATGGGACCACCGCTCTGGGCTCCCGAATTCGGGTTCCTAAAAATGATCTCCGGATCGAAACCTACGGGACAGTTGATGAACTCAACAGTCTGATCGGGCTGGCGATCTCGTACAGCCTGGCAGACAAGATTGCCTCAGAATTGAAGGTGATCCAGAATACGCTGCTGCACCTCGGTTCAGACCTGGCTTTTCCGGAAGAAGATAAACGGGAATGGCAGGTGCCGCGAATCGAAGAGAAGCATATTGAGCAGATGGAGGGCTGGATTGATGAGCTCAGTGCCGAGGTGGGACCGTTGGCGAATTTCATCTTGCCAGGGGGCACGTCTGGCGCCGCTACTCTACAGGTGGCGCGGACCGTCTGCCGCCGGGCAGAGCGGATGGCGGTATCCCTCTCCGCCCAGCAGCCGGTCAACCCTCTCAACCTGAGTTTCCTGAACCGGCTTTCGGACCTTCTGTTTGTGATGGGGCGGTATGAAAATCAGCAAAAAGGGGTTGAGGAACCGCTCTGGGACTCAAGGGCCTGACTCTGTTTTTGCAACCCACTGCTTCCTGGTTCGTATAGAATAGTGATTGAATACCTTTCCAGCTATTTCCCTGGTGGAACCGCCTGGGAATCAGGAGTGTAACCATGGATGACAACAGACGATTCCCGAACTTGTTTTGGCCGATAATTTTCATCGGTGTGGGAGTTTTATACCTGCTTTCCAATCTAAGCATTATTGAGATGATTAATTTCTACGAGATCTGGCGTTTGTGGCCGGTCTTTTTAGTGATTGCCGGGATCAATATGCTTTTTGGGCGCAATAACCGCTGGCTGGCGAGTTTGCTCTCAGGGTTGATGGCCTTGGTGGTGGTGGGGTTCCTGTTTTTTGCCCCAATGGTGATCGAAACCCTACCTGCACCAGAGAGGCAAACTGAAAGGTTTCAGGATGCCGAGAGAGATGTTCAGGCTGTAGATGTGTTCTTGGATTTTGACCGCGGCAACATTGAGGTCTTCGAGCTGGTGGACAGCAGAAATTTGTTTGAGGCTGAAGTGACCCATAATCAACACGTGACCTTCAATGCTTCAGGATCGAATACACGTGATATCCGCCTGCGGCTAGACCAGGTAGGGCCAGAAATTTTTAGTGATTGGTTGACCCAATCCCAGATCAGGGCAGAAGTTGGCCTGGCCACGGACGTGCCGATAGATTTGGATGTGAATATTGGGGGCGGCAGCGCAGATATGGATTTGACAGCGATAACGCTGGATAAGCTCAAGGCAGACAGTGGATCAGGCAGTATTAGCGTGAACCTGCCGGAGGGCGATTTCCTGGTAGACCTTTCTTCAGGATCTGGATCGGTAACCGTAATGACCGGGGAAGATTCCAAGTTGGATATGAAGATCAATGTTGGATCGGGGAAGATCTCCGTGAGACTGGGAGCAGGCTGCTTTGGTGAAGTAATGGTAGACAGCGGTTCAGGTTTGATCACCCTTGTTGTGCCTGAAGGGACAGCAGTGCAATTGCGCGGTGATACCGGTTCGGGCAGCGTGAATGTGCCCTCTGGATTCATTCAAACCTCCGGCGGAGATGATATAGTCGGCGCTAGCGGCGTTTGGGAGACGGCAGGATTTGACCAGGCGAAGCACCAACTGGTGATCTGTTTCGATATCGGATCTGGTTCTATCCGAGTGCAATATCCGTAGATGCGGTAGGGGGTGGTTTTTTAGCTGGTGATTGGGAATATTGCTGGAGCATGAGACACCCCAAAAATAATGATTGGGGAAATGAAACGCACTGAGGTGATTTCCAGTGCGTTTGATTGTATTTCCGGCTTGACCAGCAGGTGCTAAATGCCCTGGTATAAATGTCAAGGTGCGAAAAGGTGACAAAAGGTTACAAAAGGTTACACTTTTTTATTATTTCTTGAAAGTTTCAAG
>JAFGDK010000068.1 GCA_016932165.1 Anaerolineales bacterium
ATACATTATAGTCAAATAGTTAATAGCCGCATAGTCGGTAAGATCAAGAACAGGCCTGATGGACGATTTAACTGCTTAACAATGCCAATCTGTCTATCTGAAGAGCACCCCCTGAGGCAAGATCAGCCAATAGAGCAGGAAAGCCTGCAACATTGCCGCCAGCCAAGGGCGAGCGCTGATCTTCTCCACCAGTATCCCGGTGGCATTTGATAGTCCGAGGATCACCAGCCCTTGCACACTGCCGGTAACTCCGGAGATCGACCCAATAGATGCCAGGAAGGCAGTGTACAGGAAGAATGGGAACAGCCCGGCCAGCGCATTTAACCACACCAGCCAACCTTTGCGAGGTTGGCTAGCCCGGATGATTTCAATCTCCTCATAGCCGATCCTGAATCCCAGAGCAGTAATTAGGGTGAATACCAGCAGCCAGACGAGCCGGTGATTGAAAGCAAAGGTGTACCACCACCCTGAGCGCGCCATCAGCGAGACAGCCAGCAGCACTGCCAGAAAGTAGAACCCTGCCAGGTAAGCCTTTTGTTGGATTGCATCAGAATTTCTCCGGAGGATTACCCGACCGGTCACGCCAGGCACTCTGCCTTTAAGGTACAGGAACCACAGCAGCACTCCATACCCGCCAAAGAAGCCGATATAGTACAGGTTAAACGCTGGCGTACCAAATGGGGAAAAGAATATAGCTGAAGCGATAATTGCGCCGGGAATCAATGCGGGGACCCACAGGAGCAGCTTACCAGCGATGAACCAGCCTGGTTTCTCGATTCTTGCTTCAGGGGCGGGTGATCCACTTCTCCGCGTTAAATCGATCCTTGTGATCAGCGCCAGGAACAACCCGGCCAGTCCCAGTAACCAGTACGATACCGATGGAAAATACCCGGCCTGATTTTTAATTGCATCCTTGGCATAGATTTCATAATTATGAAGAAGTTTTGGGGCGAGAATTAGTTCACGCCCATAATTTGAGGAAGTATTTCCTGAAAGTTGATTCACTAACAATTGAGCTGATTCAGGGGTTAAGATATCATCCTTTTGACTGGTAAAAAGGATGATGTTGGTCTTTGGATTATCAGGCCCCAAAGCTTGTACCCACTCTAAATCCGTGTCTGAGGTGCCGGTGAAGAATTCAGCTTGCTGATTGGTTGCCAGGTTGACTTGCGCGCCCAATAAAATCAACGATTCGGGCGGGGAATCTGTCATCGTGGCCGCCTGTAATGCCACTCTTGCCCCCAGACTGTGCCCCAGATGTATGATCTGACCGGAAGCGAGACCGCTTAATTCTTGAAGTCTGGTATCTGCTGCCAGTACCTGCTTCGCCATTCGGTCGGTGGCAGCATTGTCAAAATCCAGACCGCCCGGACTCCGTCCGTGACCGGAAAAATCAAAGCTCAATACGTGGTAGCCCCGCCCGGCATACTCTGCTGCAATGGGTCGCAAGGATGTCTGGTCTGAACCGAACCCTTCCAGTAGCAGGAGGCCTCTTTCTAAGTTGCCCGGGTAATAGGTGCCGATCAGGGTGTCGTCTCCCAGCACAGGTATCTCAACCTGTTTCCCATTCGCGAGAGCATCATCAAGGGAAGAGAGTCCCATCAGCGCGCCTGCCACCATCAAGATGCCAAGTATCAGTCCGATCTTATTGAGTGTGTTTTGCATAAATTCTCCAAGATTACTGCCTCATCCCTGCACTCGGATTGGGATTGACTTACTTTATTTCATACAGTTGGGGATGAATTATTACGGGTAGGAATGAAGTTGTCTTTACTCTCTCCTCAAATGTGGTAAAAATACTTCAGGAGGAACCTATGGAGCAGATCACCAATACCAGCTATATCTTTACCAAAGATCCCATCAGTTTTCAGTTCAGACATCACGACGACACTTTTCTCAGTTTATCAACTTCTTACCGTTTTATCAACATGCAGCCTTATGGACATGGGATTTCACTTGTTTTTGAGGGCGGTTCGCTGACTCTTGCCCAGGAGGGGCGTATGTTCAGCTACCGCTGGCAGGGGAAGGGGATCGAGGTCAAAATTCCGATCAAAGGCCGCTGGTTTGGGATTGGCGAACTGGTTAACCAGCATTGGGATTTGGGCAGAGTAATGATCCAGCTTTCAGATTTCCTGGTGAGCGATTCCAACCCCATCGGTTTATCAAACATTATCTCGCCAATATTGTTCTCAGACCGGGGCGAGGCGTTGATCGTACACTCACCTTTCCGGCTGGGACTTAACCAGCCCCCTAATCCGCGTGATGATCTCCCTGATTATGTATTTGCCGAGGAGATCCCTTTCGATCAGCGCCCCCCGGCAGATATTAAAGGCAATGGGGATGGACAGATCACTTTTCAGGGAGACAATCTAAGCTTCGACCTATTCATCCTGGATGATCCGGTTTCTGCTCACCGCCGGGTAGTGCAGGAAGTTGGGCACCCCAACCGCACCCCACCGCTAGAGCTTTTTGGCGCGCCGGTATGGACCACGTGGGCACAGTATAAAGACCAAATCAATGAAGAAATAGTGCTTGATTTTGCCAGCCAAATCATCACCAGCCGGTTCCCATACCAGGTATTGGAGATAGACGATCGCTGGCAAACCACCTACGGCGACCTGGAGTTCGACGAGCAGCGTTTCCCATCACCTCAAAAGATGATCGAACAACTGCACCAGCAGGGATTCAGGGTGACCTGTTGGGTGATTCCTTTCCTCCACCCAAAATCCAAAGCCGGGATGGAAGGCGCAGAGAAAGGTTATCTGGTCAGAAACCAGGCGGGTGAACCCTATCTGGTGCGCTGGTGGCAGGGACAAGGTTTTCTGCTGGATGTCACCAATCCTGCTGCCATGATCTGGTTTGGCAAACGACTGCAGCACCTCCAAGAACAGACTGGCCTGGATGGGTTCAAGTTTGATGGCGGCGAGGCCCAGTACGTCCCGGCAGATGCTGTCCTCCATACGCCGGGGGATTCTCGCAACCGATATTCCCATGCCTACGTGGATTGGATCAGCCGCCACTACAGTCTGTGTGAAGTGCGTACCGGCTGGCAGAACCAGACTGCCCCGCTGCTCTTCCGGCTCTGGGATTTGTGGTCTACCTGGGGTGTGGAGAATGGCCTGAAAGCGATTATCCCGGCTACGCTGCAGCTTTCCCTCACCGGCTACCCATTTACATTCCCGGATATGATCGGCGGCAATGGCTATTTCACTTTCCCGAAGAACAAGTTCCTCCGTAGCCTGATCAACCGTGTAATTATTCCAGCCATTCAGCGCCGCAAACAGGAAGCCGCTGGGGATGAAGATGTGGCGGTACATGCATCTGATGTGCCAGAGTACATTGCTAAGAAAGCCGAGTTTGGCTGGCCGGATGGGGAGCTGATGATCCGCTGGACGCAGCTAAATGCCCTTCTGCCGGTAATGCAGTTCTCGATTACCCCTTGGCAGTTTGGGGAGGAATGTGCCGACATCTGCCGAAAGTACGCTGAACTGCACCTGAAATTCACGCCCAAATTTGAAGAACTTGTTAAGCACACCGCTAAGACAGGAGAACCGATCATCCGCCCGGTGTTCTTCCTCGCTCCGGATGATCCCACCGCTTTGGACTGCGACCAGCAGTTCTTGATTGGGGATGATCTGCTGGTTGCCCCGGTGTTAGAGAAGGGTGCCCGCAAGCGGGATATCTACTTCCCGCCTGGTATCTGGCGGGATCACTGGACCGGTGAGGTTTACGAAGGTCCGCAAACCATTGAGGGTTTCCCCGCCGCGCTGGATGTGCTGCCAATCTTCCACCGGGAAGCGTGAAAGATTGCCCGTAAGGATGACCATGCAAAAGATTTTTTCCTATGTGATTTGCCTTTTCTTGTTGGCAGGTTGTAACACAGACATGCCAGTTGATCCGGCTGCTGTCGCCCTCTAGAGAATCCGGCCACATCGACTCCTTTATCCGTTGCGACTGATACATATGAGCCAACTGAAACATCTTCTGCTGCGACTGCCACGCCGTATCCCCTGATTGAAACTGGCAGCGTTAAAGACTTTGATGGAAACCTGTACAGTACTGTGAAGATCGGTAACCAGTGGTGGATGTCTGAGAATCTGCGGGTGGCAACCAACAGAAGCGGGGAGCAGATTGCCCGGCGGTGTTACCAGAATGACGAGGCCAATTGTGAGGTCTATGGGGGGTTGTACACCTGGGATATTGCCATGGATGGTACCAATCAGGAAGGTGCGCAAGGCCTCTGCCCGGATGGCTGGCATATCCCCACCGATGCGGAATGGATTGTTTTGTTTGATTATCTCGGCGGTGTGGAGGTGGCTTCCGGCCATTTGAAGACGACCGGGACAGAGATATGGGTGGAGCCGAATGCTTGCGCAACCAATATCAGCGGTTTCAATGCCTTACCAGCTGGTGGCGGTTTTCCGGATGGGGGGTATGAGGGCCTTGGCTTTGGCGTCCATATGTGGAGCTCTACAGAAAATGGGGATAAGGCTGGAATGCCTACGGTCCATTTTGAGGGTGCGGATGTTTGGCTGCTGAATGAATCTAAAGAACTTGCCATCACTGTCCGCTGTGTAATGGATCCGTAAAAACTGGAGCCGTTATCTCCAAACACCCCGCGCGGTTGTCCTGTATAATCAACCTATGGTCACCAAGCCCACCCGCACCTCCGATTTCGGGGTCAGCAGGCGCGAGGCACACGATTCCTCGGCGTTTTACAGCAGCAGGTTGTATCAAAAATCAGGCCTGACGGCTGATTGCACGCTGGATGAGCTAGCCAAAATCCCTGTCCCTGATCCTGGTAAATGGGCTGACCGGCTTTACTGCCAGTCTTCGGAGGATATGCATCAGGTACCGGATAACAGCATCGCGCTGGCTGTCACCTCACCCCCTTACAATGCCAAAAAGCAATATGACGATGATCTCTCTCTTGACGAGTACCTCGCTTTCATTCATGCTGTTGGGCAGGAGGTTTACCGCACGCTGCGGCCTGGCGGGCGGTACGCAGTCAATATCGCCAATTTGGGGCGCAAGCCTTACATCCCCTTAACAGCATATTTTTACCAGGTCCACCAGGATATTGGGTTCCTGCCGATGGGGGAGATCATCTGGCAAAAGGGGAAAGGCGCTTCAGGCAGCACCGCCTGGGGCAGCTGGATGAATGCCCGTTCGCCCCGTTTGCGGGATCTGCACGAATATATCCTGGTGTTTGCCAAGCAGTCCTTCACCCGGCCAGACAGGGGAGAATCGGATATCAGCAGAGAGGAATTCATGTCTGGCACGCTCTCCATCTGGGAGATTGCCCCGGAATCAGCCAAACGCATTGGACATCCGGCACCCTACCCGCTTGCTTTGGCAGACCGGCTGATCCGTTTGCTGTCTTACAAGGGGGATGTGGTCCTGGATCCCTTCATTGGATCAGGCACCACCGCCGTGGCCGCGCTGTTATCCAGACGACGTTACGTCGGCTACGACACCAGTGAGGGTTATATTGGCCTGGCTGAAAGCCGGATTCTAGAAGCAGCAGCTGAAGAAAGATAAAAAATATATCCGGGTGAGACCATGGTGAACCATGGTTCCCCATGGTGAATTTGATGACCAATGCTAGAGATTTTCGATTCTCTAGCCTGCCTGTTCTGCCGCTGCCCGTTTTCCCATCTCATCCCGCAAAGCCTGGATATCATTGTCAATGAACAGCAGCGCTCCCAGATAGATGAGGAAGCACACCACCCAAGCCGATACACTGACCCACAGGATGGCGGTACCCATGTTGAAGGCGTCGGCGATGATCCCGGCCAGAATGGGCGCAAAGGCAGCCCCGCTGTTTTCAATGAAATATTCCACCGACTGGGCTGTAGAGCGCACCTCTGGCACGGTCACATCATAAATTGTGGCCAGCACGTTGGGGGAGGAGAGCGGCATGAAGATTGCCGTGGCAGACATGAGGATGAAGAACTGCGTCCGGTTCTCGACCGGGGTATTCAGCGCCAGCAGCAGGAAGACTGCCCCCATGATCACGCCGGTGCTGGAGACCAGGATGCGCCCTTTGCGGTTCCTCTTGAAGGCCCAGTCACCCAGCGCGCCGCCCACAAAATACCCGGATGCCAGGATCAGCACAATCGGTGCCATGGTGAAAAGCACGGCATTCTCATCATAGCCGCGCTCTTTGGCCAGATAGTCGAAGAAGAAATAGGTGATCACATTCCAGGGGAAAACGCCGGCAAAGCCCTGACCGAAGATGAACCACATGGTTTTTTTCTTAAATATGGCTTTGGCTTCGTTCCAGGAGAATTTGAAGGTGGTGATCTCTTCCATACCTGAGAATTCGGGCTCAGATTTGCCGCGGGGCATTTCCTTGACGCCGAAAAAGATCAGGACTGCGATCACAATCCCCAACCCGCCAGTGATGTAAAACACATTCCGCCAGCCTAAACCAGGGGCGACCATCAAAGCCAACACCATCCCCAGCAGGTAACCGATCGGCTGGCTGAGCTGCAGGATGCCGTACACCTTGCTGCGAGTGGTCGGCTCAAAGTAATCTGCCACCAGCGAGTACAGCCCGGGGTAGGAGGAATCATCAATTCCAGTGCTGGCGCGGGTGGCCACGAAACCTCCGTAGGTGCGCACAATTGCACTCAGCCAAGTGGTGGCACCCCAGATGAAGGAGGCCAGGGCCAACAGTTTGGCGCGGGCAAAGCGGTCGTAGAGGTAGCCCCAAATTGGGTAGAGGACTGTGCCTACGATCAGCGCGCCAGAGATCACCATGCCAAATTGGGTGTTGGTGATGTGGAATTCCTCGCTGATCGGTCCCTTGAGCGGCCCAATGAGGAGTTTATCCGTCTGGTGCAAGAGCATGAAAAAGAAGAAAATTACAACGACATTCCAACGGTAACGCGGCTTTTTCTCGGCCATGAGTCTCTCCTTGTGGTGGGATATGGAAAGTCTACACTAAAACACCACGCTTGGCTATTGTTTAGTCGAATTTTTATTTTGAGGATGGTAACGGTTTTACCAAGTTGGGTTAATAGGCGACCTTTTCGCTGATCTCGGATACCTTCCCACCAGAGCGGCGAGGCAGGTCATTGGGGATGGTGGAGGGGATTGGCATGGTCGGGATTGTGGTCGGAACCCTGGGGCTTGGGATGCTGGCGACGCCCGATCTGTGGCGCTGGGGTTTCTTCTCCTTGGGCGGGTTCAGTGTACTATCGGGGCTGCTGGTGTACTTTTTGGTGGATGAGCCGGTGCGCGGGGCAGCCGAACCTGAGCTGGCAGGTAAGATCACTGAGGAAGCCGCGGCCAGTTACCGCATCCAGTTGGCGGATGTGACCAAGGTGCTGCGCATCCCGACCATCTGGGTGGCCGTGCTGCAGGGAATGGCCGGGACAATGCCCTGGGTGATCCTGGGATTGTACTTCATCACCTGGCTGGTGAACGAGCGCGGCTTGGATGAATCCGGCGCTACGGTGGCTTTTGCGGGTATCGTGGTGGGGACGGTGATCTCGAATATTGTCGGGGGGATGATTGGTGACCGGGCTGAACAGATCAACCCCAAATACGGGCGTGTAGTGATCGGACAGTTCTCGGTGGTTTCGGGGATCCCGCTTTCGTATTGGCTGCTGACCAAAACCGAGAACTGGTCGCTGACCGGGCTGCTGGTGCTGTCTTTTATCACCGCCTTGTTGATCAGTTGGCCGGGAAAAGGTGCCAAAGAACCGATGATGCAGGGTGTGGTTGCGCCTGAACTGCGCAGTGTGGCCTACTCGGTGGTGGCAATCATTGAGAATGGGTTTTCTGCCCTGGTGGCGATCTTTGCAGGCTGGCTGGCGGACCAGATCGGCCTGACCGAGGCGATGGTATGGACCGTCCCGGTTCCCTGGATCGTTTGTGCGGCTTTCTTTACCCTGTTTTACTGGACTTACCCGCGCGACCGTGAGAAGCTGCGCGCCGAGATGGCTGCCCGGGCGGAGGAGATTGGGTACGATTAGAATTGTTTGATAAAAGGATTCGCGCTATAAACATGTGGGAATTTGCCAGAAAAGTTGAGCATTTGTCATTTCTGGAGGAGTCTTTCCCGATTCATCTCGATGATTTCCATGTCTCCCCGACAGTGGCAAAATCCTTGACGCTTTGGTAGAAAATCGGCTTGCGCTTTTGGGGCGGTTTGTTGCCATGCACGTGAAGAACATCCATCACGAAGAGGGCAAAGGTGCCGGAGAGTCCCTCCAGTTCTTCAGAGAGCACGGTTTCAAAGACTACATCCGCGCCTTTGAGCAGTTTGGTATGTTTAAGTTTCTCAGCCGGGACCAGGGTGCGGCCTAACACTTCAGCTTTGTTGGTGGTTTCCCCGCTCAGATGCCCGGCGGCATCGATCCAGTCCCGCTCCTCCCAGGGGAAGAAATGCAGCCCGGCTTCTTTGTGCTCCCGCAGCAGCTTAAGAGAATGGTTGCCCACCTGCATGCATATTAAAAACCGGAACGGTTCTTTCGAGACCACCGTCCAGTAGCCCATGGGTATGAAATTCGCCCCACAGGAAAGCACAAGGATATGCTGGGGAAAGAATTTTGAGGTGAATTCTGCTGTCTTGGTTTTTTTGTTTAGTTTTGGGAGCATATTAATTCCTGAGAGTAGTCGGTTATTGTTAATCAGTTGTCAGTAGTAGGCGGTCTGTTGAACGATATCGTCTTGTGAAATATATGCTTTTGGATCAGCTCTGCCTAGAGGTTAGGATTGGGGTTACAGCTTTTCCTGATCCCAGAGTGCCTGGGTGCTTGATCACTGATTTCAATCAACCCAATCAAATGTGCGCGTCACCGCTTTGAGCCAGCCGTGATAAAGCATCTTTGCCTGCTCCGAGTCCATTTGCGGCTGCCACTCCTGCTCCACTTGCCAGTTTTGGCGCAGTTCCTTCTCGTCTGACCAGATGCCGACTGCCATCCCGGCGGCGTAGGCCGCGCCGAGAGCGGTAGTCTCATTGATCCGCGGCCGAACCACGGGCACACCGAGCATATCTGCCTGAAACTGCATCAGCAACTGGTTGACAACCATCCCGCCGTCCACTTTTAAAGCTTTCAGTTCCACGCCGGAGTCCTTGTTCATCGCTTCTAGCACTTCTCTGGTCTGGTAGGCGGTTGCTTCCAGGGCGGCGCGGGCAACATGCCCTTTATTGGTGTACCGCGTCATCCCTACGATTGCCCCCCGTGCGTCGCTGCGCCAGTAAGGGGCAAAAAGACCAGAAAACGCCGGTACAAAATAGATTCCGCCGTTATCCTCCACGCTGGCAGCCAGTGTTTCAACCTCCGGGGATTCTTTGATGATCCCCAAGTTGTCCCGCAGCCACTGCACCAAGGCGCCGGTCACGGCGATCGAACCTTCAAGGGCGTAGATTGGTTTCCTTTCCCCGATCTGATAGCCCAGGGTGGTCAGCAGCCCGCGGTTTGAGGGGATGATGGTGGTGCCAGTGTTCATCAGCATGAAGCAGCCGGTGCCGTAGGTATTCTTGGCTTCTCCAGGGCTGAAACAGGTCTGCCCGTAGAGGGCGGCTTGCTGGTCGCCCAGGTCACCGCATACCGGGATGCCGGTACCGAATGGCCCGTCCCGCCGGGTCATCCCGTAAAACCCGGGATCGCTGGAAGGCCGGATCTCCGGCAGCATCTGGGCAGGGATGCCCATTTCGGCGAGGAGCTGCTGATCCCAGGATAGCGCTGCCAGGTCCATCAGCAGGGTGCGGCTGGCGTTGGTCACATCAATGACATGCTCGCCGGTCAGGTTCCAGATCAGCCAGGTGTCGATCGTGCCGAAGAGGGCATGTCCGGCTTGAGCGTCGGCGCGCAACCCTTCGACGTGGTCCAGCATCCATTTGACCTTTGGTCCGGAGAAATAGGTGGCCAGCGGCAGGCCGGTCTTGGCTCTGAACCGGTCCTGACCGGTGTCACCACCTATCTGCTTGCAAATTTCAGCGGTGCGGGTATCTTGCCACACGATGGCGTTGTGATATGGTTTGCCAGTGCGCCGGTCCCAGACAACCGCCGTCTCGCGCTGGTTGGTGATCCCTACTGCGGCCAGCTGGTTGGCTTCGATCGAAGCGAATTCCAGCCCTCTTTTGATCACCTCCTGGGTGCGTTCCCAAATCTCCAGCGGGTCATGTTCCACCCAGCCGGGTTTGGGATAGATTTGCCGGTGTTCTTTCTGGTAGGAGGAGAGCATTGTGCCCTGTTTGGTGAAAATGATGAAGCGGGTGCTGGTGGTACCCTGGTCAATTGCGCCGATGAATGATGACATAATTTCCTCCTCTTGGGTGCTGGGTTTGATATTGTCTATTTTATCGCGATTTGGAAGGTAACATAGCACCCAGGCATCAGGTTGCCTGGGGAGGAGGGAATCCGCAATCCCCATCTCCCAGCTTCAAAGGCATCCTGCCCCTTAGAAAGGGGGAGAAATTAGTTGGCCGTGTTTAGTTTCTTGTTCTGTGGAGTGTGACAAAAAACCATCAAACTGTCGAACGATCCAACCATTACACGATAATCCCCCACAACCAGTAAACCGACATCCCGCCGATGATGGTGGCCAGCAAGTTCTTTGTGCGCCAGGAGATCAATATTGCCGCCAGACTGGCTGCCAGAGCACTATTGGAGATTGACAGGTAAAGGTCTCCATTGGGGGCCAGCACTTCTGGCACGATAATCGCCACCAACACCGAGGGCGGCACGTATTCCAACGCCAGTTTGAACTCATCTGGCAGCTGGCGTTTGCTCAGCAGCGCCATGATCGGGTAGCGGGTGCCGAAGGTCACCAGCATCATCCCCAGGATCAGATAGAATTCATTCTGGGGCGTCATGGGCAACCTCCCGTGATTCTTTCAAGAGGTGGCAGAGCAGCATTCCAGCACCGATCCCGGCCAGGGCAGCGATCACCAAACCGAGTTTATTTGGTAGCCCCCTGAGAAGAAATGCAGTCACCCCAGAGGCTAGCGCTGCCCCCCTGGTTGATCTGGAATTTAGCATCGGCATCGTCATGCCGATGAAGGTCACGATCATGGCAAAATCCAGCCCCCACTTCAAGGGGTCCTCGATCCGCTGCCCGGCCAGGATGCCAATAAAGGTGGAAGCCTGCCAATTGGTGTACATGAACACTGCTGACCCTAGGAAGAACCAGTGCTTGTTTGGGGAGTCATCAGCCTGCCGGTAGCGCTGGATCACAGCCACAAAGGATTCATCTGTCAGCCAGAAACCAAGCGGCAGCAGCCATTTTTGGGGCAGATAACGCACATGGGGGGACACGGTGGCAGCATACAGCATATGGCGCAGATTGACGACCAGGGTGGTGAAGATGATCAGCAGCACACCGCTACCTCCGCTGATCAAGGTCGCGGCGATGAATTGGGCTGACCCAGCGAACACGAACAGGGACATCGCCTGGGTAGCCCAGCTAGAGAGACCGGTGGTGGAGGCCAAGGCGCCGAAGATGATCCCAAACGGGATCGCCCCCACAATAAGCGGGAAGGTGGCTTTAGCGCCAGCATAGAATTCTGCTTTTCTGGTGTGAGCTGGGTGAAGTTCCTTCATCATCTCCTCTAGATATTTCATGGATTATAGTACAGAACACATTTTCAAGAAAAAAGAGACCCGAAGGTCTCTCTTTGACTTTGATATCGATTTGTTGGCAGCTGGTTCTAACTTGCGCCGCTCTCCAACCAGCGCCGGATGCGGTCTTTCAAATCGTTGGGGTGGATCGGCTTGGTGATGTATTCATTGATCCCCGCTTCAGTGGCTTCAGCTTTCACCTCTGGCTGGTTGACTGCTGTGAACATGATGATCGGGATATCTTCCAGTTCAGGATCGCCCTTCATATCCCGGCAAATAGTCATGCCGTCCACACCCGGCATCATCAAGTCGAGGATGATTAAATTGGGGGCGAAAGATTTAGAGGTTTGGATTGCGTTTTCCCCCAAATTTTCCGACTGGATATTGTATCCCTCCCGGCTCAGCAAAACTTCCAACAGGCGAGTGGTCGAGGGGTCATCGTCGATGATAAGGATATTTTCAGATTTGCTCATGTGTCCCTCTAGTTGCACAATCGTATATGTTATTGTAACCAATTCTTTAATTGTGCCAAATAGTACAAATTTCCCGGTATCAAATTTATGTTCCGCCTACCTGCGACTGTAAGTACGCCTCAATAAATCCGTCCAGATCGCCATCCAGCACCGATTGGGCGTTGCCAACCTCAAAGTTGGTGCGGTGATCCTTCACCATCTGGTAGGGGTGCAGCACATACGACCTGATCTGGCTGCCCCATTCCGCTTTTTGGTACTCGCCGCGCAGTTTGGCTCGTTCGGACTCTTCTTCCTGCTGTTTCAGTTCAAGCAAACGGCCTTTAAGCACCTTGAGAGCGTTTTCCTTGTTCTGAGTCTGTGATCTTTCGTTCTGGCAAGAAGCAACGATCCCGCTGGGGATATGGGTGATGCGTACGGCAGTATCGTTTTTCTGTACATTCTGCCCGCCTGCGCCGCCAGCCCGGAAAGTTTCGATCTTCAGATCAGTGGGATCAAGTTCAATCCCGGTGTCATCTTCTACCTGCGGCAGCACCTCAACCTGGGTGAAAGATGTGTGCCGCCGGTTATTGGAGTCAAACGGGGAGAGGCGCACCAGACGGTGAACGCCCTTTTCTGGGCGGAGATAGCCGTAGGCGTAGCGCCCATTGACTGCAATCGTCACCGACTTGATCCCCGCTTCCTCACCCTCAGTGATATCCAGGATTTCAGTTTGATACCCGCGTCGTTCCGCCCAGCGCAGATACATGCGTTGAAGCATCTGAGACCAGTCCTGCGAATCTGTGCCACCAGCCCCGGCGTTGATCGTCAGCAACGCGTCGCCCTGGTCATACTCGCCGGAGAGCATGGTGTTTAATTCCTTCTGGTGAACCTGGTGTGCCAGTTCTGCAGCCTCTTTTTCCAGATCCGCTCGGATTGATTCGTCATCCATTTCCGCCAGCTCACGTGCATCCGCCAGCCGATGGATAAGAATTTCCCAGCTTTCAATCCGGTTGCGCAGGGCAGCGATCTTTTTCATTAATTTTTGGGCGGATTGGGGATCATCCCAGATCGTGGGATCTTCAGCTTGTTTTTCCAGATCTTTTAATTCAGCCTGCATCCCAGGCAGGTCAAAGACGCACCAGGAGGGCTTGAATTTTCTCTTCGTAACCCGAGAGAAGCGCCACTAAATCTTGCATAATCAATTACCTTTTAGTTATTAAATCCTGCCAGAATGCTATCGATAAATGCCTGCTGGTCGAAGGGTTCCAGGTCATCCGGGCCTTCACCCAGTCCGGCAAATAAAATTGGAAGGCCAAGCTCTTCCTGGATGGCGAAAGCCATCCCGCCGCGGGCAGAGGAATCCAGCTTGGTCAGGATCACGCCGGTCACTGAAACAGCTTCCTTAAAGGCTTTAGCCTGCTGGAGGGCATTTTGACCGGTGGTGGCATCCATCACCAGCCAAACGGCGTGAGGAGCACCTTCCAGGGCTTTTCCGCACACCCGGTGGACCTTCTTTAGTTCTTCCATCAGATTATAGCGCGTATGCAGCCTCCCAGCGGTATCTACCAGGATGACTTCTTCGCCCCGCGCCTTCGACGATTGGATGGCATCATAGGCCACCGCACCCGGGTCGCCGCCCATCTGGCCGGAAACTACCCGAATACCCAGCCTGTCGCCCCAGGTTTGGAGCTGTTCGACTGCCGCCGCCCGGTAAGTATCTGCTGCTGCAAAAGCCACGGTAAAGCCGCCTTCCTTGTAGCGTCTTCCCAGCTTGGCGATGCTGGTCGTTTTGCCGGAGCCGTTGACACCCACCACCAATATCACTGTCGGCCCATCCGGATTGGTGCCCAGCGCGGGAGGGGGCAGGATCAGATCGGAGAGACATGCAACCAGACCGGCCCTGAGCTGATCGGTTTTCGTCCAGCCTTCCAATCTGGCGGTCTCTTTCAAGCCTGCCAGCAGCTTGCCAACGGTCTCAACTCCCAGGTCTGCCTGGATCAGGGTAGCTTCCAGGTCTTCCCAGGTCTCATCCTCCAGGTCGCTAAACCCCAGTACACTGGCGATGCGACCGAAGGTGGTGTTTCGTGTCCGGGCCAGGCCCGATCTCCATTTCTCAAGTTTATCGTTCACAAGAAATAATTATACCATTTTGAGAGGGATCGGTTGCAGGTTTGCTGGGGAAGGGGTAGGTAAGCGTGAGAGGCGCAGCCCATCACGCCATAGAAGCACCCCAAAACATGAGGATGATATCTGATGGACTTGGTGGATGTGGGTTCTGATAGCAGATAAATTTCTCGATAGTTGTCAAGCGACTTTGAGAAGGCTATGGTAATCGGTTCATATCACAAATCCCTTCCGGGGTAAGATTTTGGTACAATACCTCAATCTCAGATCAAATAAAAATAATATGCAAAAAGATCCAAGAATTAAAACCTGGGACTTCAAAAAAAACCAGGACGCAACGGTGCTGCTGACCTCAGCCCTGGGGCTGTTGGCCGCGGTGGTGGTTTTGATGTTTCCCAACTGGTTGACCCTCCTACTGTTGCTGGCTGCCTTGGTGATCTGGGGGATTGTGCAACACTTCTTTCGGGACCCGGATAGGGAGGTGGTCAGGGAGCCGGGAATGGTGGTTGGGCCGGCAGATGGTGTGGTGGTTGCCATCGAGCAGGTGTTTGACAACAAACACCTGAGGGCTGAAGTCATCCGGATCAGTATGTTCCTCTCGGTGTGGGATGTGCATGTCCAGCGGGTACCCTTGAGGGGTAAGGTGCTGGAGGTGGAGTTCAAGCCGGGCAAGTACTTACGGGCGGTCCTGCCGGATGCCTCCGAGGTCAATGAGTATATCGCCATGACCCTGGAGACGGATTACGGCAGGGTGTGCGTCAAGCAGATTTCCGGGATCATGGCGCGCAAGTGCGTTAATTTTGCCCAGCCCGGAGACTTTCTGGAAACCGGGATCCGCTACGGCCTGATTAAATTTGGCTCACGGGTTGACCTTTTCCTTCCACCGGATGCTGAAGTCCTGGTTAAGGTTGGAGACAAGGTGCAGGGCGGCCTGACCAGAATGGCCAATCTCTCTCGGGGAATTGATGAAGTGGTCTAACCTGAAATTCCTTATTCCTAACGGGATTACCTTCACTTCCCTTGCGGTTGGTCTGGGCGCGCTGATGGAAGCTGCCGAGGAGAATCTGGTATTGGCCGGGTTGATGATCTTCATCAGCTACTGGCTGGATATGGCAGACGGCTTTACGGCCCGTAAGCTGGATGCAGCCAGCGATTTCGGGCTCCAGCTAGATTCCCTGGTGGATATGATCTGCTTTGGAGCTGCCCCGGCGGTACTGGTTTTCCAGCACCTGCGGATCCAGGGGGGCAGCCTGAGCTGGATTGTCCCCCTGGTGATCTGCTATGCTACAGTGGGGGCTTTCCGGCTGGCAAGATTCAACTTACTCCCGCCAAAAGCCGCCTCCAACAAGGATTCTACCGGGCTGGCGATTACCCAGGCAGGCGGAACCACGGCGGTTGGTGTGCTCGCTGATCTATTGCGGGATGGCGGTCTGCTGCCCGTGTGGGGCTACATTCCGCTGATGCTGATTCTTGCAGGTCTGATGGCCAGTACGATCGGCTTCCCGCCGGTGACCTGGTTTGTGCGTAATCGCTGGGCTGGGTTTGGCATGCTCATCGGAGTTTCGCTGCTGGTGCTCCTGGTTTCAACCTTTGCGACCCTCTTTATCCTGTTTTCTTTCTATCTGTTGGCGGCAGTCATGCGGTCGATTTATCATTTGTTATCAAGGAGGCAGCTGGAATGAGTGAAGGTTTGCTAAAAGACAGCATCAAAGATAGATTGAACGGTGGCGGGCTTTATCTCCTTTCGCAGATGGTATTGAAGACCTGCAAGTTACAGGTGCAGCACCTTGACCGGTTGGAGGGGTTGATTGTCGGGAACCGGCCGGTGATTTATACTGGCTGGCATGGGATCACGATGATGGCGATTCCGTTGATCCAGAAGTATCATGGCGATCTGCGCGATTTTGTTGTATTGATGCCTGATGACTGGCGGGGTGCGGCCCTGCGAATCTGGGCTGAACGGATGAAAGCCACCCCACATCCGATGAACCTGACCGGTGATTCAACCCTGGGAATGGCGAGGCAGGTGCTGCGCCTTACCCGCAGGGTGACTGCCGGTAAAAGCCTGTATATTAACCCGGATGGCCCTGACGGCCCGGCGCAAGTGATCAAACCGGGGATTATCTATATTGCCCGCAAGGCAGACGCGGTGATCCTACCAATCGGGGCTTACGCCCGGCGTGCCTACATCGTGCCCCGCTGGGACCGATATGCAATTCCATACCCATTCAGCCGGATTGCCTACCACATTGGCGAACCGATCAGACAGTTGCCTGAAGATGAGGATGCCGCTGCTAAACTGGTCACCGATACGCTGAATGCCATCACCCTCCAGGCTGCTGCAGATTATTACGAACAGGACACCAGGTAGCAATTGGTTAATCAGGACAATGTTTGTCCTTTTTTGATTCTGGCACTATAATTGGGGCAGGTTTCTTAATCAGAAATGGAGGTTTCCATGTCGAGAAAGCTTGAAGTTCCTTACCGTTCTCAGCGCGACTCAGATGCGCTCTACGCCCCGTCTGACTGCGGGGCGGCCTGTGTAGGTATGCTGCTCAAAGCATACGGCATGGACGTCACCATTGACGCCATCTTCAGAGCCACCGGCCAGCCACAGCAAAATTTCCTCTCACGGGGAGACCTGATCAAAGCTGCTAACAAGTACCAGGTTTCTCTACGCAGGTTCTCTGGCGGCGATCAGGATTATCTCAAACGACGGATCGATGAGAACCGTCCAGTGATTGCCCTGGTGAACTACAAGGCATGGTCAACCCCAGGTTCTGGGGTGACTACCATGAGCACTTTCACT
This sequence comes from Anaerolineales bacterium, assembly GCA_016932165.1. Lineage (GTDB taxonomy): Bacteria > Chloroflexota > Anaerolineae > Anaerolineales > UBA11579 > UBA11579. The sequence continues at coordinate 16,965 of JAFGDK010000068.1, forward strand.
AAAACCCATTTCGTGGTGGTCACCGGCTATGACGGCGATGACATTTTGATCAATGACCCGCTTTGGTGGGGCAGCCGCCGACTTGAAGGTAAGGACAAGCGGATGACCTATCCCCAATTCGCTGCGGCTTGGGGTACCTGCCATGAATTCTTAAATAATCCAGATTTCATCGGACTGGTAACGATGAATCCGCTGCCGGGACACAGCGCGCCGGTGAGCGGACAACCAGTGACCGAAGACGAGGTAAACAAGATCCTGGCCTGGGGTGTTTACATGGGTATCTCAATTAATGAGGAGAAACTCTCGTCTAGAGCGGTGGTGGATGTCTATCTCAGCTTTGTTGGCGATTGGGGCAAGAACCCGATTGACCATATCGTCCAGCAGGGTGATGATCTTGGGATTCTTTCTCTGCGTTATTACGGCGATCCGATGAAGTGGAAGGTAATCACCTATTTCAACGACCTGCCGCCGATTGATGCCTTCCAGGTTGGTGATACTTTGAAAATCCCGGAACCAAAATTCACATAAAAGGCAATTAAAGGGGCGATCCATGGCAAGACAAATCAAACATCGTCAACTGCCTTCAGGGGTCAGCCGTTGGTTTCTGCGCGCTCCGATCTGGATATTCCGTCTTGGGCTGGGCGGACTGCTGGGCAAACGGTTTCTGCTGCTTAACCACATCGGGCGAAAATCGGGGCTGCTGCGGCAGGCTGTGCTGGAGGTGGTGATCCACGAGAAGGATAGCAATACCTATTATGTGAATGCCGGATTTGGACCTAAAACCCAGTGGCTTCAAAATCTGCGTGCCCACCCGAATGTCTCCATCCAAGTGGGCTGGAGGAAATGGGATGTACGGGCGGAGGTGCTTTCCCCACAACAAAGCGGTGAGGTCTTCCGGCGGTTTGCGGAGGGAAATAAGCTGGCTGCCACCTATGCCAAAGCCCTGGGTTTTGAGGTGGACGGCAGCCTGGATGATTACTATCAGATGGGCACAATGATGATCTTTGTTGCTCTCAGACCCAGGTAATACAAGTGATCAGCGCTTAGGCACCAGTTGAACAGGTAATCTAATTTATTCAAACAATCAGAACAAACAATCGATCAAAACCAGGAATTTATAGTGACTGAAAAACGCAAACTTGGCAACTCTAATCTCCATATCAGTTCAATTGGGTTAGGTGTGATGCAATTTGCGGGTGGCAAAGGTATGTTCCGAACGATATTCAATCACTTTGGGCAAGAAGTGAAGGACAGGATCGTCCGTGCTGCCCTGGATGGCGGGATCAACTGGTTTGATACTGCCGAGATCTACGGCTACGGCCGTTCAGAAAAGACATTGCGGGATGCATTGGTCAACAATCAAGTCCGGGATGAAGATGTGTTAATTGCCTCCAAGTGGTGGCCTTTCCCTCGGTTTGCAAACAATATTCGCCGCACAGCAGGCAAGCGGCTGGCAAATCTTTCTCCCTATACCCTGGATCTGCACCAGGTGCACTGGCCGCATTCATTTTCCTCGCCTGAGGCTCAGATGGACGCAATGGCTGATTTGGTGGAAGGTGGCAGGATCAGGGCGGTGGGGGTGAGCAATTTTAATGAGGAATATACCTACAGGGCACACAATGCCTTGGCGAAACGCGGGTTGGGTTTGGCTTCCAACCAGGTGCAGTTCAGCCTGGTTCACCGCGAGATAGAGCACAATGGAGTCTTGAAAGCCGCCAAGGAATTAGGCGTGACGATCATCGCCTGGTCGCCGCTGGCATCCGGGCTGCTTTCTGGTAAATTCCACAAAGATCAGGAGATTCTGGCAAATACCCCAGCTACCCGGCGCAGGAGATTGGCCGCACAACTGGAGAGGACCCAGCCGTTGATCGAAGTGCTGGATGAACTCGCCCACCGGCATGATAAGTCAATTACGCAGGTTGTCCTGAACTGGACAATTCACTTCCACGGTGATACCGTGGCGGCAATTCCCGGCGCCAGTCAGGTGAAACATGCCCGGGAGGCGGCTGGCGTGCTCGATTTCCGCCTGACCGATGCAGAGATGGCAAAACTGGATGAAATCAGTCGTTAGTTAATTGGTAAAATGTCGAAATGTCTACCGATTGGGTGGTTGACGATAAGACTGTTGAATAATCTGTAAACGAGTTAACAATTATAGGTACTGTTGATGAACAAAATTTCCGTTCTCTTTTTCGCTACCTTCCGGGATAAAGCCGGCACCAACCGGGCAGAGCTTCAGATTCCGGAGGGCACGACAATAGAAGGCCTGCGGGAAATCCTGGTGAAGCAATTCCCGGGTTTGGATACCCTTGCTGATCATGCCATGGCTTCGATTAATAAGGAATTTGCGCTCGATGACCAGATCATCCCAGATGGTTCAGAGGTTGCCTGGTTTCCACCGGTTGCAGGAGGGTGACCCGGATGACCGGCTATGCCTGCCTGGATTGTGGTCAAGCTTACCAGGGGGGTGAACATCACCGCTGCCCGGCCTGTGGGGGGATATTTTCGGTTGCTGGCGGCATTCAATTTAATTCTGGAGAAATCGATCATACTCTTCCAGGCATCTGGCCCTATCGCCATACTTTTGGCTTGCCAGAAAACGCGCCCAATCTCAGCCTAGGAGAGGGGAACACACCGCGGGTGCCGGTTGAGGTGGATGGGAACCAGTTGTGGCTGAAGCTGGAATCCTTGAGTCCGACCGGCTCGTATAAGGACCGTATGGCCGCGGTGCTGGTCAGCGCTTTGGCGGCTGAAGGCGTTTCCCAGGCGGTGGAGGATTCCTCAGGAAATGCCGGAGCAGCATTTGCAGCTTATTGTGCTCGCGCCGACATAAGGGGGAAGGTCTTTGTCCCGCAATCGGCTGCAGGACCCAAAGGCGAGCAAATCGCCCGATTTGGCGCCGAGGTGGTCCCGGTGCCCGGCCCGCGCCAGGCGGCCACCGATGCGGTGCTGTCAGAGGTGGTTGGAGGGGCGGTGTATGCCAGTCACGCGTACTTGCCCCAGGGTCTAAGTGGGGCGGCCACGATTGCTTACGAGCTGGCGGATAAGGTGGGTAACGTACCCGGGATGGTGATCGCCCCAGTGGGACACGGTGGGCTGCTGCTGGGGATCATTTTTGGTTTCCAGGCGCTGTTGGCTGCCGGGGAAATTACCAGGCTGCCGAAATTTATTGGGGTGCAAGCCCAGGAGAATGCACCGATCTGGGCGGCGGCAAAAGGGCAGGAATTTGCGGCTAGCAGCACCTGTGCTGATGGGATTGCGGTCTCAGAACCGGTGCGAGGCTCCGAACTGCTTGAACTGTACCGACAGGAGGTGGTGGACTTGATCACCGTAGCAGAAGAGGCAATCTGGGAAGGGCGAGAGGTGCTTTTGAAGCAAGGGATCGATGCGGAACTGACCTCAGCGGTGGTGATAGATGCGTATAGGCAATTAATTGAAGGAAATCAGGTTTCTGACAAGGGGCAAATTGTGGCAATCATCAGCGGGCACGGGTTGAAGCAGTAAGGTACAGGCAGTTGATATTAGGTTAAATTGAGCAGGAAGTTTGCTTGGCGACCTTATATTCATAGCAAAACTGGGGAATCGAACAACAAATAACGGCTATTGATGAATGGAACTCTTATTCAAGGATGCATTTTGATTCCAAATCGTCAGCTGTAAATCGCCAACCGCCGGCGGTTCTCATGTTATAATCCATCGGCTGGCAAACTAGATAGAACTTGCGGACCGCAAACTACCCGGCAAATGTGGGGTGGTTTGCGCTCCCTCAGTTCGGAGGAAAATATGACGAACCGACTGGGAGAATTCCAGACAGAATCCCCGCAAAATTTCTCTGACCGACTAAATTTACCCTTTCAGAATCTGCATCTGCTCAGCAGGGCGCTGACGCATCGCTCATACCTGAATGAACATCCTGAGGCGCTTGAAGATAACGAGCGGCTTGAATTTCTGGGGGATGCAGTCCTGGACTATGTTGTGGGAACCTGGTTGTACAACCATTTCCCTGAGATGGCGGAGGGCGATCTTACTCGGCTACGGGCTGCGCTGGTAAAGACTTCGCAGCTGGGTGAGTTTGGCCGGCAGATCGAACTTGGTAACGCGCTGCGGTTAGGGCGCGGAGAAGAAGAAAACGGCGGCAGAAACCGCTCGGCTATGCTGTGCGGGGCTTTTGAAGCCGTGGTAGGGGCATTGTGCCTGGATTCTGGTATGGATGCAGTCGAAGAATTCATCCATCCGTTTCTGGGAAAAGCGGTGAAAGAAATCATCCAACTGCAGGCTGACCGTGACCCAAAGAGCACCTTGCAGGAAATCATCCAGACAGGCGGTAAGCCTGCGCCGCGCTATGAGGTTGTTCACGATGCCGGGCCAGACCACGCCAAAATTTTTGAAGTGCATGTTTTCGATGAGGAGACCCTGCTTGGAAAGGGGAATGGTTCCAGTAAGCGCGAGGCCAGTATGGCTGCGGCCCGTGATGCACTGAGAAGATTGGATGTTTAATAAGGGATTTTCTTAATGAGAAACCGTCTCAAGTCCTTAGAGCTGAACGGCTATAAGACATTTGCCTCCCGCACAGAATTTGAATTCAGTGGAGATATCACAGTGATTGTCGGTCCGAATGGGTCGGGCAAGTCGAATATTGCAGACGCTTTGCGCTGGGTACTGGGCGAACAAAGCTTCCGGCTGCTGCGAGGTAAGCGTACCGACGATATGATCTTTGCTGGATCGCAGACTCGCCCGCGGTCCGGGATGGCCTCAGCGACAGTGACATTCGATAATTCGGATGGCTGGCTGCCGATCGACTTCTCAGAGGTCTCGATCACCCGCAAGGCATACCGGGATGGAAATAACGAATACCAGATCAACGGTCAGCGGGTGCGCCTGAGGGATGTCAATGAGCTGTTGGCCAGTTCAGGTCTGTCCGAGCGCACCTATACCGTGATCGGCCAGGGGCTGGTGGATGCTGCCCTGACCCTGAAAGCCGAAGAGCGCCGCAGTCTGTTTGAGGAAGCTGCCGGGATTGGTCTCTACCGGGGACGCAAGGAGCAGGCCCTGCGGCGGTTGGATAAGACCCGCCGCAACCTTGAGCGCATTGAAGATATTCTCTCAGAGCTTGCTCCGCGCGTCCGCAGCCTCCGGCGCCAGGCAAGCCGCGCTGAGCAGTATGACCAGGTGCGCGCGGACCTGGAAGCTGTGCTGAGAGAGTGGTACGGCTATCACTGGCACAAAGCCCAGAAGGAACTGCAAACGATCCGGGATGAGGTTTCTCAACATGAGAAGAACCTGGCAGCGGTTAAGGCCGAGCAGGAGACCACTGAACAATCCCTAGCGAAAATGCGCGATAGGATCTCTGCACTGAGGGGGCAGTTGAATTCATGGCACAGGCAGCTGTCACAGATCCATACACGGCGGGAGGAGACCAGCCGGGAGCTGGCGGTCAGCGATGAACGCCGCCGGGCTTTGCAGGAGCAGGAAAACCGCATCCAGCAGGAGATTTCCCGGTTAGAAGAGGAAAAAATCCGCCAGCAGACCCGTATGGAGGATTTCCAGCAACGGGTGGATGACTCGCGCCAGACGGCTGAGATAGCTGAATCGGAACTGGAGAAAGCTGCGCGGGCTCTCCAAGCCCGGAAAGCCGAACGGGATGCCCAGGACGAGACGGTCCAGGCGGCACGCCAAGAAATCAACCAATTGACTGGCAAAAAAGCGGAACTGGCTGCTCGTAAAGAAGAATATGAAACCCGCATCATCCGGCTTGAGGCAGAGCTCCGCGCCCAGGCTGAAAACCTGGAAAAGGCTGAGTCGGAGAGGGACAGCCATCAGGCGCGGATCGATCAGGCAGAGATCCGCCGAGAGGAAGAGCGCGCCAGGCTGGATGGATTACAGATCGAGCTGGACAAGGCCGGCAAAGCGTTGGAGAAAACCCGGCAAGAGAGGTCTGATCTTGAATTGGCAGCAGTTAAGGTCAATAACCAGGCGGCTCGAGCAAGGGCAGAAATGGAAGTATTAGCCCAGGCCGAGGCTTCACTGAGCGGTTATCTCTCGGGGGCGAAAGTTTTGCTGCAGGCCGCCAGGGATGGAAAGCTGAGCCGGCAGGCGGCGGCTTTTGGCAGCCAGCTGAATGTGCCTGAGGAATTCGAGGTGGCGGTTGCCTCTGCACTGGGGGACTATGTGGACGCGATCCTGTTAACCCAGCCAGGTGAATCTGATAAAGCGCTAACCATGCTGGCGGAAGAGTCTGCCAGGGCAACCCTGCTGCCGTTGGGAGACCTTTCTCCACTGCAACCGCTGGCTGCCCCCAGAATACCAGGGATTATCGGCGTAGCCGCAGACCTGGTGACAGCCTCGGCGGTATTGCGCCCGGCGGTGGATTTACTGCTGGGGCAGGTGATTATTGTGGAGGACCGGACAGCAGCGCGGGCAGCTGTGCGGGGGCAGGATCACCATGTAAGGGCGGTAACACGGAAGGGTGAGGTGTTTTACAGCAGCGGTGCGATCATGGTGGATACTGGAAAACGGGCTGCGGCGCTCAGCCGGCCGCGCGAACGGAAATCGCTTGAAGAGCAGATCAACCTAACAGACACCAAGCTGGCAGGGATAAACGAAAAAATTGAGAGCTTAAAGAGCGTGGAAGCTGGGATCAGCCAGCAGTTGGAAGCTTTGAAGCTGAGGGCCGATGAGGTTCGGGAGAAAGTCCGATCTGTTGAGGAGGTTTACCGGCAGGCAAGTCTCGACCAGGAGCAGTCTGCCGCGCAAGCCAACTGGCTGAAACGCCAGCAGGAAAATCTGCGGATGGAACTGGCGGCGGTCCGGCAAAGTGTAAGCGGGATGCTGGTTCGGAGCGAAAAAGCAGATGCTGATCTGGAGTTGGCCACAGCAGCACTGACCGAGCAAAGTGCCAAATTGGAAGGAATTTCGATTGAGGAGCAGGTTTCTCAGCTTTCTTATTGGGAGGCTCAAGTTACCATCGGCCAGCAAACCCTCAACGATGCTTTGCAGGTATTCCAAGAGCACCAGAGAACAGTGGCAGGCATTCAGGCACGGATAGAGGCCCAAATAGAAGAGGTGGGTAAGGTAAAAGCCTCTCTGGTGGCGCTGGATTACCGGGTGGAGGAAATGCGTTCTTCCGAAGGAGGGATCGGGGGTGAAATTCAGGCATTGGCCACCTTGATTGAACCCGCTGAAAATGAACTTGCAAAGCTGGAGTTGATCCAGAGCGAGGAATTGAGCCATGAAAGTTTTGCCCGGCAGAACACGGCTCGGGTAGAACGATATTACAACCAGGCTCAGATCGCCCTGGCCCGCCGGCAGGAGGCGATGGATACTTTGCGGCAGCGGATTGAGTCGGATTTTGGCCTGGTGCAGTTTGAATATCCTGAGGATGTCTCCGGACCTACGCCTCTACCGCTGGGGGATGCGGTGCAGCAGCTCCCCTTTGTGGAGAAAATCTCAGAGGATCTGGATGAGATCCTCAAGGAAAAGCGACTGCAGCTCAGGAGGCTGGGAGCGGTTAATCCGGATGCCCAGCGTGAATTTAAGGAGGTCAGCGAGCGGCATGAGTTCCTTACAGCCCAGGTAGAAGACCTGCGGAAAGCAGAGTTGGACATCAAGGAAGTGATCTCAGAGCTGGATGAGCTGATGGAACGCGATTTCCGCAAGACTTTTCATCTAGTGGCGAAAGAGTTTAAACAGGTATTCACACGTTTGTTTGCAGGCGGATCAGCATCTCTGGTGCTGACCGAGGGCGAGGATATTGACAGCATGGGTATTGATATTGAAGCCAGGCTGCCCGGTAAACGTGCCCAGGAGCTGTCGATGCTTTCCGGCGGTGAGCGCAGTCTTACCGCCGCGGCGCTGGTCTTCTCGCTGATCAAAGCCTCTCCCACGCCGTTCTGTGTGATGGATGAGGTTGATGCCATGTTGGATGAGGCCAATGTAGCACGCTTCAGGCAAGTATTGGAGGAACTCAGCCAGGATACCCAGTTCGTGGTTATTACCCACAACCGGCATACGGTGCAAGCTGCCGATGTGATCTACGGCATCACTATGGGGCGGGATACTACCAGCCAGACGATCAGCCTTAAGCTGGAAGAAGTAGATGAGCGCTATTCGTCAGGATAGATTGTTCGGTCTCCGGGTGATCAGGGATCAGTTTATTCAAATGCTCTGCAGATGGCGGCAACCCTGCGGTTTTGCCAGCCTTGTGGCACAAGGTTGCGATCTGCTTCTGAATTGCAGTAAGATCAAAATCTTGGTTACAACCTGCGGTGACTAAATGCCAAGCGTTATGAATTTGGATGGGAGTAACCAGGTTTTATTCGATCATTTTTCTTATAACTGCCTATTATCTACCGTCAATTGAATACCATACTTTCCTATACAACCTACGATGCTGATTTTCGTATAATTGGGTAGTAAACGATAAACAACTTGGAAATGGAGAGATAGGAAATGGCGAATACGGCATCACGGGCGCTGCGGCGTTCACGGCACAACCGGATTTTGGCTGGGGTGTGCGGCGGCCTGGCGGAATTTTTCGGGATCAGCGCATTCTGGTTTCGGCTGGCATTGATCATTGCGCTGCTCCCAGGCGGTGTTCCTGGGATTGTGATCTACACGATCCTGTGGATCATCATGCCGCCGGCTGGAAGGTAAATAGGGGCATACTTTGGCTGAACACCAATCGGCCTGAAATGAACAGCGGTGAGAAAAAAAGATCGCCTGACCTCAGGCGATCTTTTAATTCTGAATGACAGGTTTGTGTTTAGTTGGTCTCCGCCATGCGGATAATGTCTGGATCGGTGGGGGTGCGGTCGATCCAGTTATCAGCATAGACGATATCAGCTTCTTCTTTGAGGCTGCTCAGGATGTCTGAAAGAGCAGCGAAAACCAGGTTGTCAACAGTAGCATCATCGGCGGGTACGTCTTCCTTGCCGAGGATTTGGATGATATGGAAACCAAATTCTGTTTGTACCGGCCCGACAAGATCGCCGATCTCAGCGGAGAAGGCGGCTTCTTCAAACTCCTCAACCATCTGACCGCGGCTGAACCATCCCAGATCTCCCCCGTTAGGTCCGGAGGGTCCGGTACTGTGTTTGAGCGCTAGGTCACCAAAATCACCGCCGTTTTCAAGTTCTTCAAGGATGGTCTCTGCCAGGTCCAATTCATCGACAAGGATGTGCCGGGCCCAGACTTGTTCCTGTAATGGGACAACGATGCTTTTCTTGATATCAGCATCCAGTTTTTCCTGGTAAAGTTGAACTCTGACCAGGTTCTTGAGATAGTCTTCGTCCACCCCAAAGGCTTTCATCCGGTCGAGGTAGCCGTCACGGCTGGTTTCAAAATCCTCAATACTCACCGAGGTCGGCAGGGGTTGCGCGGTGGGAGTCTCAACCGGTCCGTCTTCAGGTGCCGGGGTGGGGGTGATGAGCGCATATTGGGTGGCAGACAGGGTGGAAGTTGGCTGAATTTCCATAGGTTCCTGGGTGGGATAACCGTTTGGATAGTAGCCAAACAAGCTTTGGTAGTATTCTTCCAATTCTTCATCTGTCACGGTGATGCCGCGAGACTTGGCCTCTTCAACTACGAACAATTCATCGATCATCTGGTTAAGGATAGTTTCTCCGATAGTTTCTTTCTCCAGTTGAGACTCGAGCTGGATCAGATAATAGATATATTGTTGCTGTTGGTTAACGTCGGTCAGTGAAGCGGCAAACTGCTGGTAAAGGTTATATTCGTTTACCAAGCGATCGCGTTCCATTCTTACGCGTTTCTGAAAGTCACTTGTGAGGATTTTTTGTCCGTTGACAGTGACAATCGTACTGTTTGGAATGAACACGGTGTTGATCAAAAGTCCAGCAATCGTTACAACCAGAACCAGCCCGATCACCACAAAAGTGGTGATCCGAATGTACTGGTTGTAGCGCTGTTCGCGTTCCACGCGGCCAATCCGTCCGAGGCTTTGTTTATTCTTTTTCTTCTTTTTATTGAACATGGTATCGCCCTCAACGATGCGGGAAACAGAATCAATCTATCTCCTGTGATCTGCTAGATGATTATTTCAGGGATTCGCCAGCAAACTGAAGCAAAGCCATATGACGGGCGCGTTTGACTGCCACTGCGACCGCACGTTGGTGTTTGGCACAAGCGCCAGTCTGGCGCCGCGGACGGATCTTGCCCTCCCGGTTGATGAAGCCGCTGAGCAGCTGCGTGTTCCGGTAGTGGATCTTGGTTTCAGGATCTGAGCAGAACTGGCAAGTACGCGGGCGGGAGAAATAGCGTCGTTCTCTGCCACCAGGCCTTCTTTCTTCGTATTCACGATCTTCACTCATGATTGTAGCTCCTAATTGTTTCTCGAAATTAAATACCTAGAAGGGGAATTCGTCTTCACCTTCCTCGAGGAAATCAGGCAGGTCATCAGCGTCATCAGCCTCTGAGCCTGCTTTCTTCTTGTTCGTTCCGAGCATGATCATCTCTCGGGCGTTGATCTCTACAGTTGTGCGCCGGTTCCCGTCTTCATCTTCCCATTTGCGGGTTTGGAGCCGGCCTTCGATATAGACTTGCTGCCCTTTCACCAGGTATTGATGACAGATCTCTGCCAAGTTACCCCAAGCGACGACATTAAACCATTCTGTCTCGGTTTTCCGTTCTCCGTCTGCGGTTTTCCAGCTACGGCTGGTGGCAACGTTAAAATTGGTTACCGCCCGGTGAGAAGGCGTGTAACGCATTTCAGGGTCTCGCCCTAAATGACCAATGATCTGTACCTTATTCAATCCTCTGCTCATGTCGTCCTCCCAAAAAACTGGTTCAAGAAGAATCTGTGTTCCAGGTATGAAGCATTATGCTTCCTGCAAGTAAATTGTGGTTCCCAGGTGATTATGCCTCTTCTTGGATTACCATGAAACGCATTACGGGTTCCGTCAGGCTCAAGCTGCGTTCAAGCTCGCTGATAAAAGATGGGGGCATTTCGGCCATCAAGAAGACATATTGGCCTTCTTTCTGTTTGCGGATTTCGTAAGCAAGTTTTTTCTTGCCAATGATCTCAGCTTTGGTGACCTTGCCACCTGCACCTTCAATCAAGCCCTGAATCCGTACAACCACTTCCTTAAAAGCAGTCTCATCCAGATCTGGATGAATGATATAGGCTAGTTCGTATTGGCGCATGAAAGGTTACCTCCTTTCCTTGGGATAGCCCCTAGACAGGACGCCAGCCTGCCAGGAGCGGAAAGTGAGCGATTACGGGAGGGACCCGTAGGAATCGGCGTCACGATCTCGGATTTTAGCATAGATCAAGGATTTTGGGTAGGATGTGCAGTATTGTGTAAGGGCAAAGTAGTAAAGTCCTAATCTAGCAAAGTTAAAATGTCCTATTGGAGGACAAGGAGCAATGAAATGGACAATCA
>JAFGDK010000069.1 GCA_016932165.1 Anaerolineales bacterium
CAATAGAGTGAAGGAATGAATCCACAAGGAGTTATAGGAGGAGGCACCGCAGCCAAACTATGGGAGTTTGTGCAGCAAACTCCAGGTCGAAGGCGAAGCCTTCGTACAATTCCCCTGTAACCACGGCCGGGAGGTTTCGTGCTTTTGTCGCTGTGGTTTCAACCGCCCGGCACCAAAACCCCACCTCACCAACCCGGCCAACAAAAAAGCCGGTCGGAACGCCGACCGGCTTTGTGGCTAAGTTGTGTCTCTACGGCACACAGGGCACATTGTCAACGAAGGAACCCGAGTCCATCATCGTCCAGATCCCGCGTGTGTCCAGCGCTCTGAATTCCCAGCTGACCGTGCTTCCTGCCAGGTAGCCATCCACGTTGATATCGATGGCGGTATCAAGCAAGTAGGTGCCCACGATCGAATCGCCCACATGCAGCGGGACGGCGAAATAACTCGTCTTGTCCGGCAGCAGGCCGGCATCCTGGATGGTGTAATAGACCTTCACCTCAGCGATCCCATTGGCGTCCGAGACATCGATCTGGAAACTATTGGCGCAATTGGACGCCAAATCAATCGACCCGGTAGGCCCGATCCCGGTGGTCCAGGATGTCGGCCCGCACATGATCGTATCGCTGTATGAGAATGCCCCGGTGGCCGGGAAGTGGGCCAGATTACCTTTGCTGTCCATCACGGCATACACGTACTTCACCGTGGTACCCGCGCCAGTCGTATCCACGACCTCAACAACCTTATACGTATCCCCGCCGGCATTGGACATCAGGTAATAGCTGTGCGTGCCGTACGCCGGAACGCTGCCGTCCGTGCTGTAGACCAGCTTCACCCAGCTGATCCCATCCGGGTCAACCACATCCACCTGGAAGGTCTGCTTGCAGGCATAGATATCGGTGATCGTGGCCCCATCCGGCCCTGATTCGTTGCTGAAGGCTGCCGGGGTGTTATCCGAGCAGTTGACCTTGTCGGTCAGGTCATAGGCGTCATTGGCCGGGTAATAGGTCACATTGCCCAGGGTGTCTTTGGCGACAAACCGGAAGCGGATCCCCACCGGAGTGGGTTCGCCGGTGGTATCGATGATATACCCGGAGACGCCGTAAACATCGTCCGAGATCAAGGGCAGCAGCTTATACTTCCCGGCGCTGATCGCCGTATCCCGCATTGGCAATGAGCCGTCGAAGGTGTAGATCATTTTGACATCGGCGAGGCCATTTTGATCGACCACCTTGATCTTGTAAGGGTTGCCGCAGTCTGCTGTGGTCGAGATGATCTGATTGTCCGGGCCGACCGGACCGCTCATCTCTGTGGGATAGTCTGTGCCGCTGCCAGTCCCGCTGGTCGGCTTGGGTGTTTTGGTGGCCAATGGAGTTGGCGTGGGGGTCTTGGTCGGTGTGGAGGTGGCCACATTGGGCACATAGAACTGCTCTCCCGCAACCACAAAATCCATCTCCCCGCGGCAGTTGGCGATCCGCAGTTCTTCTTCGCTGACCCGGTAAAGCAGGCTGAGGGTCTCCAGGGTTTCACCTAAGCGGATGGTGTGCAGCACCCATCCGTCTGGCGGGCCGCAGTCCACGGCTTCAACTGTGTTGGTTGGGGTGTTGGTCGGGCCGGTTGTGGGAGATGGGCCAATCGTATTGGTGGGGGTGGGGGTATTGGTCTTGGATACCGGGGTGGGCTGCCCCTGGTTGGCGGCCACAGTTTGGGTCAGCGGGACGACCACCAAAGTGGCTTCCGGATTGGCTTCCAGCCATTCATTCACATCTTGATGGTCCATTTTGCCCGCCTCTGGCGCTTTACCCTTCCCCCGGATGTGTGCGGTTTGACCGGCTACCAGGGAGAGAGTGCCCTGGTCGTTCCCCAGGGTGCAGATGCCTTCCAGGCAGGTGATGTTGGTTTCGCCGGTCAGCGGGTCTACCCACACATGCAGGTAAGAGCCGCGCACCGAAGCCAGGCCGGAGGGGGTGTCGACTTCCACCACGCCGCCCTTGAGGATGATCCACAGCCGCCCGATGTTTAACTTCAGCCGGGTGATCGTCCCCTGGCCGCTGTCCTCGATTGAAGTGAGCACAAAGTTGGAAAGCGGGCTGAGCCGGATGATCGTACCGTCAGAGATGTCAATCCGGGCGCGCCCATCCTCGCCGGTCAGCACCTGGTCATTGACTTCCAGCAGGAAGTCGGTGGAGGCGGCTTCAAACACGCCTTTGGTTGCCTTCATGACTTGCACCCTGCCGCTGAACTCGGAGAGCATTGCCGTGATCGGGTTTGCGGCTGTTTCTGTTCCTCCAAAATTGGCGCAGAAGACGGTGAACATACCCAGCACCAGCAGCGCAAGTGTTATTTTGATTCTTTCTTTCTTCACCATAGTTCCGTCCTATATGCTCGATAGAAAATGCCAATAACCATGCTGAGATACCCATCTCAGATGGTTGAGAACTTTCGCTGATTGCAGAGTTTGTAATCCAGCCTCTTGTAATCCATTATAGCGATATTCTGCAGGCATACCATTGCAGCTTTAGTACCATTATAGGGCTTTGCCGGCTAAAACTTTATTATCAAAACCGAACAAAACCGTCTTAATCAAATATTACTGAATCCAAGTTGCTGCCTTATCGATAGTTTTCCTGATCTCAAACCAAGGCTCAAACTTGGGTTACGAATCAAGCATCCAATCCATAAATTTTGGGTTCTTCCTGGTGTACAATAAATGAAATTTGTGTAAGCCGGGAGGGATCATGGAGTCCAAGTTATACAAGAAGGTTACCAATGCCTGGGTGATGTACGACTGGGCTAACTCAGCTTTTGCCACCACGGTCATGGCCGGGTTCATGCCGGTTTACTTCCGTTTTCTGGCCACAGAGGCGGGATTGAGCAATGTGAGGGCCACTTCTACCTGGGCTTTTGTGACCACAATCGCCCTGATCTTAATTGCTTTCCTCGCCCCGCCCATGGGTTATATGGCAGACCGCATGGCCGGCAAGAAGCGCTTCCTGACCTTTTTTGCCGTGCTCGGTTCACTGGCTTCGATTGCTCTTTTCATCCCCCACGGCAGCATGTACCGCCTGGCAGGGACGATCTATGTGTTGGCCAATATCGGCTTTGCTGGTGCGAATATCTTTTACAATGCCCTGCTGCCGCATGTGGCCAAAGAGGAGGACCTGGACTACATCTCGACCAAGGGATATGCCCTGGGATACCTGGGCGGCGGTATCCTCCTGATCCTCAATGTGATCATGTTCATGTTCGACATTCCCAGCGCAGATACCAGCGTGCGCTGGTCTTTTGTGACTGTTGGTTTGTGGTGGCTGGGTTTCTCGATCCCGTTGTGGCGGCATGTGAAGGAACCGCCCACCGCTCACACAGAGGTGGTTGGATTCGGTCAAGCCTTCACTGCCAGCTTTAAGGAGCTGGCCAACACTTTCAATAAGATCCGCCAATACCCGGAGGCTTTTAAGCTGCTGCTGGCTTTCTGGCTGTATAACGATGGAATCGGCACGATCATGAAAATGGCGGTGGCCTACGGGGATGAGATCGGCATTGACCAGACCGGGATGATCGCTGCCCTGGCCCTGGTGCAGTTTGTAGGGATCCCGTTCTCGTTTGGCTTCGGCTGGCTGGCGAAGAAGATCGGCGCCAAAACCGCTACCCTGATCGGGCTGGGCCTGTATGCCCTCATCTCGCTGGGAGGCTATTTTATGGCGGTGGCCTGGCACTTCTGGGTCTTGGCCTTCATGGTCGGGCTGGTGCAGGGCGGCACCCAGGCGCTCAGCCGCTCGATGTTTGGCGCTATGGTGCCCAAGGAACGCAGCGGTGAGTTCTTTGGCTTCTACAGCATGAGCGACAAGTTTGCCGGGATTGTTGGGCCGCTGGTGTTTGGCGCAGTTGGGGCGATGACCGGTTCCAGCCGCTTTGGGATTGTCTCGCTGGTCTTCTTCTTTGTCATCGGCGGCTGGCTGCTCACCAAAGTGGATACCGGGAAAGGCATGGCGGAAGCTAAATCTATTATTACCTAGGGATACTGCTCTGTGCCTACATCTGGCTGTGCATGCGCAAAGACCCTCGACTGCAATCAGCAATTGTTGTGTGGCAGCTTGTGCCAGAATTACCGTCTAAGGTAAAATAATGGTATGACTGATCAACCCTACCCCCCAGCCCGGATATTAGGTATTGAGACCTCCTGCGATGAGACTGCCGCCGCGGTGGTGGAAGATGGCCGCGTGGTGCTCTCAAATGTGGTCGCTTCACAAGCCGAGATGCATGCCAAGTACGGCGGCGTCTTCCCTGAGGTGGCCTCCCGCCAGCACATCCGCACCATTTATTCTGTGATCGACGAGGCTCTCTCAGAAGCGCACCTTTCCCTTGATGATCTGGATGCGATCGCGGTTACCCGTGGCCCGGGGCTGCCGGGGTCACTGGTGGTGGGGGTCAATGCGGCCAAAGGTCTGGCGCTGGGCAGCGGCAAACCCCTGATCGCCATCCATCATCTGGAAGGCCATCTGTATTCCCCCTGGATTTTAGACCATGGAGATTCTCTGGAGGATAAGGAAGAACCGTCTTTCCCGCTCCTGGCACTCCTGGTCTCGGGCGGCCACACTGAGTTGATCCTGATGAAAGATCATCTCAGCTATGAACGCCTCGGCGGTACGCTGGATGATGCTGCCGGAGAGGCTTTCGACAAGGTCGCCCGCTTGCTGGGATTGGGCTATCCCGGCGGTCCGAAGATCCAGCAGGCTGCCAAAGAGGGTGATCCGGCGGCGTTTAAATTCCCGCGCGCCTGGCTGGAAGATACCTGGGATTTTTCTTTCAGCGGGTTGAAGACGGCTGTGCTGCACCAGGTGCGAAAGCTGCGTGCAGAGCTGGGCGAGGATGAAAATGATGAAGGCGTGGTGCTGCCAGTGGCCGATCTGGCTGCCAGTTTCCAGATGGCGGTGGTCGATGTGCTGGTGACCAAATCTCGTTATGCGGCCCAGGAATTCAGAGCCAAAGAGCTGCTTGTGGCCGGAGGTGTATCGGCCAACCAGCTGCTGAGAGAGATGATTGTGCAGGATACGCCGGGCAAGGTGCATATTCCTCCGCTGTACCTGTGTACTGATAATGCCTCGATGATCGCGGCTGCCGGGTACCACCGCTTTGTACGCGGCCAACGTTCAAGCCTCGATTTTGATGCCCTCCCCACCTGGCCGTTGGATGAGTTGGTTTAGAAAATCATTGCTCTAAAGATGCACACAGATAAACCCTGAGGGGGAAGCAGCTGATTGTTTGATGCTTTTTCCTAATCACCAGGTGACCAATCATTAATACCTAGTTTAAATTTTTCGTTCTTGACAGCCCTCAAAAATCCCTGTAATATGTCGATAACCGACATATTTAATGGAGGCGGCTATCAAAACTGAAGAATTCCTCCCCCTGCGGGAGCCGACCTTTTTTATCCTGCTGAGCATCTCGAACCAGAAAAAGCACGGATACGCCATATTGCAGGATACCGAATCGTTGAGCGGCGGGAAGATCAAACTGAGCAACGGTACGCTCTATGGCGCGCTGACCCGCCTGCTGGACCAGGGGTTGATCGAACGGGTACCAAGTGATGAACCCGCCGCCAGCGGCAAACCGCGCAAAGCCTACCAGCTTACCCGCACCGGTGCCAGTGTCCTTCAGGCGGAGATTGAACGCCTGGAGAATCTGGTGAGAACCGCCCGCCGCCATTTGCCGGAGCTGACCGGATGAAATCTGCCGCCTGGCACCTCACCCGATGTTATGACCGCATCCTCCAGCTTTACCCCTCCAGATTCCGGCTGGAATTTGGGGATGAGATGCGCACGGTCTTCCAGCTGCAGCTAGACAGCTGCCCGGTAAGCTCGTGGGGAGCGATTAGGATTCTGTGGGGCGAGCTGCGCCCACTCCCTGGATTGCTGCTATCTGCCTACTGGCGCGAAAGGAGAAATTCACCGATGAAAACCGGATTGGAATGCTGGTTTGTCCAGCCGGAAGGCTCATGGAAGGAACTGGTCCTTGCTGGGCTGCCTTTCTTGATGTTTGCCCTGCCCGGTGTATTTTCTCTATTCCCAGCAATCGTGAATCTCCCTTTAAGAATTGGTATCACCATTATTTCGCTGATGGCGCTGACCCTGATTGGTGTAGGGATTATTGGATTATTTGTCCGGCTGCCGCGCTGGTCTCTGGTGTATGCGGGGGCGTTTCTGACCCTCTGCACACTTGGCGGTTTGGCGGTGATCGCAAATTTTGGCAATCTCCCGATCAACTGGAGCGCGCTAACCACCACCACGATCTTCCTTGGGATACACCTTGTGCTTCAATTTGGCCTGGTTGCCGGTATTGTGTCGATCTCCGGCAAGATTCCGCTGACAACCGACTTCCACAACCAGGTGAAAGCTGATCCTTCCTTGATCTCGCTAATGATGTACGGCGGCACGCTGATGGTGATGGTCGCTAATTTTGAGGATGTAGCCGGGGTGGACTGGTATTTGATCGCGGCGGCAATTGCTATGCTGCTGGGGGTTTGGGGATATCTGCGGACGGATAATCTGAGGGGGCAATTGCTGGCACTGATGGTCGGCAACACCGCTGCTGCCGCACTGGGGTTGGCAGCCAATCTGATCTTGGTGGATACCAACACCCCACCGTTGATCATTGGCGGTATCGAGGTTGAGCGGGTGATTGTCTTCATCGCCCTCACCTGGCTGACTTCGCTGGTTATGATCCTGCTGCCGGTCGTGGTCTTCAGTAGCAGGTCTGAGCCAGTTGCCACTTGATTTTTTATATCTGAAAGGAGTTCTTGGCAAAAATTGATTGGGTAAGTCCGCCGGAAAGCGGGCTTTTTTCACCCGGTTTTTTTCCCTAACAGTTTTGAAGACCGGGAGGGCAAATGGTGTACTATAATAAACCTCGTTATGAATGCGCCCACTATCACACCCGAAATGGTCACCAGGCCCCAAAAGCTGGAGCAAGCTGTCCAGGCGATGCTCCGCCAGCCGATTGTGGCTGTGGATACGGAATCTAACAGCCTGTATGCCTACCAGGAGCAGGTCTGTCTGATCCAGTTCTCTATCCCCAGACATGATTACCTGATCGATCCGCTGGCTTTGCGGGATGTATCACCGCTTGAGCAGATTTTTGCTAACCCCAAAATTGAAAAGATTTTCCACGCGGCTGAATATGACCTAATGACCCTGCGCCGAGACTTTGGATTCGAGTTTCGCAACCTGTTTGATACCATGATTGCAGCCCGGATTTTAGGCCGCACACGCGTCGGCCTTGGCACTTTGCTGGAAGATGAATTTGATATCCACCTTGAGAAGAAATTTCAGCGCGCTAACTGGGGCAAACGCCCTTTGCCGCCAGCCATGCGGCAATATGCCAGCCACGATACCCATTTTCTTATTCGCCTGCGTAATCTATTCGCCGGGGAGTTGAAGTCTACTGGGCGCTGGCCAATTGCAGCTGAGGATTTCGCACGTTTGGAACAAAACATCAGTCCGCCCCCAGAACCGAATGGTGCGAATGTATGGCGGATCAATGGGGTGCGTGACCTCGCCCCTCGACAAATCGCCATATTGCAAGAGCTTGCCAAATACCGGGAAGAAAAAGCCAAATTTAGTAACCGCCCGGTCTTCAAGGTAATTGGCGACCGCACCCTGGTGGCGATCGCCGAAGAAGCGCCGGACTCTCTGGATGCACTGTCTCGACTGCCGGGGATGAGTACTAATCAGGTGCGCAAACATGGCCATGCTTTGCTTCAAGCTGTCTCGGCAGGCAAGCAGAAACCGCCCCTGCGGCGTCCCCGCAGTTCTCAAAAGGATTTCAGGGAGATTTCTCTGACCGAAGCGCTCCGAAACTGGCGCAAAGAGACTGCCCGCAAGATGAATGTTGAATCTGATGTGATCTTGCCCCGCGTAATCCTGGAGGAAATCGGCAGTTCTCTCCCCAGGAGCCGCGCCCATTTAGAAAAACTGATGGAGCAAGTACCCTGGCGATACGACCAGTATGGAGAGCAAATATACCAGTTGATCCTCAATGAGGATCTGTAAACGCTCGACAAACAAAGGAAGAAAGCGATGCAAATTCATTTTTGGGGAGCCGCTAATACTGTAACTGGTTCGGCACATTACATCCGCGCCAATGGACATACCTTGCTGCTGGATTGCGGACTATTCCAGGGCCGACGTTCTGAAACCTATGCGACGAACCGCTCCTTCCGCTTCCCGCCCAAGGATGTGGATGCGGTAGTGCTCTCTCACGCGCATATTGACCACAGCGGCAATCTGCCCAATTTAGTCAGCAACGGCTTTGACGGCCCGATCTATGCTACTGAGAGCACAGTTTACCTTTGTGAACTGATGCTGATGGATTCCGCACATATCCAGGAATCGGATGTTCAGTATATCAACAGCCGGCGTGAGAAGCAGGGAAGGTCGCTGGTCGAACCGCTTTATACTGCGGAGGATGCCAAACTGGCGATCAGCAAGTTTGTGAAACGCAGATACGAGCAGCCTTTTGAAGTCATCCCGGGGGTAACCGCTACTTTTGTGGAAGCTGGACATATTCTGGGATCAGCTGCCATTATTCTGGATGTTGATGAGAACGGACAGAAGAATCGGTTGTGGTTCTCTGGTGATATTGGCCGCTTTGGCATGCCGATATTGAAAGACCCAGTTTTGCCGTATGATGCCGATTATCTGATCATGGAATCCACCTATGGCGACCGGCCGCATCCGCCTTACCAGAACGCCTGCGAGGAACTGAAATTTGTGCTTTCGCGCACACTGAATCGGGGCGGCAAAGTGATCATCCCGGCTTTTGCGGTTGGCCGTACCCAGGAATTGGTTTATGCGATTCATAAGATGATGGATGCCGGAGATATCCCTGCGGTGCCGGTATATGTGGACAGCCCATTGGCTGTGAATGTCACGGATGTGTTTCGCCGCCGGCGGGAGGATTTTGACAAAGAAGCAATTGAAATGGTGCGCAACAGCCCCCAACAGGCGGCTTTGGGCTTCGACCGGCTGACATATATCCGCTCGGTGGAAGAGTCCAAGGCGTTGAATAGGCGTGATGATCCGATGATCATTATTTCAGCTTCCGGGATGGTAGAAGTGGGGCGCGTACTGCATCATCTGCGCCACAATATCCACGATCCGAAAAACACCTTGTTGATTGTCTCCTGGCAGGCGCCGCATACCCTGGGCCGCCGCCTGGTTGAAGGAGCGAAGGAAGTGAAGATCTACGGCGAGGTGTATGAAAACCGGATCAGTGTAGAGAGCATTCAGGGATTCTCTGCCCATGCTGGTCAGGATCTGCTGGTGGAATATGCGATGCAGCTTAAAGGAAGGGTGAAGGATATCTTCCTGGTGCATGGGGAGGAGCGCGGCGCTCTGCCGCTGATGCACATCCTGAATGCCAACGGTTTAGACTATGTGCATTACCCCCAACGCAACCATGTTTTCCATATCTAGCGGCTGATTGGGGAAATTGATCCGTACCGGACCCCATTGATTAAAAAAGCGCACCATTGTGGGTGCGCTTCTTGTGGGAATCTTCAAGGATCAAAAGGTCACTCGACCCTCAGGACTATAAATTTTGTCCTTCCGGCAGGGGTTTCTACGACAATTTTGTCGCCGGCTTTGCGGCCAAGCAATGCCTTTCCAATCGGCGATTCGTTCGAGATGCGCCCTTCACCCGGATTGGCTTCACGGGCGCCGACCAGGAAATAAGTTTCTTCCGGGTAGCTGCCTTCCTGGATGGTCACGGTCGAACCGATATCCACAAAGCCGTTACTTTTATTGGATTTGATGATCTTAGCCCCAGCCAGGGTTTCCTCATATTCCTTGATCTTGCCTTCAAGGAAGGCCTGGTCTTCTTTGGCTTTGTGGTAGTCTGCATTCTCGCTCAAATCTCCCTGTGAGATGGCAAACCGCAGCCTCTTTGATAATTCTTCGCGTTGACGGGTTTTCATATCTTCCAGTTCGGCCCGCATTTTTTCGGCGCCTTCTTTGGTGAGCAGGTATTCTTCTTTCTTCATTTGAGTCTCTCTTACGGTAACGTTAATGGGTCAAATAATTTATTATGCATGCTGGTTGCATACCGGTCGGTCATGCCGGCAATAAAATCACAGACAGTGCGTTCCAGCCCGCGCTTTTCGATCAGTGACTGGAAATATGGGTCCAGCATGGAAGGTTCTTCGATCAGCGCCTGATAAATTTCGCTGATTGTTCGTTCAGCTTTGACCTGCATGCGCACCACCCGGTGGTGGCGATAGAGTTTGTTGTATAAGAAATCCTTCAACTCCCGGTTTCGCCGGTGCATGACTGTTGAATAGCTGGCGACATTGTAATCTAACTTTTGGATATCTTCGGGTGTTTTCAAATTGGCGGCATTGATCTTCTCGGAGGTGGCTGCGACAACGTCATCCACCAGCAAGCCGATCAGGTGCCGGATCAGGCGGTGGCGGTCTAAATCCTTGAGATATGGATCTTTCCAGTTGATGCCTGCGCGTAGGATTTCCCAGATTTCGATGCCGTCGAGCATGGGTGGGGAGATCATCCCTGAGCGGAGGCCGTCGTCCAGGTCGTGGGCGGTATAGGCCAGTTCATCGGCTACATTGGCCAGTTGGGCTTCCAGTTGGCCGCGCAGATCGGGGTTGTATTCTCTGGCATCTGAGACATCATATTCTGTCTCATGTTTCACGATCCCTTCGCGCACTTCCCAGGTGAGGTTTAGTCCTGGAAAGCCGTTATAGCGTTCTTCCAGCTTGGTGACAATCCGGTAAGACTGCTTGTTATGGTCAAAACCACCGTGTTCTTTCATCAATCGTTGGAGGGCAACTTCACCAGAGTGCCCAAAGGGCGGATGTCCGAGGTCGTGGGCCAGGCAGATCGCTTCCACCAGGTCTTCATTCGCACCCAATGCCCGGGCCAGGGTGCGGCCGATCTGTGCAACCTCCAGCGTGTGGGTTAAACGGGTGCGGAAGTAATCTCCTTCGTAGTTGATGAACACCTGGGTTTTGTATTCCAGGCGGCGGAAGGCAGTTGTATGCAGAATCCGGTCTCGATCCCGTTGGAAGGAGGTGCGGTAATCGGGTTCGTGGTCTGGGTGAGCGCGGCCTTTGGAATCCTGGCTTTTCATGCCATACGGGGCCACGGATTTTGCTTCTAATTTTTCCAATTTTGCTCGATTGTGAATCATGGTTAAATCCTTTCAGCCTTGAAACAGTTGCAGGCTGTCTTACAATTCTACATTATAGCTAAGAATTTTGGAAAGGGGAAAAGTGATTTCAGGTATGGCTTTCTCAAAGCCTGGAATTTATTCTTGCAATTGGAAAAGTTAAGGAATTGTCGGCAATGATAAAAAACTCCCCACCCCCTCACGCCATAGAAGAACCCCAAAACATGAGGATGATAGCTGATGAACTTGGTGGATGTGGGTTGAGTTAGCAGATAAATTTCTCGATAGTTGTCAAGCGACTTTGAGAATGCCATAGATTTCAGGCAGTTGATCTGAATGTGATTTTCGAGAAATCGCCTCATTTGGCCTGCTGCCTGGCTTGGATGGCCGATCCATTTTGCGCTGTGAGGATATGGAATAAAGCCTGAAAAGTTCCCTAAAACCCGGTTAGCTTTGTACCAGAGAGTTTCCCGGTGAGGGCGGCCAGCAGGCTGCCTGGTTGCAGCGCTGAGAAGATATGTACCTCCAGGCCGGATACCTGTGAGGCAAGCTGGCACATTTCTCTCACTTTACTGGACATGCCGCCGGTGACATCGGTGGCTGCAGATCCTCTGATATCCGGCAGGACAGCTTCTAAATTTTCCGGGGTAATCTGATCAATGATCTTGGTGCAGGCAGGGAAATCTGCCCAGACGCCTTTTTCAATGCCAGCGATCAAAATTCTGTTTGGTTTGAGCTCCCGGGCCAGGTAGTTGAAGATGTTTTCGGTCGAAACAATTGTCCCTCCCCGGACTGAATCAAAGGCGACATCGCCATACACAACCGGCAGCAATCCATGCTCCAATGCTTGCTGGATTGGGGAGAGATCCCAATGTGTGATCTGCCCGTCCGCGGCTGCGGCGCTGCTGACTGCCGGGAATACGACTGCCGGCAGCCCGGCTTGATGCAGCCCGTCTGCCACGATCTGGTTCAGGGTTTTGGCCTGCCGCCAGACCTCGGCAAATCCGCGCCATTGATCAGGTGTGTGCACGCCTTCACGGGTGCCGAATTTCTTGCCGGGGACATGCCCGAAGGAGCCGGAGCCGTGCCCCAGAAGCAGCTTTGCAGCGGGGGATTGTGCTTTAAATTCTGCGATCTCACCGCTAAGCTGCCGGATTCGCCCTGGCAGGGCGGTGCTGGGTGTGTGCTTGTCGGTGATCAGCGAACCGCCGAGCTTGAGAAAGGTGAGGGGGGGAGAATTGGTCATTTTGGCGCCTCACCGCACAGTGGTGATGATGGTGTTGACCGCACCGGCTTCTCTCAGGGCGGCTGCCACATTTTCGGCGGTATGCGGTTCTACCAGGGCGATCATATTCCCGCCGCGCCCACCTCCGGAGAGTTTTGCCCCCAATGCGCCAGCATTCCGGGCAGCGTCTACCAGGGTGTCCAGTTCCGGAGAAGAAACACCGATCTGCTGCAACACCTGGTGGTTATCGTTCATCAGTGGGCCCAGGGCGGGGTTGCGTTTATCTCTGATCGAGGATGCCGCCTTGCCTGCGATCCTGCCGCACAGATCAAAATAGGTTTCGTACCGCCCCGGGTCAGCATCATAGGCGGCGCGCACATCTCTGACTGTGACTGATGTGGGGCAAATGACCCCGGTATCGCCGATCACCAGCATGAAGGGGAGCTTGATCTCCAGCATGGCGATCGGCTCTCCTTTGACAAAATATACCGGTTTGCTGAAGGTGATTACGGTGTTGTCGATCCCTGATGGTGTGCCGTGATGGAGTTTTTCCACCTCAAAAGCCAGCTTGTTGACAGTTTCATCTGGCAGCAGATGGCCGAGGAAACGGGAAACTGCTCTGATGATGGCGACCGACACCGCGGCCCCAGACCCTAAACCTGCCGCCAGCGGAATGGTGGAGGAGATGATCAGGGTGCAGGCGGGTAGTTCCGGAACTTTAAGTTGATCCAGGGTCAGCCTGATGGCGAGGGCAATAGCGTCATCCAGCGGCAGGTGTTTGTACTGGTTGTGGAGGGAAATCTCGGGTGCAATCAAGTTGATGCCCTCACCTGTGGGGCGGGCGCGGATGATCGCTTTGGCCTGCACGTCCAAAACCGGGACGGCAATTGCCGGCTGCCCATAAACCACGGCATGTTCGCCAAACAGGATGACCTTACCAGGGGCGGAAGCAGTGTAGGCGGGCATCTTAGAGGAGGTAAAAAATTGCGATGATTGACAGCCCCCAGATGAGGATATTTACAATGAAGGGGAAATCACTGAGGACAATCTCCTCTGGGGCTTCTCCATGGCCCTCAACCTGGAGCAAATATAAATAACGAAATACACCAAAGATCACAAAGGGGATCGTGAGCATGGTGATCTGGGATTCGGGCAGGTTGGGGGCCACAAAGGTATACAGGCTGTAGGTCATGATCGTAATCGTGATGACGATCATCAACAGGTTATCCAGATAGGGCAGCGTGTAATTTTGTAAGACTTTGCGGGTGTTGTTTTCATCACCCTGGGCTTTGAGCAATTCGGCCCGCCGTTTCCCAATCCCCATCACCAGGGCGACTGAAGAGGCTGCCAGGTACAGCCAGGGGGAGAAGCGTTCCACTTCGATGATCGCCACCCCGGCGACCACCCGGAGGACATAAAAGCTAGAGAGCAGCATCACATCCAGCACGACGATATGTTTGAGCCACAGCGAATATGAAAGGTTTAAAATGAAATAAACCAGGCAGACAAGGAAGAAGGCGGGCGAGATCAGGAAAGCCAGGACCAGGCTGGTGATTAATAGGACCAGGGCGCTGGCGCGGGCCGCTGAGATGGGCAATGCCCCTGAAGCGATCGGCCTGAGTTTTTTGCGGTGGTGCTGGCGGTCGGCTTTTAGATCCGCAATATCGTTGAGCAGGTAGATAGAACTGGCCACCATACTGAAAAGGACTGCCCCGGCAAAGGTGATCATCAAGGCGGGCAAATCGGTGAGTTTTTTATCAAACACCAATGGGGCGAAGATGAAAATGTTCTTGACCCACTGGCGGGGGCGCATAGCGATGAACAGGGCTTTGAGCATAGTGAAATGATAGCATAAAACCAAGGATTAGGCAGCGAGGGAACAGGGATTGGGGATGCAGGGAACAGGCACATAGGCACTTAGGCACCGAGAGATTTGGAAAAATGCAGAGCCACTTGGTAATGATTGCCCGCCACTTTTTGGGGTCAAGCTCAGAGGATGCCGAACAGCGTCAGGAGGGGGGTTGGGTGTTGAGGATAAGAATTAAATTCACCGCAAAAGGTCGTTGATTCCTGCCGGATGAATTGTGGAAAGACCAAAGGTGCTTTGGTGGGGGTGCTGTCGTTCCCGCTAATGCGGGAATCTAAGGTTTTAAGAATTGGCAGTTACCAGAAATATGGAGGGCTGTCAATTATTTAAGGTTTATCATTTAGCATGGGAGCGACCTGGTGTCAAGCAGTTCAAAAAGTGGATTAATCTACAACCTGTTGAAACCCCCTTCGGAAGCATTTATGATCAGGTTGTAAGTTTCTGGTTATACTTAAGAAAATAAAAGGAGTCTGACATGGCACAGCCGTATCATAAATTGGAGAAAGGGCAGTATTCGAAAGGAGAGGAGTTGATCAATAGTATCACGCACGGGATTGGGGCGGTGTTGAGTATTGCCGGCCTGGTTTATCTGATCACCCAGGCGATCAATTTTGGCACGAGCTGGCATCTGGTCAGCTTTATCGTGTACGGCGTCTCGCTGATCTTGCTTTACCTGGCCTCTACGCTGTATCACGGCATCCCGGTGACCGCCTGGAAGGAAGGCTTGAATATATTTGACCGCTCAGCCATTTATATCCTGATCGCAGGCACCTACACACCCTTTTTGCTGAACAATTTGCGCGGCCCGACCGGCTGGTGGCTGTTTGCGCTGATCTGGGGGCTGACCATCTTCGGCCTGACGATCAGTCTGGGGCTGCTGCCTCAATTACGCAAGGCTTCGGTGGTCCTTTATTTGGCCATGGGCTGGATGGTGATCCTGGCGGGACGCCAATTATGGGGAGCTATCAGCAGTGCCAGCCTGGTGTGGCTGCTGGTCGGCGGGGTCAGCTACACGGTGGGGGTGATCTTCTACCTGTGGCGCAAGCTGCCCTATAATCATGCGATCTGGCACCTGTTTGTGATGGGCGGCAGCGCGGCGCATTATTTTTCGGTGCTGGGGCTGCTGGGTTGAACGACCTCACCCCGAGAATGCAAGCATTGTCTGCGCCTCTCTTTCTGGAAGGAGAGGCGCAGTTAACCAGAAGGCTGGTATTACAAATGCCGGGGTGAGGTTGGGTTAGGGATTGCATTCCCTGATACAATCAACCCATGAAGAAATTCCGCGTCGATGTGCTCCTGGTAGAGCGCGGGCTGGCTGTCAGCCGCTCGATGGCCCAGCGTCTGGTGATGGCCGGCCAGGTGCGCGCCAACGGACAGGTGGTGGCCAAACCCTCGGTTTCCTATCCCCCGGATGTAGCTCTGGAAGTGGACCAGGGGCCGCCGTTTGTTTCAAGAGGGGGAGAGAAACTGGCTGGTGCGGTGGATATTTTTAGGCTGGATTTCAGCGGCCTGGTGTGTGCCGATATCGGCGCCTCCACCGGCGGGTTCACCGACTGCATGCTGCAGAATGGGGCCAGCAAGGTGTATGCGATTGATGTCGGCAGCGGGATCCTGCATTGGAAGCTGCGCCAGGACGAGCGTGTGGTGGTGATGGAAGGCACCAATGCCCGCCATGTAGCCGCATTGCCGGAGCCGGTGCAGTTCGTCAGCGTGGATGCTTCCTTTATCTCGCTGAAGATGCTATTGCCAGTCTTTAAGCACTGGTTCCCGGAGAAAGGCGGCACAGCAGTGGTGCTGGTCAAGCCGCAGTTCGAGGCGGGGCGTAAGCTGGCAGCCAAGGGCAAGGGCGTGATCCGCGATCCCGAAGTGCACCGCCAGGTGCTGAACGATATCCTTCAATTTGCGCAGGAGGAGGGCTTTGGTTTGCTGGGGCTGGAGCGCTCTCCGCTGACTGGTCCGAAAGGCAATCTCGAGTTCCTGGCATATTTGGAGTATCCGGCAAAGATGGAAATTGACCTGGTTGAGAAAATTGCTGAGATCGTGCCAATAGAGGAAAAGCCTAAGGATGGGCACTAGTACTTTGTCAAAGCAAAAAGGTGTTTAGAAGAAAAGTCGCTGATAAAAAATTTAATTTTTTAAAACGCCTGCAGGCAGCCTTTGACAAAGTATTATGTGTTCCATTAATCAACAATCCAACTATTTAACCCAAGTTACCCCCTTGTTTTGAGTAAGGTGAAATAGTGAATAAGATAGTGAGATCGAATAAGGAATTTATTCAACCCCCCACCCGGCGAACCACCCCCTTCCACAGCCTGATCAGATCATGATCGCATTTACTACCTTGTTGCTGGGGAAGGGGGCCGGGGGGTTGGGGTGGCAGTCAACCTTGATCGAAATTGTAGTGACTAAGGTAGCAACTTAGGTTATTTAAAAAACCTTTGACAGAACACTAGATTCCGGCTAAAGTTGAAATCTAGTTGAATTTGAGGTTCTGTTGGGGGATTGCTCTGCGTTAGCAGCTATGCTGAGTGCGTAATGATATGATTATGTGCGTGGCGTTTCCGAAACCGCCGCAGAGCTTCGACGAAGCGGTTGCTGGTGAACGCCCTTAGTTCAGCTGAAAACTGAACGTCGACCTCTACCTACCGACCACTGTCTGCTGACTACTAAATCTGATATACTTCCCCCGACTATGTTTGAGCATATACGTAACTTTTGCATCATTGCGCACATTGACCACGGCAAGTCCACCCTGGCGGACCGGATGATCCAGGTGACCAATACCATCTCTGACCGTGAGATGACCGATCAGGTGCTGGACAGCATGGATTTGGAGCGCGAGAAGGGCGTTACGATCAAAGCTTCGGCGGTGCGGATGAATTACACCGCTGAAGATGGTAACACCTATCAATTGAACCTGATCGACACCCCCGGTCATGTGGACTTTGGCTACGAGGTCAGCCGGGCGTTGAATGCCTGCGAAGGCGCCCTCCTGGTGGTGGATGCCAGCCAGGGCATGGAGGCCCAAACGATCGCCAACCTGTACCTCGCCCTGGAAGCTGATCTGGAGATCATCCCGGTGATCAACAAGATCGATATGATCTCGGCACAGCCGGACGAGGTGGCTGAGCAGATTGGCAATCTGATCGGCACCCCAAAAGAGGATATTTTACGTATCTCGGCCAAAGAGGGGCGCAACGTGATCGAGGTGCTCGAGGCAGTCGTCAAGCACGTGCCGCCGCCCAAAGGCGATCTGGATGCGCCGCCCCGCGCCCTGGTATTTGACTCGCATTACGATTCCTTTAAAGGCGTGGTGGCCTATGTGCGCATGGTTGACGGTATCCTTCAAAAATCTGATGACCTGCAGATGATCGCCACCGGTGTCGATTTCCGCCCGGTGGAGATCGGCGTGTTTGCCCCGCAATTGAAGGCCACTGGGGAAATCCGGGCAGGCGAAGTGGGGTACATTGCCACCGGGCTGAAAACCGTTTCCGAGAGCCGGGTGGGAGATACCGTCACGCTCAAAGCCAAAACCCTCCCGCCGGCCCTGCCGGGTTATAAAGAGGTCAAGCCGATGGTCTTTGCCGGGATCTATCCGGTGGAAGGCGAAGATTACCTGGATCTAAAAGAAGCGCTGGAGAAACTTCAGTTGAACGATGCCTCTCTGGTATTTGAGGCGGAGACTTCCCAGGCGCTTAATTTCGGCTTCCGCTGCGGGTTTTTAGGCATGTTCCATATGGAGATCATCCAGGAACGGCTGGAACGCGAATATGACCTTGATATCATCATCACCGCACCCTCGGTGGAGTATGAGGTGGTGCTCAAATCAGGTGAGACTATTCGCGTCGGGTCTCCAGCCGCCCTTCCGGATGAGAACAGCATTGAGGAGATCCGGGAGCCGTGGATGGAGATCCAGGTTTTTACTCCCACAGAATACTACGGTGCAGTCATGGATATGACCACCAAGCGCCGGGGGGTGTATCTCAGTGAGGAGTATGCTTCCTCAGATCGAGTGCAGCTGAATTTCGAAATCCCGCTGTCTGAGCTGATTGTCGACTTCTTTGATGTACTCAAGTCCCGCAGCCGGGGATACGCTTCCCTGGATTACCACTTCAAGGAATATCGGGCTGAAGACCTGACCCGCCTGGAGATATTGGTCAATGGTGAGCCGGTGGATGCCCTGGCTTCGATCGTTCACAAGGAGCATGCCTACCACCGCGGCCAGGCGCTGATCACCAAACTTAAGGATCTGATCCCGCGCCAGTTGTTCGTCGTCCCGATCCAGGCCAGCGCATCCAACCGGGTGATCTCACGGGCGAATGTGAAAGCGCTGCGCAAGGATGTACTCGCCAAGTGCTACGGGGGCGATGTTACCCGCAAGCGTAAGTTGTTGGAGAAACAGAAGAAAGGCAAGAAACGGATGAAAATGGTTGGCAGTGTGGAGATCCCACAAGAGGCCTTCCTTGCCGTTTTAAAATTGGGTGATGATTAAATCTGGTAAAGGGGAGAAAGAGCAGGCTAACACCATCCGCAAGATGCTGCCAGGGATTTTGGTCAGCGCATTGTGTGTGGCTGTGCTGATTTGGCAGATTGATCTTCAATCTACAGCAGAGGCTTTTGCACAGGTGCAAATCTGGCGGCTGATCGCTGGATTTGTGGTGCTGGTGCTGGCGTTAGCCGCCCGGGCAATTGGCTGGCGTGTTTTGATGCGCGAGCAGGTTTCATGGTCTGATTCATTCTCGGCAATCGGGATTGGCTATTTATTCAACCAGATTTTGCCTTTCAGGTTAGGCGAGGTGGCCCGATCGCTGGTGATCGGTCTGCGCACACCGCTTTCCTTTTGGGAAGCTTTCCCCACTGTGGTGGTGGAACGCATCTTCGACCTGGCTTTCCTGGCGATGCTGCTTCTGGGAACACTTCCATTTGTTGCTGGGGTGGGATGGGCAGGGACTGCCGCTTTTGTATCCATCGCCCTGGTCTTGGGTGGATTTGGCGTTTTGTATGCCATCGTCCTCAATCCGGGAAAGGTGCAGGGATTATTTGCGAGTCTCTCAGACCGCTGGCCAAAAGTGAGAGAATCTGGGCAAGAGAAGATCGACCTTCTGCTGCGGGGCCTGTCGGTGCTCCGGCGGCCGGGGCGCTTTATTGCCGTCCTGGGCTGGATTGGCGCTACCTGGGGGCTGACTTTGGGGTGGAACGGGGTAGTGCTGCCTGACTTTTACCCCAATCCAGGTGTCCTCGAACTTGGGTTTATTGTCGGGATTGCTGCGGTTGGGGTGGCGGCCCCCTCAACTCCGGGCAATCTGGGCGTGTATGAAGCCGCTATTTGGAGCGCATTTTTAGCACTGTCTGCCAACCCGGCCCAGGGTCTGGCTTTTGCCCTGGCGACCCATGGGATTTATATCCTGGCGATCCTCGTACTTGGGGTGATCGGTTTGCTGCGTACCAAGATTTCTCTGCGGGAGATTTACGGCGCGGCCCGAAATCGTCAGACCCAGGTCTGATAGATACGGAAGAAAATTAGTTATGCGGATTTTGATTGCTCTGACCTATTACCGCCCTCATTATTCAGGGCTGACGATTTATTCTGAACGGCTGGCGCGGGCCCTGGCTGCCCGCGGTCATCAGGTGACGGTATTGACATCCCGGTTTGATACCAGTTATCCGCAGGAGGAGATTGTACATGGAGTGCGGGTGGTACGGTTGCCGGTGATGATGCGGATCAGCAAGGGGGTGATCATGCCCTCGATGCCCTTGCGGGCCTGGCAGGAGATTAGAAATGCTGATGTGGTCAATCTGCATGTGCCCCAGTTTGATGCCGCTCCGATTGCCACACTGGCGCGCCTGATGGGCCGCCCGGTGGTGATGACCTATCAGTGTGATCTGGAACTCCCCTCCGGCTTGATTAACCGGGTGGCGAATCTGGCCTCAGACGTGGTGAACGAAGTGACTGCCAGAATGGCAAATGTGATAGTGACTACCTCGCAGGATTATGCCGATCACAGCCGTTTTTTGATGCGTTATGCCAGCAAGATTTGGCCGATCTCACCGCCGGTCGTGCTGCAAGAGGTAGCCCCTGGTTTTATCGCCCAGGTGCGGGAAAAGTATCAGATCAAACCTGGCGAGAAGATTATTGGGATGGTTGCCCGGCTGGCGGCCGAAAAAGGGGTCGAATATCTGGTACGGGCGCTGCCGGAAGTATTGGCAACCCATCCGGAGGCGCGGGTGCTGTATGCTGGTCAGCATCAGAATGTGATGGGTGAGGAGGCCTATGCCGAGATGCTGGCTCCTCTGATCGCTGACCTGGGTGACCGCTGGCAGTTTTTGGGGATTATCCCCGATGATGAGCTGGCGGCTCTCTTCCATCTGTGTGATGTGGTTGTGCTGCCCAGCACCAACAGCACGGAGGCCTTCGGGATGGTGCAGGTGGAGGCGATGATCTGTGGGACCCCGGTGGTGGCCAGTGATATGCCCGGAGTGCGCCAACCGGTGATCCAGACAGGTATGGGAAAATTGTTTGTTCTCAAGGATGCCGCTTCCCTTGCTGAATCTCTGAGCGAGGTGCTGGAAAAACCAGGTCAATTTCAAGGGGACGTGCTGGAGATTTCCCGGCAATATGCCCCAGATTCCACTGCAGCTGAATATGAAAAGGTCTTTCAATCCCTGGTGAGGAAAAACTGATGCTGCTGAATATGGTCTGCCTGCCAGTGAAAAAGCAGGACGGGATCATCACCGAGGTGCTGTTGGCGCGCAAAAAGATCGGGTTCGGGGCTGGCAAGATCGTCGGGGTGGGAGGCACGGTGGAACCCGGCGAAACCTTGTTCCAAACTGTGGTGCGCGAGGTGAATGAAGAGATCAGCCTCCAAATCAAAGAGGGGGATCTGGAGCGAGCAGCCAAGATCACCTTTACCTTCCCTTCCAAGCCTGAGTGGGACAGGCTGGTTTACGTTTATCTGGTGGAGGATTGGGTGGGAATCCCGCAATCGAGCAATGAGGTCGATCCATTCTGGGTGCCGGTGGAAGAAATCCCATATCATCAGATGTGGGCCGACAGCGCTGAATGGCTACCGGTGGTGCTTTCAGGGCGGCGGATTGTGGCCCGATTTTCATTTGAAGATGACAACGAGAGCCTGGCCTTTCAGGAAATCGATGAGGACAAAGATTTTCTTTGGCCGCAGATCAAAAGCCTGCCCTGGTTCCGGGCGCTGCTGCGCTCGGTGGAGGCCAGCTACTACCAGGACCTTGATTTCCCGGAACCCGTTCTGGATCTGGGCAGTGGAGACGGCCATTTTGCCGATGCGGCCTTTGATTTTACGATCAATGTAGGCCTGGATCCATGGTGGGGGCCGCTGGCAGCGTCTAAAAAATATCCGCATGCCTACGGCGGCCGGGTGCAGGCAGATGGCGCGGAGATGCCCTTCCCGGATGGATATTTTGCCAGCGCGTTGAGCAATTCGGTGCTTGAGCATATTCCTCACCTGGATGAAGTGCTCGCTGAGACTGCCAGAGTCCTTAAGACTGGCGCTCCGTTTGTGTTTTGCTGCCCGAACCCGGGCCATTTCTCCGAACTATCCATATCCGGGGGGTTGCAAAAACTGGGCTTGAAAAAACTGGCAGACTGGTATCAGGAATGGTTTCGGCGCATCTCCCGTACCGAACACGCTGACCGGCCGGAGGTATGGGAAACGCGGCTCGAGAAATCTGGCTTTACCCTGGACCGCTGGTGGCATTATTTCCCGCCGGAATCGATGCGCGTGCTGGAATGGGGGCATTACCTCGGCGCGCCAAGTTTGCTGCCAAAATGGCTGCTGGGCCGCTGGCTGATTTCGGGGTCAGACTGGAATCTGGCTCTGATCGAGAAAGTCCTCCGCCCCTTTGCTCAGACTGAGCCGCACCCCCTGGGGACCTATACGTTTTACATTGCCAGAAGGAAGTAATAACCCCTCCTATGCTCCTCTTGAATATCTCCATGTGCCGCCATGGTTTATTGAACTATAGGATGAAATCCCCGCCCTCTGCGCATGTACACAATCTCTCCCCGCGTGTATACTGGTATCTGAAATTTGTAAATTAAACTCAGGCTGTGATATAGCCGCGCCTGGGTACCGAGATGTTATGGCCGATTTTGATAAAGATTCTCCCGAACTCCAGGAACCCTCTGTTTTGGATTATGTGCGTGCCCGGCTGATGCCCTGGCGCGGCCCTGCACCTGAGATTCCTGCGGAGCTTTCTTCAGGTGTGGTGCCGGCAGTGGAAGAAGAGGAAATCAGCAAGGGTGTGATAAGGTCCTGCATGGGTCTCTCAGAAGGGCTGCCGGTCAGGTCTCTTGGTGCGCTGGGATTAGCGCTGTTGGGCCAGTTCCTGTTAATGCCCTCTCTGCGCCAGCCATTGGCAGGGGGATTTTTCTTCGCACTTGCGGTGGGACTGCTGGTGTGGGCAGCCTCATCCGGCGAGTTGGTCCTGGCCGAACCAGCCGGCGATCAAGAATCAGAGGACGCCTTTGAAGTCCGTTTGCGCCCATTGGCGGCTGGGGTCTTGTTGCTGCTGGTGGCCTTTTTTGCCTTCTCCCGGAACCCGCAGAGCGGTGAATTCCTCTACACTGGTCTGAACCTTTTACTTTGGCTGGTTGGAATCGGTTTGGTATTGTACGCTTTGTGGCTGCCCCGCCTGAGTCCGGCTGAGCTGTTGGGGAGGATTAGAACTTTCCTCCAGCGGGAGGATTGGGAGATCAGGTTTTCCCGGCACGCCGGATTGGTGCTGCTGGCATTTATTACGGCAGTTTTCTTCCGCGTTTTCAGGGTGGGAGAAGTGGTGCCGGAGATGTTCTCCGACCACGCTGAAAAGCTGCTGGATGTCTACGATGTACTAGAGGGGCATACCAAAATCTTCTTTGAACGCAATACCGGGCGTGAGGGGTTGCAGTTTCATCTAATTGCCTGGACGATCCGGTTGTTCGGCACTGGAATCTCGTTTTTGAGCATGAAGATCGGCACGATCTTCTTCGGAATTTTCATGCTGCCGTATATGTATTTGCTGGGCAGGGAGTTAGGCAATAAAAACGTTGGTCTGCTGGCCATGCTGCTGACCGGGGTGTCCTATTGGCCGAATATCCTGGCCAGGGTGGCGCTGCGTTTTATCCTCTATCCGGCTTTTGCTGCCCCCACTATTTATTATCTGGTGCGCGGCCTGCGCACCGGCAAGCGGCATTACTTCATCCTCAGCGGGATGTTCCTCGGCATCGGCTTACATGGATACAGCCCATTCCGGGCCGTGCCGGTGCTGGTAGTGGTCGTGTTTGTGTTGTACTGGCTCCAGCGGCGAGAGAGGGCGCGCTTTGACCGGGCTTTTGTCTGGCTGGGGATCGTGGCTTTTGTTTCCCTGACCGTTTTCCTGCCTTTACTGCGGGTCTGGGTTCAGGCGCCGGAAATCTTTAACCAGCGCATGGCCTCGCGCCTGACAGCTGTTGAAGCCGGCGATCAGATGGCGCAAGGATGGTCGCTGGCCGGCGTTTTCTTAAAAAATGTGTGGGACGGCCTCTTGATGTTTAACTGGGACAGCGGCGATATCTGGGTGAATACGATTGTGCAGGCCCCCAGCCTGGAGATCGTCTCCGGCGCGGCGCTGATTTTGGGTGTTGCCCTGGTGGTTGGGCGGTACGTTCGCCAAGGGCGCTGGGAAGATGGGCTGCTTCTGTGGGGCATCCCGATCCTGATGCTGCCTTCAACCCTTTCCCTTGCTTATCCGCATGAGAACCCGGCACCCAACCGGGCGGGCGGGGCTGCGGTGGTGGTCTTCATCCTGGCGGCGATGGGGATTGAAGCCGTCCTGCGGGCCGTGCGCCAACGGGTGGGGGGAAAATTCGGGTTCAGGCTGGCAACAGTGCTGGGTATTGGGCTGGTCCTGATCGCCATTGGGCAGAACTACCTTCTGACCTTCAATACTTTTCCTTCCCATTATGTCCCCAACGCTAAAAACACTTCTGAATTGGGTGAAGTGATTGCCCAATTTACCGGTACCGTTGGGTCGCCCGACCAGGCCTGGGTGGTGGCCTTCCCGCATTGGGTCGATACCCGCTTGGTGGGGATCAATGCCGGGTTCCCGACCAGGGATTTTGCGATCTGGGAAGAAGATTTGGAAGAAACTTTGCTGGTAGAATCTCCAAAGCTGTTCCTGGTTAAGCTGGATGACCAGACCGGGCTGGAGAAACTGCAAGTCTTGTACCCTGAAGGGTCATTTGCTTTGTACCCAGCCAGGACTCCGGAGCAAAGTTTCATCATCTATTCAATTCCCTGACAAGAGCGAACATTTATGAGTGATCAAGAATCAACATTGAAACTAGCCAACTCACCTGCCAGGGCTGCGACAAGAATATCTTCCCGCCGGGACCTGATCTATGATGTGGTCATGCTCCTGCTGCTGGTGGCCGGGGCGGTGCTGCGGCTCTCGGGGATTGACTGGGCTTCGGAAAATTACCTGCATCCCGATGAGCGCCATCTGGTCAATGTGGAAACCGCCCTCTCAACCGTGAAGACCTTCGGCGAGTATTGGGACACTGCCAATTCAACCCTGAACCCTCATAACGTGGGATACAACTTCTTTGTCTATGGGACCCTGCCGATCTTCCTGGTCCGTTATGTTTCGGAGTGGTTAGGGCAGATCGGTTATTCGGAGATGATGATCATCGGGCGGCAGCTTTCGGCGATTGCCGACCTGTTTGTCGTGCTGCTGGTTTACCTGACTGCCTCGCGCGCCTTTGACCGCCGGGTAGGGCTGGCGGCGGGTGCTTTCAGCACTTTCACTGTGCTGCAGATCCAGATTTCTCATTTCTTTGCTGTCGATACTTACCTGACCTTGTTCAGTATGTTGGCGGTGTATTTGGCTGTTCGGCTGGCAACCGAAGAGAACCCGGACCGGGGACCGGTATTCAAACCCTGGTTGTTTGTTCTTTTTGGGATAGCCCTGGGGATGGCGGTCGCCTCAAAAATCAACACGGTGCCGGTTGCGCTCGTGCTCCCGCTGGCAGTCTGGGTGCGGATCTCGAGGCTGGACCGGGGCGAACAGTTTGACGCGGCCTGGCATGCGTCTGGATACCTGATCGTGGCGGCGTTGGTCAGCCTGGTAACCTTCCGCATTTTCCAGCCGTATGCCTTCAGCGGCCCCGGTTTCTTGGGTGTCATCCCGAACCCCAAATGGGTGGATAATATCAGGGAGCTGATGCGCCAGACCAACGGCGATTTTGACTGGCCGCCGTCTATCCAGTGGGCCCGGCGCCCGTTGTGGTTTTCGTTTCAGAATATGGTCTTGTGGGGCATGGGTGTCCCGATGTCTGTGATGGCTTGGGGCGGGTTCCTGGTTGCCGGCTGGCAGATGTTAAAAGGGCGGTGGCGACAATTTTTGGTGATGTGGGTTTGGACGGCGTTTTATTTCGGATGGCAGTCAATGGCCTTCAACCCAACGATGCGCTACCAGATTCTGGTGTACCCGGTGCTGGCAATCTTTGCCGGCTGGGCAGTGGTGAGTCTGTGCGATTGGGCTGGTAAAGCGGCCAGGGCAAAACGAATCTGGCAGATTGGCGCGGCGGTGGTTGGAGTGGGCTCAATATTGCTGACTGCCTGGTGGGCGGTGGCTTTTGCCGGGATTTACACTCGCCCGATCACCCGGGTGGCAGCTTCGGACTGGATCTTCCACAATGTGCCTGGCCCGTTGAATTTGCAGATCGAAACCGAAGAAGGGGTCTATTCTCAGCCCCTGCCGCTGCCGTACGGGCAAATTATTGCCTACCAGACCGCTTATACCACCAGTTTTATGCCAAAACAGAACGGGTTGCTGCGCCAGGTGGCGTATAAGGATGTCTTCACTGGCGGCGGAGAGCAGGTGGTGGCAGTGACTTTATCTGAGGCTGGAGGTGTTGGTCTGCCGGTTTATGCCCAGAGCCAGCAGGCGGCATTTGATACTCCTGACGGGCTGCTGGAACTGGCTTTCATTGACGAGAATAAAGCCATCCTGCCGGGAGACCGGTATTATGTCCTCGAAATCGGTTTGTTCTCAGGCGATACGCCGGTAAGATTGGAAACAGGCAGTCTCCGGCTGGAAGGCGTCTCGGGGACGATGCGCCTGCCGTTGACGCAGGAGCCGGTTGAATTGCAGGCGGGGGGCAATGTGCATTCATATTCCTTCACTACGGTGGAGACCGTCTCTCTTTTGGATGTGAGCCTCACCCTGACTCAGGGAGAATCAAGTCTGCCTGATGAGCAGGTTTTCCGCATTTTGTTGGATACCGATCCAGAGTTTTCCCGCCCGACGGTCTCCGCGCCAGTGGCAATCTCCGGGCTGGCAGACGGCGTCAGCCGTGAGGGCGGTATTTTTGAATTGGAGGATTCCCTACTGCTGGAGTCGGGAACCCTCTACCATTTGCGGATTGAGAATCTCACCGAAGGCGGTTCGGCCACTTTCCAGGGGGCAACCCTAGCAAATGAAGGTTCATGGGATGATGGTTTGCCGATGCCCACCGGTGGGTATAACGGCTACGGCGGCATTTACCCGCCCGATATGGGCTTTGATATGTACAATGACGCCAACCCGGATAAGCTGGCACGCTTCCTTTATCTGTTGGAGACCTCCGAATACCTGACGATCTCCTCCAGCCGGCAGTGGGCCAGCACCACCCGCATCCCGGAACGCTATCCGCTGAATGTGGTCTATTACCGAAATCTGCTGGGCTGCCCGGAGGAGCGCACGATTGAATGGTGCTATAACGTGGCTGAACCGGGGATGTTTGAGGGCAACCTGGGCTTTGAATTGATCCGGACCTTCCAGTCTGATCCGGAATTTGCGGGGCTGCGGATCAACGACCAGTTTGCTGAGGAGGCTTTCACTGTTTACGACCACCCCAAGGTGTTTGTCTTCAAGAAGCAGGCCGGCTATGACCATGCAGCCGTAACGGAGATTTTAAGCCAGGTAGATTTTGATAACGTCATCCGGCTGACGCCCAAGCAGGCAGGCGAATTTAAATCGCTGCTGCTATCAGAGCCGGCGCGTGCCCGGCAGCGCGAGGCTGGCACCTGGTCTGAGTTGTTTGATTCCGATGCCTGGTACAACCGTTCCGGGATAGGGGCGGTGGCGCTCTGGTATCTGGCGCTGACTGTGTTGGGTTGGGCGGTCTTCCCGCTGGTGCGAAAAGCGCTCCCGGGACTGCCGGATAACGGTTACCCGCTGGTGCGCACTGCCGGGATGCTGCTGCTGGCTTATCTGAGCTGGCTGGCCGGGTCTGTGGGATTGGGGTACACCAAACCGGTGATTGCGGGTGTCTTCCTGCTTTTGTCTGCCCTGGGCATCTGGCAGGCTGTTGTGCAGCGGGATGAGCTTACGCGGCTTTTGCGGGCTCGCTGGCGGGAGTTCCTGCGGGTGGAAGTGGTCTTCCTGGCTGCTTTTCTGCTCGTGCTGCTGGTGCGCTACGGCAACCCTGACCTGTGGCACCCCTACAAGGGCGGTGAGAAACCGATGGATTTCGCCTACTTCAATGCGATCCTCAAGACAGTGTCTTTCCCGGCCTACGATCCCTGGTATGCCGGCGGTTATATCAACTACTATTATTTTGGATTTGTGTTTGTCGGCACGCTGGTCAAGATGCTTGGGATTGTACCCGCTCTGGCTTACAACATCATCCTGCCGACCCTGTTTGCCATGATCTTCACCGGGGCATATTCGGCTGCCGGGAACCTGTACCGTAAATGGGAGGCGGATCGGGATCACCCTGCTCAGAAGACCATAATCCCAGCCTGGCTGGTGGGCATTGCTGGAGGGCTGATCACAGCCTTCCTGGGCAATCTAGGTACCATCCGGATGATCATTGAAGGCTTCCAGCGGCTGGCAGCCCAAGGCGATTTCAGCCGGGAAGCGGCATTTTTCACCAAAGTTGGCTGGACGTTCTCAGGGTTTGGGCAGCTGCTGAAGGGCACGGGTTTACCCTACGGGATGGCAGAGTTTTACTGGCAGCCCAGCCGGGTGATCCCCGCACTGAATGAACCGGAACCGATCACCGAGTTTCCCTGGTTCACCACCATCTACGCTGACTTGCACGCCCATTTCATGTCATTGGCCCTGGTCTTCCTGGCGCTGGCCTGGGTGATGGCAGTCGTGTTCTCCAAAGCCTGGCAGGGCAGCCGCCGCTGGCAAGTGGTGTGGAGTTTCGCCTTTGCCGGGGTTTCGATTGGTGCGCTGCGCCCAACCAATACCTGGGACCTGCCTGCATATCTGGCCCTGGGTGGAGTGGCGGTGATTTTTGCGGCCTTCCGCTATGGGGGCGAATCGCCGCCAATGCGTTTGAATGCTGCCCAATGGAAGTGGGGGCAGGCAATCGGCGGTTCGCTGATCCTGATGGTGCTCACTTTCCTTCTCTATCAACCCTTTGCCCGCTGGTATGGGATGCCTTATAGTCAGGTGATGCTGTGGCGCGGCACACATACCCCGATCAGCTCCTATTTTGTGCATTGGGGGCTGTTCTTGTTCATTTTAGTTTTCTGGATGGGCTGGGAAACCCGCCAGTGGATGGCGGCCACCCCGCTCTCTGCTTTACGCCGCCTTGAACCGTATCGCGCCTTGATCTATGCTGGAGGCGGGCTGATATTACTGGCTATGCTGGTGATGGCAGTCTGGCTCAAGGTGCGCATTCACTTGGTCGCCATGCCGCTGGCGGTTTGGACAGCGGTGCTGCTTTTCCGCAAAGGTGCCAGCGACAGCAAACGGATGGTGCTCTTTATGACCGGGACCGCCCTGTTCCTGACGATGCTGGTCGAGGTGGTGGTGCTCTCTGGTGATATTGGGCGGATGAACACGGTTTTTAAATTTTACCTGCAGGCCTGGGTGTTGTTTGGGGCCAGCAGCGCAGCCGCTTTTGGCTGGACGCTGACTGAAATGCGCCGCTGGCAGGAGGGCTGGCAGTCTGCCTGGCGGATCGGGTTGGCTTTGCTGGCGCTGGGTGCATTCATGTTCCCGCTGACCGCGACGATGACTAAGGTCCAGGACCGCATGTCGGCGCAAGCACCGCATACCCTGGACGGGATGGCTTTTATGATTACCTCTGAGTATCCGGATGAGGGCGGCGTGGTGCAGCTGGATGAAGAATATGAGGCTATCCGCTGGGCGCAGGAGAATATCACCGGTACCCCGGTGATTGTGGAGGCCAATACACCGCTGTATCGTTGGGGAAGCCGCTTCAGCATCTATACCGGTTTACCCACGGTATTGGGCTGGGACTGGCACCAGACACAGCAGCGCGGTTTCAGCCAGGTGACCCGCATTCCAGGGCGGCAGGAAGCCATCCGTATGTTTTACCTGATGGATGACCGCACCCTCACCGAGGAATTCCTGCGGGAATACCAGGTGGATTACATCATCCTCGGCCAGTTGGAGCGCAATTACTACCCTGGCGTCGGGCTGGATAAATTCGAGCGCTGGAATGGCGACCTGTGGCAGGAGGTCTTTCGCAATGAAGAGACCGTGATCTACGAGGTGCGGGATGGAGTGCTTTATGATCGGATGGGAGAGTAAGCCCCTATGATCTGGTTAGCGCCGGTTTTTTGGTATTTGTTGGTCAGTGCGGTTGGGGTGGGGGTATTTCCGCTGGCCTTCCGCTTCTTTCCCGGGCTCCCAGACCGCGGTTTTGCTGTCAGCCGGGCGCTGGGTTTGCTATTGTGGGGGTACATTTTCTGGCTGCTGAGCTCACTGGGAATCCTGGTCAATACCACCGGCGGGATTGTGGCTGCGCTGTTAATCGTGGCCGCAGGCAGCTATCTGGCCTGGCGCAAGGTGGACAAAGCAGCATTTAAAACCTGGCTGGAGGAGAAACGCAAAACCCTGATGGCTGTAGAGATTGTCTTTGTGCTCAGCTTTGTCTTCCTGCTGATCTTTCGCGGCATGGAGCCGGCCATCCTCGGTACGGAAAAGCCAATGGAACTGGCCTTCATCAATGCGATCCTGCGCTCCCCACAGATGCCACCGCTGGACCCCTGGCTGGCAGATTATGCCATCTCATATTATTACTTCGGCTATGTCCTCGTAGCTATGCTGGCCAAGGTTACCGGGGTCAGCGGTGGTGTGGCGTTCAATCTGGGTCTATCTTTGGTGTTCGCCCTGGGGGCGGCTGGGGCTTACGGAATTTTGCACAACCTGCTGGCAGCTCTGCCGGATGAGCGCAAACCGAACCTGGTTGCGCTTCCCCTTCTGGGGCCGGTGTTTGTCTTCATTCTCAGCAATGTGGAGGGCTTCCTGGAATTCATCCACGGGCGCGGCGTATTCTGGCAGCAGTTGCCAGATGGTGTTTGGAGGTCAGCTTTCTGGTCCTGGGTCAATCTGGATAACCTCAAAATGCCCCCGCCAGAGAATACGGCTCCCGGCCAGCTGCGCCACTGGTGGTGGTGGCGGGCTTCCCGGGTGGTAGCCGATTTTGATTTCTACGGAAACTTCCGCGAGGTGATTGACGAGTTCCCATTCTTCTCGTTCCTGCTCGGAGACCTGCACCCGCATGTGTTGGTGATCCCGTTTGTGATGCTGGCCCTGGCTTTCAGCCTGAATATGTTCCTGCAGCCTGTTCCGGAAGAAGACCGCCGCTTTCGATTGTTCCGGTTCGATTATTTATTCCGCAGCGAGACCTTTTTGCTGGGGGTAGTCATCTTTGGTGGTTTGGGCTTCTTGAATGTATGGGACTTCCCCTGGTATGTGGTGGTCTTTGCAAGCGCTCATCTGCTGCGCAAGTCTGAGCGGGAGGGCTGGGCGCTGGACCGCCTGCTGGAGTTTGGGGTGATTATCCTGGCCTTTGGGTTGTTTGGGGTGGTCGCTTATCTACCGTTTTACATCAGTTTCTCCTCCCAGGCTGGCGGGATTTTGCCGAATGTGATCAACCCGACCCGCGGCATCCACCTTTGGATCATGTTTGGCACTTTGTTCCTGCCGTTATTCTCGTTTCTCTTCTACCTGGCTGGCGGCCGCAAGAAGCCAGGCAGCGTGGTTAAAGGGGTAGGGCTGGCAATGGCTGGGGTGCTGCTCTTGTTTGGAGTTTCACTGCTGCTTGCCAATCTGCTTGCCAACCAGACCGTGATCATTGGGGGGGCAGAAGTTCGTCCATTCTTACAGATGCATGGGGTCTCTAATTTGGCGGAACTTCTGGGCGAAGGAATTAACCGGCGCCGGGCATCAATTTTCAGCTTAATCACCCTTACCAGTTTGCTGGGGTTGGCCTTGAGGGCGGTCTGGCCGGAATCGAATGCCGGAGATGCGGAAGCCAATCAAAGCCTGCCTGCCCCGCACCGATTTGTTGTCGTCATGATTGTGGTGGGCAGTTTGTTGGTGATTGTGCCGGAGTTTGTTTACCTGCGAGACTTGTTCCAAACCCGGATGAATACGGTCTTCAAGTTCTATTATCAGGGCTGGATTTTGTGGGCGCTGGCGGCTGCGTATGGAAGTGCGGTGATGTTCCAGGCGCCCCAAAAGAGGCTTAGCGGGAAGATTTATCCGGCAGTGTTTGTGATCGCCTTGCTGGTAGGGCTGACCTATCCGGCGATGGGCATCCACACCCGGGTCTCCACATTTTTGTCCAACCCGGATGCCAAACTGGAACTTGACGGCACGGCGAATA
Source organism: Anaerolineales bacterium (assembly GCA_016932165.1). GTDB lineage: Bacteria > Chloroflexota > Anaerolineae > Anaerolineales > UBA11579 > UBA11579. Next base: position 31,906 of record JAFGDK010000069.1, read on the forward strand.
ACTATTATCTCAGCGCTGAGGAACAGGCTGCGGTGGAATGGCTGATTCAAGCTCCGACTGGCACTTTGGCAGAGGCAATCCATCCTCAGGGAGGCAGCTACACTCACTTTGCCCGCATCTCGATGAACTCCGGCCAGCCGGCGGTGTTGGGTTGGGTCGGTCATGAAGGCCAATGGCGCGGCGGAGATGAAGAAATGGGTTCCCGCCAGTTGGATATCGAGCGTCTTTACCAAACTGCTTCCTGGCAGGATGCTTCACGGATCATTGATGAGTACAAGATTACTTATATTGTGGTTGGCAATCTTGAAAGAAGCACCTACGCCCTGGATGAAGACAAATTCACCCGCAACCTACCAGCGGTATTCCAGCAGGGCAGCATCACGATCTACCACACTGGCGTGCCGGGTGAGTGAGAGGGCTTGGTTACACGATAGGATATGCCGATGGAAGTGAAAACAGAGTTTAAGAGAGGTTGGTCGCCCACGCTTGAGCAGCTGCTCTATTTATTGGCCTTTGTGATCGCATTGGTCATGCGTCTTGCTGCCCTAGGACAGCACCATCTCTCCGAATTAGAAGCGGGATATGCCTTGCAAGCATTCCAGGTGGCGCAGGGAGACGAACTTCAAATGCTGGGCCATCCGGCTTACATCCAATTGACCGGTTTGCTGTTCTACTTGTTCGGCAGTGGTGAAGTCCTCGCCCGGTTGCTTCCCGCGCTGGCGGGCAGTTTTGTGGTCTTGCTGCCGTACATTGTGCGTGAATTTGTTGACCCGCGCGCGGCTCTCGTGGCAGCGTTTGGTCTGGCGCTGGACCCGATCTCGGTGGCAGTTTCTCGTCAGGCAGGCAGTCCGGCCATGGCGCTTGGATTTTTAGGGCTGGCGGTCTTCTTCTGGCAGCGCAAGCGCCCACTTGTGGCGGGTTTCTTTGCCGGTTTGCTGCTTCTCTCTGGGATTTCTTTTGTATTTGGGCTTGTTTCTGTGCTGGCTGCCTGGCTGGTGATCCGATTTGCAACCGATTTCAAGCTGAAGCTGCAGATTGAGTCTGAGGAGCGCAATTTGATCCTTGGGGGGGTTGGGATTGCACTTGTTTCAGTGGGAACCTTGTTTGCCCTTGAACTTCAGGGACTGGCGGCCCTGGCGCAGGCTGTTGCGGATTATTTCGCTGGCTGGTTTAGTTCCGCCGGCGCACAGCAACCCCTTGCAGTTTTATTTGAGTTGATCGTCTATCAGCCGCTGGGATTGCTGTTTGCTGCCTTCTTGTGGCTCAACCGGGCCAGGAACAGCGAGGCAGTCAATATCTTGCTGACGGTGCTATTCCTGGTGATCATCGGGTTGATTCTGCTCTACTCGGCTCGCCAGGCCTGGATGCTGATCTGGGCAGCCGTGCCGCTTTGGCTTTTGGCAGGCCAGTTTGTGGGGGAGTATCTCTCTCTACCCGAAGAGCCTGACGGCATGCTGGTGTGGGGCGGGGCGGTATTCTATTTGGTTTTACTGGTGTATTGGTGGATGAATCTCGCCCAGCTTACTACGGAAATTGGCCTGGTGCGTCCCGATGGTGTCAGCCTTTGGGAGTTGATCAGGATTGACCCGGTTTCCCGGGCATATTTTGTGCGTTTGCTGGTGACGATCCTGATCCCGGTGCTGATCGCGGTGATGATCGCTTTGATCTCCTGGGGTTGGACTGAAGATGCGGCCATCCGCGGGGCAGTTTGGGGAGTGGGATTCTTTCTGTTTTTCTATGGGCTTATGGCGGCCTGGGGATTTTCAGCCCCGCCGGAAGAATTGGCTGCCGAACTTTGGGTGCAGGGGCCGTCTGTCGGCTACACAGAGGAATTAATGGATGCAATTGAAGAAGCTTCTGTGCAGATCACCGGAACCAAGTATGAGCTGGAAATGGTGTACCAGATTGATTCTCGCCTGGTGGACTGGCTGCTGCGAGGTTTTCCTAATGCGGTTTATAGTCCCCAGCTTGCTGCCGGTGATCTGCCGGATGTCATTCTGAATCAAAATCTTGGGTTCATAGAGGGGGATAACGGCGATCTGTATGGCGGCCAGCATTTTGTGTTACAACTTGAACGCGCCTGGAGCAATCAGGTGGTACCGCCTGATTTTGGCCGCTGGCTGGTTTACCGCCAGGCCCCGGTGGAAAAGGATTGGGCATACCTGTGGACAAGGGCGGATCGTTTCCCATTGTATGAACTTGCACCAGTAGAGTAAAATACAGCTTTGAAGTTCCAATCTGAAAGAGAAACTTGATGAGTGACGATTTGCGCGTGAATACAATCGCTGTGGATGGCCCGGCAGCTTCCGGAAAATCTACTGCGGGGCAGTTGGTGGCCAGAGAGCTGGGATACCTCTTTTTTGATACAGGTGTGATGTACCGGGCAATAACCCTGGCAGCCCTGGAGGCCGGAGTTTCTGTTTTTGATGAGCTGGGGTGCACTAAACTGGCAGAAGAGACCCAGATTGATGTGCAGCCCCCCTCGATTGAAGATGGCCGTCTGAATGATATCCTGATTGATGGCGTGGATAAAACCTGGGATATTCGCACCCCAGAAGTGGATGCCAATGTATCCGAGGTTTCCACCTATGCGGGTGTCCGGTCTGCCTTAACTGCCCAGCAGCGCAAGATCGGAGTGCGCGGTCGGGTGATTATGGTGGGGCGTGATATCGGAACCGTGGTGATGCCGGATGCGATTTTGAAAATCTATCTGGATGCTTCTGCCGAGGAACGGGCTGGGCGCCGGCATCATGAGCGAATTGAACGCGGCGAGGAATCAGATTTTGAGCAGGTGCTCTCGATTGTGCAGAAGCGCGATCAGATTGATTCGAGCCGGGAGGTGGCCCCGCTTTGTGCCGCGGAGGATGCAGTGGTGATCAATTCTGATCAGATGAGCATCGAAGAGGTCTTTGAGGCGATCATGCAGTTGGTAAGGGAAGCGGGATTGGCATGACCGAGGTGTTCACCGTTTCCCGAGTGCAGACGCTGAAGCGGCGCGTGCTGCGAATGGTCATCCAGGTAATTTTTAAGCTGCTCTTCAAGGTGAAAATTTCTGGTTTAGAGCATGTGCCGGTAGGTGAAGCTTATGTGATTGCGTCTAACCATGTCTCTCATTATGAACCACCGCTGCTGATGTCCTTTTGGCCGGAGATTCCGGAGGCATTGGCTGGGCATGATGTTTGGGATCGGCGGTACACTGGAATTTTCCCGCGCATTTTTGGCGCGATCCCTGTGAGGCGGGGGGAATACGACCGCCAGGTGATCGAGACGACAATCAATGTGTTAACCTCGGGCCGCCCGGTGTTGATCGCACCTGAAGGCGGGCGTTCGAATACGCCGGGGATGCGCCGGGCAAAACCTGGGATTGCTTATCTGATCGACCGGGCGAAAGTGCCGGTTTTGCCGGTAGCCATTCTGGGGACGCGTAACGATTCACTCAATCAGGCGCTCAAGTTCAAGCGCCCGGTATTGGAGATGCGTATCGGGGAACCGTTCATCATCCCGGAGATCGGCGGGAAGGGGGAGGAGCGCCGAGAGGCGCGCCAGAGATGGGCTGATGAGATCATGCTGCGGATTGCCTCCATGCTGCCGGAGGAATATCACGGCGTTTATGCCGGGCAGGTGAAGAGTTATCCAGAATCTTAGGGTGGGGTTGGCTGGGGGGGCTACGGACTGCGATTTGTTCTAACCGCCTTGCCTTGCCGTTATTTGTGCATGAAAAGCACCTGAATGCTATAATCACAGTTCAGATCAACGCTTCGTGAATAGGATTTGCGTTGGGGTGATACTATGCGTTTCATTGATCAGATTTTCAGCGCTCCGGGATATTTTGACCATCCACAAGGGGTAGAAGGCTGGATCATCTTTTCCTTGATGCTTGCGGGAAATTTTTATCTGGCAATCCGCTGGCGGAAGTTTAACCGCAAGATTAGCCGCGTGCGGATGATGATCTTGATCTTGCTGTTCATCTCCACCCTGGTCTTCAGCCTGGTAATTGGGCTGCATATCCCGGTTACAGATAGCATGCCGGTGCCTGGCAAAACATCGCTGCCCACTGGCGCGGCGATGATGTTCTTATCAGCGATCCCCTGGTGTGTGGCGGCTGGCTATCTTGGTCCGGTCTGGTCTGGGGGATTGGCAGGGCTCTCCGGGCTGGTGATCGGGTATTTTGATCATCACAATCTTTTCCTGCCTGTGGTAAATATTTCAATCGGGCTGGTGTTCAGCTTTTTCATCCGGCAAACTTACCGCACGCTGATTTACCGCCTGCTGAGGCATCCGCTCCTGGCGGGATTGCTGGTCTCGCTACTCTATGTGGTGTTGATCGTGATCTCGATGGTCTATATTACCAGCGGCGCGTTTGTTGTCCGTCTGGGCTATGCACTCGCCCAGATGCCCACCAATGCAGTGGCGTTCATTGGTACTCTAATCCTGGGAGCGATTGTCGCTCAGGTGCTGTATTTCAGCATGCCGCAGTATTGGCTTGGCGAGATCAAAGAAACGCCTTCTCCGGCTGAGGCCAGCCTTGAATCAAACCTTGTTTACCGGCTGATGCCACTGGTGATCATCTTTTCTTGTGTTTTGCTGGTGGTGATTGGGTGGTTTTGGGTGGACGGGTTCAAACGGCAGTTGGTCAGCCAGATGGAAAACGTAGCGGAAGCCTCGGCAGCCACGATACCTTTCTCTCTGGAAACCGGCCAAAATATGATCGTGCGCCTTGCTGAAGATCCACGGATCTTGGAAACCGATGATCCTGAATTGCTGCAAGAGGTGCTGGTGGATTATTTGAAACGGGTGCCATTTTTTAACCAGCTCACCTATTTGAATGCTGAAAAAGAAGTTTTGGCTGCTTATCCATTCGCAGAAGTGGACCCACAATCATTTACCCTGCAGGAGCAGCAGGCGATAGATTTAGCCAAAAACGGGGTTGGTTTTCAAATGTATAGTTTGGAGCCCGAGCCGGGAGATGATATTGGACGGCTGGTATTCATCAGCTCTGTTGACCGGCCAGAGGGACAGGTTGGGGTGGTAATGGGTCATACCTATCTGGATGAGAACCCGTTGTTTATCCCGGTTTTGGAATCATTGGATCTGCTTACTCCGCTGGGCGGGGCAGGAATGTTGGTGGGTGAACAGGGATTGATCCTCTACCATCCAGACCCAAGCCGGATTGGTACGATCTATCCTCAGGAAATCAACCTGACCGAGAGCTATTTTGATCCTCGATACACCGATACCGATGGGCGCCAGGTATTGTTGTATACCTATCCTGTGCCGGGCCGTTCCTGGGTGGTGGTCACCACCTTACCGCTGTCTGTAGCCCATCAAGCCGGGCTTCAGCAGTCTGTCACATTGCTGGTGATGCTGGCCGTGCTGCTGTTTGGGTTATACAAGCTCTTGCAGCGTGTTGTGCGGGCAGTGATCAGGGAGATCAGCCGCCTTGCCGATGATGCCGGGCAAATTGCGGCAGGCGACTTGGACAAAGCGCTGGAAACCGAGCATGTCGATGAGGTCGGTAAACTTGCCCGGGCGGTGGATGGGATGCGCATCAGCCTGAAGGCGCGCATGGATGATCTGGATCAGCTGCTGACGGTCAGCAAGGGGGTGGCCGCCTCGCTGGATTTGCAGTCAGCAGTTGCGCCGATTTTGCAAGGGGCTTTATCTACCGGCGCGACCTCGGCTCGATTGGTGCTTTCTGATTCGGCTGCCCCGGAATTTAATGCGGAACTGCGTACCCGGTATGGGGCCGGGCCCTCCACAAAAATCTATCGCAATTTAGATTTGCAGGTTCTAAAGATGGCCATGCAGCAGCCTGAAGTTTTGCTGTCGAACCCGGCAAGAGCCCGGCTGCAAAATTTGGGTTATCCTCTGCCGGGGGCGTTGCTGGCGGAGGTGTTAGAACATGAGGGCGTGCAGTACGGCGCCCTGTGGATTGCCTATGATGAGGCGCATCCATTCAGTGAAGATGAGAAGCGTTTTATCAGGGCGATCGCCGGACAGGCGGCGCTGGCTGTCTCGAATGCCAGGCTTTATCTCTCGGCTCAATTGGGACGCCAGCGGATGGAAGAGATTTTGGCTTCCACGCCAGAGCCGGTGATCGTGACTGATGCACAAAACCGCTTTTTGCTTGCCAATCCGCCAGCCCAGGAGGTGCTTGGACACCCGCTTGAAGCCCTGGCTGGTCAGCCGGTGGAAAAAATAGTGCAGCAACCTGCGCTGCGGAATCTGCTGATCTCTGACCTGGGTGAGAATAGTGGGGTCCCCAGGGAAGTGCAGTTAGCGAATAAAAACACCTATTATGTCACTTCTTCTCCGATTGTGATGGAAGGCGGGAAAAATGTGGGGCGTGTTTGCTTGCTGAGTGATATCACTAGGTTTAAGGAGCTAGATGAGATGAAATCAGATTTTGTCGATACCGTGAGCCACGATCTGCGCTCACCGCTGACCACGATTCGGGGATATGCGACGATGCTTGACATGGTGGGAGACCTGAATGAGCAGCAGGCCCGTTATGTCCAGAAGATCAGTGAGAGTGTTGAACGCATGCACTATTTGGTTGATACTTTGCTGGATATCGGGCGGATCGAGGCGGGAGTTGATCTCAAACTGGAATGGTTGATGGTTTCTGACCTGGTGCGCCAGGTGGCAGAGGACCTGCGCTTAAATGCCGTTCAGAAACGAATTAACTATCAAGTTAATTTACCTGCTGGTACCGAGCCGATGGTCCAGGCTGATCGAGCCTTGCTGGAACAGGCGGTTCAGAATGTGATCGACAATGCGATCAAATATACCCACCCGGGTGGGGATGTGAAGATCTCGGTGCGTTTCGAGCAAGATGCCCTGGTGGCTATCCGGGTTGAGGATACCGGTTCTGGAATTGCGCCAGTTGATGAGCCCCGTCTGTTTGAACGCTTCTACCGAGGCGCGGGCAGGGCAGGGAAAAAGGATGGCAGCAGCGGTCTGGGATTGGCAATTGTCAAATCGATCATCGACCGGCACCACGGCTCGATCCAGGTGCAGACCCGCCTGGGGGAGGGCAGCGCCTTCACGCTGAGAATCCCGCTGAAGCAGCCTGAATAATGGGGATTGCTGTTCCAAATTCTGCATTTGTGTGCCGGAATCTGGCTAAAAAGCTCTGAAATTGGCCGGATTTTCATAATTTTACTTGACTTAAACGCCTGATTTTCGGTATAATTCTCAATCTGGGCAAGCAACAAGCCATTAGAACTAAATCAATTAAGCGAGCGTTTGGAGAGTGGTCTTCATATGCTTGCTTCGTTTTGTGTCTTTTATAGCACATTTGTTCGAAATATGCCTGCCCTAAACTTAGATAAATACTGATCAGGAATGATATGAAACGGTTGCTTATCGGCATCGCGGGGAAAGCAAAGCACAAATTAAGCCAATACCGGACCTCAGAAATTGTTGTCTTCAGGAGGCATAATTAGTATGGAAGCAAAGGGATTGCGGGCATTGAGGGTAAGTCTTGCGTCGCCAGAGACGATTAAAAGCTGGTCTTATGGTGAGGTGCAAAAACCCGAGACAATCAACTACCGCCGGCTGCGGCCGGAAAAGGACGGCCTGTTCTGTGAGGCCATTTTTGGACCTCAACGAGACTGGCAGTGTTACTGCGGTAAGTACAAGAATATTCGTTATAAAGGGATCGTTTGTGATAAGTGCGGCGTTGAGGTGACCCGTTCCTCAGTGCGCCGAGAACGCATGGGGCATATTGAATTGGCTGCCCCGGTGGCGCATGTCTGGTATACACGCCGGATCCCTTCGTACCTGGGCCAGCTGCTGGATATCTCCCGCCGCAACCTGGACCGGGTGCTTTATTTTGCCCAGTATATTGTCACGTATGTGGATGAAGAGGCGCGCGAGAAAGCCCTAGCCCGTCTGGATGAAGAAATCGCTGAACTTGAAACAGGTTATTCTCAAAAGCTTTCTGAACAAATCAGCGAAATTGAATCTGGCCGTGATATCCGCCTGGAAGACCTGCAATCCCAGGCAGAAGATATCGAAAAACGCTACGACGAGGAGTTGGCCGCCTCACTTGATCCTGTGATCAAAGAGGGACAACGCCTGGAAGACCGCCTGACGGATGAGATGGGTTCTACCGCCAAGCAGACGATCATGTTCTCTGCTACCCAGACAGAGATTGTGAACAAAGGGGAAGAGATCAGCAATCAGCACCTTGCCGAGGTGCAAAACGTGGTCAAAAGCTACCTGGAAGAACTGGAACAGAAAACCTCCAGCGGCAAACAGCGCGAACTGGAGCACATCACTCTGAACATCGCCAGCACCAAGGCTGAGACGGATATGGCGATCACCGAACTCCAGGCGCAAACGGACGAAGAGTCTTCTGCAGTGCGCAGCGAGAAACAGCGTCTGCGTGATGAGCTGCTGGACCTTCGCCCGATGACCTTCATGGGCGAACACCGCTACCGTGAGCTGCGTTCACGCTGGGGGCAGGTCTTCCGTGCCGATATGGGCGCTGAAGCCTTTTATGATATCCTCAAGCGGTTGGACCTTGAAGCCCTGTCCAAATCTCTGTGGCAGGAGGCCCGGAATTCGCGCAGCAAGCAGCGCCGCCGGAAGGCCACCAAACGCCTGAAAGTTGTGGAAGCCTTCCTGCGCTCCAATAACCGTCCTGAGTGGATGATCCTGACTGTGCTGCCGGTGATCCCGCCTGACCTGCGCCCGATGGTGCAGTTGGATGGCGGCCGCTTCGCCACCTCCGACATGAACGATCTTTACCGCCGGGTGATCAACCGAAACAACCGTTTGAAACGGCTGCTTGAACTTGGTGCCCCGGATGTGATCGTTCGCAATGAGAAGCGCATGCTTCAGGAAGCAGTTGACTCGCTGATCGATAACTCACAGCGCGGTAAAGCGCTTTCACGGCGAGGCCGGCGTGAATTGAAATCGCTCAGCGACCTGCTGAAGGGCAAGAAAGGCCGCTTCCGCCGTAACCTGTTGGGTAAGCGCGTGGACTATTCCGGTCGTTCTGTGATCGTGGTGGGTCCGCAGTTGAAGCTTTATCAGTGCGGCTTGCCCAAAACAATGGCCCTGGAACTCTACCGCCCGTTTGTGATCTCACGGCTGGTGGAACACAACTTTGCTGCCAATGTTAAAGGCGCCCGCCGCTTCATCGAGCGCAACCGGCCTGAGGTCTGGGAGGTGCTTGAGGAGGTGATCAAGGAGCGACCGGTATTGTTGAACCGTGCGCCCACGCTTCACCGCCTGGGTATTCAGGCATTTGAGCCGATATTGATTGAGGGCAGCGCCATCCAGCTTCACCCGCTGGTAACCACAGCCTTTAACGCCGACTTTGACGGTGACCAGATGGCGGTCCATGTTCCTCTCTCTCAAAAGGCGGTTAAAGAAGCCCGTGAGCTGATGCTTTCCTCCCGCAACCTGTTGAAACCGGCTGATGGAGAACCGATCATTGGCCCGTCCAAGGATATGGTGCTGGGCGTTTATTACCTCACGATGGAAAGCGCTCATCAGCACATGGGCCACGGCCGGGTATTTGCCAGTATGGATGAGGTCAGTATGGCCTACCAGCTTGAGCAGGTTAACATTCATGCTGCCATTAAGGCGATGGTATCCACCTGGTATGATGACGAGGGCAACCGTCTGGATGAAATGGAAACCCGCCTGATTGATACCACTGTTGGGCGTGTACTCTTCAACCGCATTCTGGCCTCTGATGTCCAGTTCATGAACCGCACTCTGGACAAAGGCGGGGTGAAGGAACTGATTGCTGAAGTGCTTGAGATGACTGATGAAGCTGTCACCACCGAGGTGGCGGATAAGATCAAAGCGATCGGGTTTGAATATGCCACCCGCTCAGGGATCACGGTTGCTGTTTCAGATATTACTATTCCCGCTGATAAACAAACAATCGTCTCTGATGCCATGGAGAATGAACAGAATGTGGAACGTGATTTCCGGCGCGGATTGTTGACTGCCCAAGAGAAAAATGACCGTGTGATCGAGATTTGGCAGCGCGCCACGGATGACACCGCTAAAGCTGTTAAGGAAAGATTGGACCCCGAAAGCAACCTGGCAATCCAGGCCAGTTCTGGTGCAGGTAAAGGTGGATTCAGCACGATCTCGCAGCTGGCTGGGATGCGCGGGATGATGGCAGACCCAGCGGGGCGTATTATCCCGCTGCCGATCCGCTCCAACTTCCGTGAGGGCTTGAACACCCTGGAATACTTCATCTCCACCCACGGTTCCCGCAAGGGCCTTGCAGATACCGCTCTGCGTACTGCCGATGCCGGGTATCTCACCCGCCGTCTGGTCGATGTGGCCCAGGATGTGATCACGATTGCAGAGGACTGCGAAACTGAAGATGGGATCTGGATCCGCTCTGCAGATGATATCGCCGGTCAGACCCTGGCAACCCGAATTTTTGGCCGTGTGCTGGCCAAAAGGGTTATCCACCCCGAGACTGGTGAGGTATTGGCTGAACGAAATACTCTGCTGGATAAAGATATTACCCGCAAGATCGAGAAATCTGGTGTCGAAGAGGTGTTTGTCCGCTCTCCGTTGACCTGTGAAAGCCAGCGGGGAATCTGCGTCCATTGCTACGGCCTCGACCTGGGCCGCGGCAAAATGGTCCAGCCTGGCGCCGCAGTCGGGATTGTGGCTGCCCAGTCCATCGGGGAGCCAGGAACCCAGTTGACCCTGCGTACCTTCCACTCCGGTGGTGTGGCCTCCAGCTCGGATATCACTACCGGTCTGCCGCGCGTTGAGGAACTGTTTGAAGCCCGCCGCGCGCCAAAAGGTGAAGCGGTGGTCTCAGAGATCGAAGGCCGGGCTGAAGTGGTCCAGTCTGATCGATACAGCGATATGCGCGTTGTGAATGTGCGCCACAGTGAAATGGTCTCTGATAGCTATCAGATTGCTGATGGGTGGGAGATCAAGGTTGAGGACGGCGGTGAGGTCAAGGAAGGCGGCATTATCGCTGAACATGAGGATACCACCCTGACCGCCGAAAGCAGTGGGCGTGTGCGGATCGAGGATGGCCAGGTGATCGTCTCGTACGAGATCAGCGAAGAGGTGGATTATGAGATTCCCCCCAATACCCGCCTGATCGTGAATACCGGCGACCAAATTGTCCCCGGCCAGGCGCTGACCGAGGGTTCTCTGAACCCGCATGCGATCCTGCGTATCCAGGGCCGGGAAGCCTGCCAGATATATCTCCTCTCGGAGGTGCAGCAGGTTTATCGGTCTCAGGGCCAGAACATTCATGATAAGCACTTTGAAGTCATCATCCGAAAGATGATGTCCAAGGTGGTGGTGACCAGCCCTGGTGATACGGAATTGCTCCCTGGTGATTATGTTAACCGCCTGGATATGATTGAACTGAATAACCAACTGATTGCTGAGGGAAAGCGGCCAGCACGCCACATGGATGACCTTCTGGGTATTACCAAGGCTTCGCTGAACACCGAATCTTTCCTCTCCGCGGCTTCCTTCCAGCATACGATCAAGGTGCTGGCTGGGGCAGCGATTGCCAGTGCGGAGGATCCGCTGCATGGTTTGAAAGAGAATGTAATCCTGGGCAAATTGATCCCGGCTGGAACTGGCTACGAAGCTCATATCGCAAAGCTTGCCGAGATTGAGTCTCAGCGAGCGCTGGAAGCCGCTGGGGGGAATGGTGACGCTGAAGTGTCTGCCGAACTTCCGGCGGGCGAGGGTTCAGCCCCAGAGGAGCTCGCCAGCGATTCGGAAGCCGTGGAAGCCGCCGGCGATTGAGTCTGATAAACGAATGAGATCAATCCGCAGTCAAATCGACTGCGGATTTTTTATACCGCCAATCAATTGGCTTGGTGACGGGTGATATACTATACTTTTGCTATGCGGAACCTCAAGGCAAGAACGGGCAGCATCAAAGAAGAGGGGGGTGTCCAAAAATGGGTGTGGCAATTTCTGGCTGTTTGGATTTTACTGCTCATCTGGGGTGTATTGAGCACTGAACTCTTGCCGGTCGTACCCAACCGGGCGCCGAGATCTTCCCATTTGACCATTGAAAGCTTTGCACCTGGCTGGGCGCCTGGATCATTGGGGGACAGGGTCTTTTCCCCCTGGCTGCGGTGGGATACCCTCTGGTATCTCCAGATTGCCCGGGATGGTTACCAGGCGGATCAGGCGTCTGTGGCCTTTCCTCCCTTATACCCGTTAGCTGCCAGATTGGCAGGCGGGTTATTGGGTGAAAACTATCTTATTGGGGGGCTGCTGGTCTCCTGGATGAGCTGTTTTGGGGCTTGCAGGCTGCTGGCAGAACGGGCTGTGTCTCGGGGAATGGATGCCGGCAAAGTTATCCGACTGATGTTGTTCTTCCCCACCGCCTTCTTTTTGTTTGCCGGCTATACAGAAAGCCTCTTCCTTCTGCTGGTGTTGCTCGCCTGGCGGGAAGCTGAGTCAGGCCGCTGGTGGTGGGTGGGTCTGGTCGGCGGGGCAGCTGTTCTAACCCGCTTCATTGGCGTTTTGCTGGTCATTCCTTTGGGGGTCATTTGGCTGGATCAGTTCAGGGCCAAGCATCACAAAATTTTTTCTATTCTTTGGTTTCTGCCGATGCCATTGGCTTATTTTGGCTGGTTCTGGCTCGCCAATACTTTGTTTGGCACTGATCCGTCAAAAGCGCTGCATCTCAGCTGGGCGCAGCATTTTGATCTCCCCTGGGTTGGGCTCCTTGGCAGCCTTTCTGCTATCTTTACCCAACCGTTATCAGAGGTATTATTCGCCTACGTGGATATATTGGCGATCGCGATTGCCTGGGCATCCGGCTTTTGGCTGCTTCTCAAACGAAAGTGGCCGGAAGGGTTGTTTGTGCTTGCCTTTGTTGTGATCAGCCTGGTGAAAGTCACCGACAAAGGCATGTTGGGCAGTTCGGCCCGGTTTATAGTGCCGTTGTTCCCTATCTTTCTTTACCAGCCAGAATGGATGGGTCATCCGGTATGGAGCCGGGTAGTGCTGTATGGGTCTGTTTTGCTCTGGCTGTTCAGTGCGGCGATGTTTTTCACCTGGAATTGGATAGGGTGAGAAATATTTTAAGGCGGGAAACAAATATCCGTTTTACTATCTGAGGATAAAATCAATCTGGATTGCGACGATTTGATATAATGGTGTTTCCGCTTTGGGAGGGGGCCAAAGCTTCGTCAAGTGAATTTCTTTGACGGGAACAGAGATCCGTACTACAATTAAGATATAGCACATAAGTTCTATAAATATGGAGATTGTTTGATGGAAATTGGTTTGGTCCGCAAGATCAATATAGATGAGGAGATGCAGCAGGCGTACCTGGATTACGCGATGAGCACGATCGTCTCGCGTGCGCTGCCTGATGCGAGGGACGGCCTCAAGCCGGTGCATCGCCGGATCCTCTATGCGATGTATGATATGGGCCTGCGCCCGAATACCAGTTATAAAAAATCGGCACGCGTAGTGGGTGAAGTGCTGGGCAAATACCACCCCCACAGTGACGCTGCGGTTTACGACGCCATGGCCCGAATGGTGCAGGATTTCTCCATGCGCTACCCGCTGGTGGATGGGCAGGGCAACTTCGGCAGTGTGGACGGCGACCCGCCGGCCGCTATGCGTTACACCGAGGCAAAATTGGCGGCAACTGCCATGGATATCATGGCGGATATCCAGAAGGATACGGTTGATTTTACCGAGAACTTTGATGCTTCTCTCACCGAGCCCAGCGTGCTCCCGGGCACGATCCCCAACCTGTTGGTAAACGGCGCCATCGGTATTGCCGTGGGAATGTCCACCAGTGTGCCGCCGCATAACCTGGGTGAGGTGGCTGACGCTGTGGTGTACATGCTGGAGAACTGGTCTAAGGTAGACCAGATTGACGTGGATACTTTAATGCAGTTCATCAAGGGACCGGATTTTCCCACCGGAGGCGTGATCCTCGGCGGGTTGACGGAAGACGGCGGCCTGGCCAAGGCTTATGGCTCTGGACGCGGACGGATTACCGTGCAAGCCCGTGCCCACGTGGAAGATATGACACGCGGCCGCCAGCGGATTATTATCACTGAGCTGCCCTATATGACCAATAAGACCACCTTGATCGAGCGGATTGCCAAGCTGGCGCGGGATAGTGAACTGGAAGGCCTTGCTGATCTGCGCGATGAGAGCGACCGCCAGGGGATGCGCATCGTGATCGAGCTGACCAAAAACGCCAATACTGACAAGGTGCTGGAACAGCTCTATAAGCGCACCCAGATGCAAACCACCTTCAGCATCATCCTGCTGGCGTTGGTGGATGGCGAGCCGCGCATGCTCAGCCTGAAGAGCGCGCTGTTGGTGTATATCAACCACCGGCTGGAGATCATCCGGCGGCGCAGCGAGTTTGATCTGGCCCGGGCCCGGAACCGTTTGCATATTTTGGAGGGTTTGCGGATTGCCCTGGATCACCTCGATGAGGTCATCGAACTGATCCGCCGCTCGCGCTCTGCTGAGACAGCTCACGCTAATCTGAAGAAGGCTTATAAGCTCAGCGACGAGCAGGCTACCGCCATCCTGGATATGCCCCTGCGCCGTCTGGCTGCCCTGGAACGTAAAAAGATTGAGGATGAATATAAAGAGGTGCTCCAGACCATCCGAGATCTGGAAGGTTTGCTCAAGTCACCCAAGAAGATGCGCAGCATGGTGGCTGAAGAACTTTTAGCCGTGAGAGCGAAGTATGATGACCGCCGCCGTACCCAGATCATTGAGGTGGCGGAAGGCGCTAAACTGACAGACCTGCTGACCGCCAGTGACCTGGTGGAAGAATACACCACCTGGGTCAACCTGGACAGCGAGGGCCGGTTATCCCGTACCCCGGAAGGCAAAGATGCCCGCCTGTGGGGCAGCACTGCCGCAGACCTGGTGCTGGAAGGCAATACCCGAGATACCCTTTACATTGTCTCCTCCAGTGGGGAGACTGCCGCAGTGGCCATGCACGCCATACCTGAGGCTGAGCTGGCCGACCAGGGTGTCAGCGTGGCTTCCATCTCCCCCTTCAGGGATAAAGTAAAAGTCAATGCGATTTTCAGCCTGCCGCCTGAAGCGCTGCAAAACGAAGACTGGTATGTGATGACTGTCTCCAAATATGGATTGGTAAAGAAAAGCGCTCTCAGCGAGCTGCCCGGCCCTGCCGCCGAGACCTTTGAACTGGCCCGTACCAAGCCTGGCGATGAGATCAAGTGGGTGCTGATCACGAATGGGCAGAATGAGGTTTTGATGGCGACTGCCAATGGAATGGTGATCCGCTTCAGCGAAGATACCGTCCGGCCGATGGGCCTGCTGGCTGCCGGGGTCAATGGCATCAAGCTGAAAGGCAAGGATGAGGTTGTTGGCGCAGCTGTCTTCGATGAGCGCTATGACGTATTCCTGCTGACCACTGAGGGGATTGCAAAGCGGGTCAACCCCGATCAGTTCCCGGTGCAGGGGCGCTACGGCCAGGGTGTGATCGGCTGGAAGCTGGCCGGGGATGTCCAACTGGCCGGCATGGCGCAGAATAAACCTAATTTTGAGGTTGGTATCCACCTGGCCCGGCTGGCAGCCAAACGCGTCCGCCTGGATGATGCCAAAGTGCGCGGCCGCCCGGCCAACGGCAACTCGGTGATCGATAAGCTCCAGGAGAAGGTGCTGCTGCTGACGGTACCCTGGGAGACGCCAGACGGCCTGCCGGGGACCGAGAAGAAACGCAAGACGCCGGATTCACCGCCGGAACAACCGCCAAAGGAAAAACCTGCCCCCAAGACGGCTGACAAGCCTGCGGAGCAAATTGCCATGGATCTGGACACACCGGCGGCAAAGACAAGGGCGCGTAAGACCAGCACCCGCAAGGCGGCGACGCGCAAGACTACCACGCGAAAGCCCACAACCCGGAAGACCACCACGCGGAAGTCTCCAGTGAAGAAGACTCCCACGCGCAAGACGAGGACAAAGAAGAAGTGATTGACACAAGCGACCATTTTGGTCGCTTGTGTTTAAGAGTTTGCTTTGTAAACTCTTTGGTTGAAAAGAGAACCTATAGCGGCGTGATTTCTTGCGCCGCTTTTTTTTGCCCTCTCCAGTTTCTCTGATCCCGACTTGAAGGTATAAATATAGGGGTAGAGTAACCAGATGGGGAAGGTGATATGAACCCACGAGAATCTGCAGCAAAATGGCGCGGTGTAGAACTTAAAGAGCGTTGCTTCCACCAGGAACATTTCCTCGATTTATTCAAACTGGTGGGGCACGATACCCCGCAGCCTTTGACCCCAAAGGGGAGAGGTTCTCCTTTGAGGCTGGCGATTGCTGAAGCCGCCTGTGAGTTGAACGAGAAGCGTCAGCGATGGCTCAACCCGGAGGGACTGGAGGAGAAAGAACTCAAGAAGCGCACCCTCACCAACCTATACAACCAGCGTCCCACCTGGCTTGCTCTCGCTCACCAGAAGCTGGACAAAGCCGTGCTGGATGCCTACGGCTGGCCGCATGAGATTTCGGATTTGGAACGGCTGCTGGGGTTAAATCTGGAGCAGGTGTAGAAACAGTAGGGCTTCGGCGGTGGGTGTATTTCAGTTTTGGGGTGCAAGGGAATGGGGTGAATGGCTAGCCTGAAATTAAAATCCACCCGCGGCGGTTAGAATTACCCAGATCATTGAAAAAGTTCTGGAAGGTGTCACTTTTTATCCCCTTTTGTCGCCTTTAGACCCCCGCCAACCCCAGTTCCTCGGCGATTCCCTGCATCGCGGTAAGCACGTTGCCGACATGCTCCCATTTTTCAACGCCAAAAGCCTCAATGGCTTCATCCATTTCCTCGCGGTTGGCGCCGGCGGCGAAGCTGCGGTCTTTCCACTTCTTTTTAACCGAGCTGACCTCTACATCCATGATTGACCTGGAAGGGCGCACCAGGGCGGTGGCGGTGATCAACCCGGTGATTTCGTCACAGGCGGCCAGGGCTTTGCGCAGGGGGGTATTGCGCGGCACGCCGGTTCGGTCGGCATGGGAAAGGATATCCTGGATGATCTCTTCTTCCACGCCGCGCTCCCGCAGGATTGGCGCGCCTTTGATTGGGTGGCCTTCCAGGTCGGGGTGGATTTCCCAGTCAAAGTCGTGCAGCAGGGCTGCTAGTCCCCAGCGGTCTTGATCCTCACCGAGTTTGCGGGCATACCAGCGCATGGCGGCTTCCACCGCCAGCATATGGCGCACAAGGTTCTCATTGTTCACAAATTCACGCACAAGGCTGAGAGCTTCTTCTCTGGTCATCATGGGGTCAATCCTTCCTGGTATAGGGTGGTATATTCTGTTGTGTCTGGCGGGGAGATATAAATTTCTATGAAAGCCAACACGGTGGCCAGGGTCTCCCGGATGTTCCATGCGATGGTCGAGCCGCGCCAGTACTTGCCATGGATGGCAGTCACCCCGCGGGCCTCGATCCCCATTGAGCGGCACAGGAACAGGGTGCGCGGCATGTGATAGGCTTGGGTGACGAAGACCGCCTCATCCAGGTCCAGCTGGGTGAGGCTGTTGAAACAGGTGGCATAGGTGCGGATGCCGCCGTTGTCCAGTAGGATGTGCTCTGCCGGGATACCCTGAGAAACCGCGTACTCCTTCATGATCGCCGGTTCCGGGTCGCGCCCAGACATCACTAGCTGGCCGACCACACCAGCCTTGTAGAGGGCAATGCCGCCTTCGAGGCGGTCTCTTAGAACTGCCGAGGGCTGCCCGTTGATTGATTCGGCTGCCAGCACAACCCCGAATTCAGTATGTTCGGCTTCTTCGATCGGCTGGATGTAGGGGGCGGCGGCGATGGTGGTGATCGTGCGTGGCAGCACCACCAGCACGGTGAGGATCACAATCCCGCGGTAGATGCGGGTGAGTAAGGATTTGGGTTTGAGTTCACGCATGCAGGCGATTTTACCATCGAAACTATGCTGAAATCAGAAATATACCCGCTCGATCCCGATCACATATTTAGAGCTTTTTGTCACCCGAAAGGGGAAAAAGCCAGAAACATAATTTGCTTCGATCTCCTGGCCGTTATCGTATTTCAACTCGACAATTATATTGCGGCAGTCGGTTTGCGAATGGATGAAGCGGTTCCCGAAGTGAGCTATGCGGTAGTAGGAGAGGCCGGTATCCACCGTGAGGCGGAAGCGGTTGTCGTGGGTGGCGAAATAGTAGCGGTAGTAGCGGTTGAGCAAGACGATCTGCTGGGTGAGGAGAACTAATCTGACTTCTGCCGGCAAGTTGGGATGGCCGGCAAACTGGCGAAGCTCTTTGGCATGATAGCCTTCTCGCAAAGTGAACCCGCCAAGGGGATACAGGCGTTTGGTGCCGACCAACCCGCGTTTGATCTTGAATTCCAGGGTGGGTTTCTCAATGTTGCCAAACAGGCTGCCATACCAGCGCAGCCTTACTTTGCGCCGGTCGCTTGCTCCGCAGACGTTGTCTTCATAATTGTCCATTTCTGGTGTATCGAGATAGAAATTATTGATGAAGCGGGGCGGATACGGCTGGTAGAACAGATATGGATGCCGTTTGATCAACGCGATGGCTTGATGGTGGTCGATCTGGTCTACCATGAACTTCCGTTCGTAACGGTAGGCACGCGAATTGCCTTCGGTCATGGTTACCAGATGCCTTTATTATCCAGGAAGGAGATTTGCATGGAAGGTGAAAGGGAATGCAGATCGGCCCTGGCCTGGTTCAGGTCTGAAAGCCGTTTAAATTCAATCAGATAAGTAGATTCAAGTACATCTGCGGTCTCATCAAAACGCAGCAGCTTGATCTTGGAGCAGTGCTTTTCGAGGATTGGGTTGACCCGGTTGATGTCCACCTTTTCCGGGGATTGGCTGGAAATTGTCAGGTGAAGGTTGACATCCGCTTTGGAATTGCGAAAGACCTTCAGCAAGCCGATAATCGCAATCGCCACGACCAGGGTCAGCAGTGTGATCAGACGCTGGTTATCGCCGAGACCAATGCCAAGGCTGATAGCGAAGAACAGGTAGGCCAGTTCTTCCGGTTCTTTGACCGCGGCGCGGAAGCGTACAATCGAGAGGGCGCCGACCAGGCCGAGAGATAATGCCACTGAGGAGCGCACTACCAGGATGATGAAGGTCGTGGTAACTGTGAGCAGCATGAAGTTGGCGGCAAATGCCCGCCGGTTGGAGAGCGAGGATCCCCAATAGATATACACCCGGCCGAGGATAAAAGCACAGATCACGGCGAGGATCAGGTTGATCAGGAAGGTGGTCAGTTCAAGCTGGTTGGATTGACCAGACATCAGTTCCTCGATCAGGGAAAGCTTCTCGCTGGTGTCAGCATCTGTGAGGGGCGCGGCAGACGGTTGCTCTTCAGCGTGGGGTTCCTGGGGGGACGGCTCATCTGGGGGCGGACCTTCCTCAGGAGGTCTTTCACCTTCCGGGATTGGACCAGCGCCCATCGTGCCAGTCAGGCTGATCGAGTCTACCTCTACACCGGTTTCGCCGAAGACTTGCAGCATGACCGCCCCAGTTGAGAGCGGTTCCGGATCGGCAGCGGTAAGGACCTGGGTATCATTGAGACTGATGGTGTGGTTTCCCCCGGTAACCTTGATGTTAACCTTGTTCCAGCTTTGGTCGCCGAGGTATTCGACCGGGGCTTCCTCCAACGGCGAGGGTTGCCCCTCGCTGATCTTCTGGAGGATGAGATGATTTTCCAGCAGGATGAGGGCATAATGCCCTTCATCCCGTAAATAGTAGTTGATCACGATTTCGTTGGGTGTCTGAAAGCGGAGTTGGAGGGTCAGATCAATTTCTGACCAGTCTCCAAGCCGGATAAGGAAATTGCCGCCTCCCATCCTGAGGACGCCATCTTCTACTGTCAGGTCCTGGGAGCGTTCCCATTCTTCCCAATTGACCTCGTCGAACTCCTCGGTGAAGCCATCCACCCCTTCCTGGGCAAGGCTCTGGCTTGTTGATAGAAGACTGAGAATCGCAATCAGTATCAGGGCTGTCAGGTATCTGCTCAATTTGGTTTTCATATTCTCCTCCTCACTTATGGGACCGGGGTGAGATTTTCAAGAATAAATTGGCTGCGTTCACCGGCGAAATCTGCCAGTCTTTGCCAGCCATTTTCAAATTCGTTGTAGTTGAACCAGGCGGTTTCACCGAAATAGGCTTTGTCGCCGGCCGCCTGGTTGACATACGGCGAGATCAGGTTGTGGTGGTATGCAGATTGCTGGTAGATGTTTTCGTAGTTGAACCAGTATCTTGCCAGCAGATCGAGGTAGGCGGCAAATTTTTGCCGGTAGCGGGGCACTTCGAAGACCCTTTCGTAGAGGGGCGCCCGCTCCAACAGACCAAAGCCTTTAATTTCATAGAGGGGCATGCTTGCTTCCCCGCCCCAGGTCTGGTCCCAGGGGATCCATTCAAAGCGGTTGGTGCCGGGATCGTTGTAGAGGTAGAAGTTATTGCCGGTGTAAGGATAATAATCCCAACTGGCCACTGCGACCATCACCGCCATATAGCGCAGAAAACCATCCACATTAAAGACGGTCTCCAGGGCTTGAGCAAAGTCCTCGGGTGTTTCATAGCTGGCTCCGTCAATGATATAGGCCAGCTGGACCACATCACTGTAATCGTTCTCCTCTTCATTGGTCATTTTGCCGTAGGCATATTGGCCGTTCTGGGTGGGGTAGTCTGTGATCTCGGGCCCGTAGTAGATCAGGTCCATCGGGCCGCGCTGGGCATGGCTGGCTTTGTAGAGGTTGCCGTTGCGGTTGTCGTTGCCAAAGCGGCTGGCGAGGAACTTGCGGTCCACCCGCTCGATGAGGGTGTACACGCCCCAAAATTCAGCCGGCTGCTCATCATCGGAAAAATCGATCCAGAGTTCCGCATAACTGACAAAACTGGCCGGAACACCGGCAAAGGCGAGCATGTCGTAGGTCAGTTTTTCTTGGATCATGGTGGGATCGCCGATGCTGTTGACGAACATGATCTGCTTCAGGTTGTGGAATTCCTGTCCCTCCAGGTAATAATCGGTATCGATCTTTAAGGGTTTTTTCTCGCCGGATTCGCGCAGAGAGAACTGCCCGCGGAAGCGGAGACCGATATTGTTGAGACGTTCCCCAAAGATGACCGCATTGGCCGGCACGGTTTTCTTTTCTTCCGGATCTGACCACATGGCATCCCAGTTCTCCTGGGTGATCTCGATTGTTACCCTGCCTACCGTGCTGTCATCAAATATCGACCAGTAGTCCACGCTGGCAGAACCGGGATGACGGACATAGATCCACAGGCTGTCTGTGGCTGTTTGTCCGCTGCTGTCTGTTACACGGAGGGTGACCTGGTATTCTCCGGGTTTGGCGTAGTAGTATGAGGTGTACCCGCCGGTGCTGGCGGCGTCGGTGTCGTAGATGCCATTGCCGTCGAGGTCCCATTCATAGCGTTTGATTTCCCCTGAGGTGGAATTGCTGCCAAAGGCGCTGAAGAAGACCGTCACCGGCGCCCAGCCCTGATTGGGCATCGCATTTGCCTGGGCAGACACACCACTGTCGGCGCTGAGATCAATATTCTCAGCAGATAAATAGTTAGGGCTTAGCAGGAGCAGGATGAGGCTGGCAGTAATGAATACCCCGACGAAGACCCCTTCTGTGACCCGGAACCATTCCGGGTTTTGGGTCTGTTTGGAAGATTCCATTTCAAGATTCCGTTTCTGGATACTCTTAGAAGCGTGATTTCATTATAGCAATTCTGGATATGAGGAACAATACGCAAAAAAGACCCGGCACAAATTCGCCGGGCCTTTTGAAGTGGGGACAGGTAGATTGTACCTGTGCCTACTAAATCCAAATAACTTTAGTCGTTTGGATGATTACACATAGCGTTCACGGATTTCCGCTGAGATGTAATCCAGTATTGCGACTGTAACAGCGATGAACCACACGGCGATGCCGGCGGCCCTGAAATCTGTTTTATTGATCCACTGGATCAGGAGATAACCGATACCGCCGCCGCCGACAAGACCGACCACGGTGGACATGCGGATATTGATATCCCAGCGGTAGATGGTGAAGGAGACGAACGGCGGGATGATCTGCGGAACAACTGCAAACATTACCGTTTGGATCCAGTTCGCGCCGGTAGCCTGGATGGCTTCGATTGGTCCGGAATCAATCGATTCGATTGATTCGGAATACAGCTTGCCCAGGGCAGCGATCGAGTGAATCGTGAGGGCCAAAATCCCGGCGAAGGGACCCAGCCCGACGATGATCACGAAGATGATTGCCCAGATCACCGGTTCAATTGAGCGCACCAAGTTGAGGATGGTGCGCACCAGATAATAGATCGCCAGCGTGACCGGGGAGGCGGACATCAGGTTGCGGGCGGCCAGGAAGCTGACCGGTAGGGCCAAAATGATGCCGAAGGCGGTGGCCATCATGCCGATGAAGATTGTTTCGATCATCTTCTCCACCACCAGCTTGAGTTCCTCGCTGGGTTCCAGGCTGCCGGTGGCTATCACCTGTTGTGCAAAAACGGTCCATTTTTGGGCTTCCTCAGATGCACTTGGCGGAACCAGCCGGTACGGCATGGTGATCTTGACCTCAAAGCTTCCATTTTCATCGACGGGAAATTGCATGAATTCCCCATCCTGCCGATGGGTGAAGGAGACTTTAAGCGGATCGTACCATTTGATGGTGACCTGTTCTCCAGGAATGAAATTACCGCCGGTGAGGGTAAGTTCGGTGCCGCGCTCACCTTCCAATACCGCCAGGTCGCCGCAGGTTGGATCTGAAATAAGATAGGGTTCGCCTTCTGGAACCTCAGGTTGGGCAAAGGGGGTATCCGTGCAGGGCACCTGAATATATGCCTCTGGCTCGACATACTCAACCGGACGGGTAACAGCACGAGACCAGGGCCACATGACGTGATTCACGGCTCTCTCAGCATCATTAATCTCGGTAATAAGCTTGACCAGATCGACCTGTCCGATCTGCCAGCCCAGGCTGGCAAACACAATCCCCATCACCAGGAAGATGCCCACCGCTTTCTTGGGCGGGCGCTTGGCAGTCAGATAGGCATCCGCGATGGTCCAGATCCAAAAGGCAATCGTGGCAATTGTCAGCCAGATGAGGATCGGTTCAATCCGGATCGCCTTTTTGAAAATATCAATGAATCCAACATCGCGTCGGGCAGCACTCTGGAAACGCCAGACAAGCAGCCCAAAACTGGTGGAAAAACCCAGGAACATGGTCAACCCGCGCCGCCAGTCTCGCGCTAACGCCTGGCCGAGACCGGGAAGAATTGCGGATAAAATAGCCGAAAGGATTGGGGGAACTAAACTGGGTTTGATCTCTCCCTCTCTCTTTGTAATCTCTTTTTTGCTCATGATTGATCCCCTCCGGCGCTGAGATCGCCTTCCAGACCGCCAACACGCACAGCTTCCTCGCCGTAGATATCCTTGAATTCCCGGTCGGTCATGGCGCGTATGTCTTTTCGAGAACCCTGATAAACGATCTCTCCATCCTTGAGCCCGATCACCTTGGTGGCATAGCGCTGCACCAAGTCCAGGTAGTGCAGGCTGCAGATGATCGTCATGTCGTCTTCCTGGTTCAGTTTTTCCAGATACTGGAGGATTGAGTGGGCCAGCACCGGGTCGAGGCTGGCAACCGGCTCATCCGCCAGGATCATCTCAGGTTCTTGCATCAAAGCCCGGGCGATGCCAACCCGCTGCTGCTGGCCGCCGCTCAACTCGTCGGCGCGTTTGAGGGCTTGATCTTTGATATTCAATCTTTCCAGCGAATCCCAAGCTTTTTGTTTGTCTTTGGCTGAGAACTGCCCGAGCACACTCTTCCAGGATGGGGTGTACCCGAGCCTTCCGGAGAGCACATTGTTCATGACGCTGGACCTTTTGACCAGATTGAAGTGCTGGAAGATCATCCCGATTTTGCGGCGGGTGTTGCGCAGGTCTTCGCCTTCTAACTTTGCCAGGTCAACCCCGTTCCAAAGAATTTCCCCTTCGGTGGGATTGATCAAGCGGTTGATGCAGCGCAGCAGGGTGGATTTTCCCGACCCGCTCAGCCCGATGACGACCAGAAAATCACCGTCTTCGACAGAGAAACTTACATTGTTCAGCGCCCGGGTACCGTCATCATAGATTTTTGTTAGGTTGCGGATTTCAAGCATATGGGTTTTCTCCTCGGCTATTGATACCCATAGAAAATATGAGTTGAAAAAAAGGGGGGGAACAGAATTGCTCCCCCCCTTTATCATACTCCAAACTACTGGATTGAACTACTCAATCAGGGTTGAGATATCAAAGCCAGCGGCTTCCAGCACCTGCAGGAAGGGATCATAGAAGCTGTTGTCGTGTTCTTCCAAACCATCCCAGGAGTAGGCACTGCTCAAAGCCTCAGCGCCAGCCTCAGAGGCGGCCACGCTGATCAGGGCGGGGTTCAGCTGGTCGCGCAGTTCCTGCGGGAAGTCCTTGGCGTACTGCACGCCGTCATTGGGGATGTCGGCGGAAAGGGAGACAACTTTAACCCTGTCCATCACATCCGGGTACTGCTCTTCAACGGAAGATCGGGCGTCAACAAAGGAGGCACCAACTTCACATTCGCCTTCAAGAATGCTGATGATCACCAGGTCGTGACCGCCGGCGTCCTTGATGCCAGCCAGGTCAGCGTCGGGATCTACACCAGCGGCGCGCAGTTCGAGGGAGGGGATGATCCAGGAGCTGGTGCTGTATTCGTCCGCGCGGCAGAAGGTCTTACCGGCGAAATCAGCAATTGTTTCGACACCAGCGTCGGCGGCAGCCACCATCTGGCCGTTGTAGAACGGGCTGCCGTAGCGAACGGCGACCAAGTTCACATCCACACAGTCGCGCTGGATGGCAACCACGGATGAGAAGGTGTTCAGGGCGCCCATGTGGGCCTCGCCGCTGCACAGCGCCTCAATGGCGGCTGCGTTGGAGGTGGCCACGAAGGGTTCGATCACCAGGCCTGATTCTTCAAAAACCATGTCCGTGAACTCGCCAAACCCAGCCAGGACACCTTCAGCCTCGGATGAGGGGACCAGCACCCAGACGATCGGGTTCTCTTCGGTTCCGAGTTCAGCCTCGCCACCGCATGCGCTCAGGACCAATGCCAGGACGGCCACGAGAGCAACTAACAACAACATTTTTCTGCTTTTCATTTCTTCTCCTTATGTAAATTGTCGTTTACGGTATGCACCTGCATACCACGCTCGTTAACAATTTTACCTTACTTTGAATGGATGACAAGAATTTTTAAGATTAGGGATGTAATCGGCTTGTTAAACCTGGTTTAAAGTTATGTTCAGTAGCATATATTTTGGATGGTTTCCCCTGAGGATATTATCCTTGCCGCCGGATAGATCAGACGTTAAAATCAAGCCTGTGGAAAAAATCGATACCTACCAGCAAGCCCTGGATTACCTGTTTTCGTTTGTCGATT
This sequence comes from Anaerolineales bacterium, assembly GCA_016932165.1. Lineage (GTDB taxonomy): Bacteria > Chloroflexota > Anaerolineae > Anaerolineales > UBA11579 > UBA11579. The sequence goes on from JAFGDK010000069.1 coordinate 57,356, forward strand.
TCAGCCTGACCCACCAGGAGCAAATTGCCCCGGAACGGTTTGAGCTTGAGCGTATGTTCAGGTTGATGGCGATGTTGGGGAATCCGCAGCAATCGTTTGGGGCGATTCATATTGCCGGTACCAAGGGGAAAGGCTCGGTGGCTGCACATTGCGCGGCCGCCCTGCAGTCGGCGGGATGGCAGACCGGGTTGTATACCTCACCCCACCTGGCAGATTTCCGCGAGCGCATCCAGGTGAATGGCGAGATAATCCCCAGAGCCGATTTCGTGGCTGGGTTGCGGGTTTTGCAGGGAGCTGCTCGTCAACTGCCTGGTGTGACCTCATACGAGTTGCAAACCGCGCTGGCTTTCTGGTATTTTGCCCAAAAGAAGGTGGATTTCGCCGCTGTTGAGGTGGGGATGGGCGGGCGTTTGGATTCCACCAATATCCTCACACCACTGGTTGCGGTGATCACCAATATCTCTTACGACCACACCGCGATCCTGGGTGATACCCTGGAAGCGATCGCCGGAGAGAAGGGCGGGATCATCAAGGAAGGTGTGCCAGTGGTCTCTGCACCCCAACAGCCGGAAGCGCTGGCTGTCATCGAGCAGATGGCCAAACAGAGGGGGTCTGATTTCGTGCTGGTTGGCAGGTCTGTGGCTTACCAGATTTTAAACACCAGCCTTGAGGGGCAGGAGTTTGCGATTGTGGCGGGAGACGGGCCAGAAAAAACTTTCACCACGCGCTTGTTGGGCGCGCATCAGGTTGAAAATGCGGTCACCGCGCATGCTGCCCTTCGGGCTGCTGCAAAAAAGGGGGGAGAAGTCTCAGATGAAGCTATCCGGGAGGGATTTGCCCAGGTCAGCTGGCCAGGAAGGTTTGAGGTGTTTCCCGGTCATCCTGTGATTGTGCTGGACGGCGCGCATAACCAGCATTCGGCGCGGCGGCTGGCAGAAACGATGAAAGAATACTTCCCTGGTAAGAGGACTGCGATCCTGTTTGGCGCTTCGGAGGATAAAAATATTGCTGGCATGTTTGCTGAACTGCTTCCATTGGCCTCGGACCTGGTGCTGTATGCGGCTCACCATCCCCGCGCGGCTGCGGCTGCCGATCTGGCCGTGCTGGCAGCAGAGTTCAGCTGCCCGGTCACCCTGGCTGATACTGCCGATCACGCCCTGGCAGCCGCATCGGAGGCTGTTGGCCCAGATGGCGTGGTTCTTGTAACTGGAAGTTTGTACCTTGTGGGTGAATTGCGCGCCGAGTTGACCTAAAAACTGGTTATAATATCCAGACATCCATCTGGAGTGAGAGATTATGAACGATCAAGACTGGTATTCTCAGATAGAAGGCGCCCTCAATTCAGAGGAGCTTCACCAACGGGCTGAACAGCTTGAGAATATCCCCAATATGATGCCGGATGAAGAAGGGATCATCTTCTGCCCGGTATTACCGCTTCGGGAAGTGATTGTTTTTCCGCATATGGTCGTTCCGCTGCCGGTAGGTCGATCCAGCACCATCGAGGCGATTGAGGCTGCCAACCAGCAGGAACAACTGATGATCGCCATCCCACAGCGCAACCCGCGCAAGCACTCTGTCCATAAAAAGGACTTTTTGCCAGTCGGCGTGCTTTCGGCAGTCAGTGAAATCTTTTCTACCGGGCAGAGCGACAACCTGGTGGTTGTGCAAGGGCGTTACCGGGTGGAATTGATCGAGATCGTGCGCGATAACATGGTTTTGTATGCCAAAGCGCGGGTGGTAGATGAACATACCCGCCCCTCGAAGCAGGATTTGGCCTTGATGCGTAATCTGATGCGTCTCTTCAAGCGCTACGCTGATCTCACCCGTTCTATTCCAGATGAAGCGATGGATTATCTGATGGAGATCGATGAACCCGGCTGGCTGGCGGATATGCTGACCAACTCCTTCTCCGTTCATCTGGATGACCGCCACGAACTGCTGCTGAGCCTGGAACCGACCGAACGTCTTGAGAAGGTCAATAACCTGCTGGTCCGCGAGTTGGGTGTGCTGGAACTGGAAGATGAACTCCACGCCAAGGTGCAGGATGAGGTCGAACGCGGCCAGCGGGAGAATTATCTGCGCGAGCAGATGCGGGTGATCCAGCGCGAGTTGGGTGAACAAGATCCGTGGAGTAAAGAGCTTCAGGAGCTGCACAATCAGATCAAGGCAGCCAAGCTGCCAGAGGCAGCCGAAGAGGCGGCCTTGAAAGAATTTGAGCGTCTCTACCAGATGCCGCCGATGTCGCCGGAAGTGGGGGTCATCCGCACTTACATTGATTGGATCATTGATCTGCCCTGGACAGAGATGACGGAAGACAACCTCGATGTGCAGCATGCCATTGAGGTGCTGGAAGAGAATCATTACGGCCTGGAGAAGCCCAAAGACCGGATCCTGGAATCAATTGCCATTCGCAGCCTGAAGCCGGGTAAAACCCGGCAGCCGATCCTGTGTTTTATTGGGCCGCCCGGGACCGGGAAGACCACTTTGGGCAAGTCCATTGCCGAGGCGATGGGACGCAAGTTTGTGCGGATTTCGCTTGGCGGCGTGCGCGACGAAGCTGAGATGCGCGGACACCGGCGCACGTACATCGGCGCCCTGCCAGGACGCATCATCCAAACGATGAAGCGTGCCGGGACGCTGAACCCGGTCTTTATTCTGGACGAGGTGGATAAACTGGGCATCGGCTACCGGGGCGATCCGGCTGCGGCTCTCTTGGAGGTGCTGGATCCTGAACAGAATCAAGAATTCTCCGACCATTACCTTGAGATTGCCTACGACCTTTCGAAGGTGTTGTTCATCACCACAGCCAACCACCGCAGCGATATCCCGTGGGCATTGCTGGATCGGATGGAAGTTGTGGAGTTCCCCGGATATATTGAAGAAGAAAAAGTTGAGATCGCCAAGAAGTTCCTCGTCTCCCGCCAATTGGAAGAATCCGGCCTGGATCAAGGAGAGCTGACCTTCACCGAGAAAGCCATCCGGCGGATCATTAACGAATACACCTATGAGGCGGGTGTGCGCAATCTGGAGCGCGAGATTGGGCGAGTTTGCCGCAAGGTGGCCCGTCTGAAAGCAGAAAAGAAAACTTACCCTTCCCGGATTAGTGACACAACGATAGAGAAATATCTCGGCCCGCCAGAGTATTCGACCACTGAATCGGAAACAGAGGACCAGGTTGGGGTAGCCACCAGTATTGCCTGGACGATGGCAGGCGGCGATATCATGCCGATTGAGGTGGCGCTGACCGAAGGCAAAGGCAACCTGCAGGTTACCGGCCAGATCGGTGAGGTGATGCAGGAATCAGCCCAGGCGGCTTTGACCTATCTCAAATCGCGGGCCAAGACCTTTGGCTTGAAGGCGGATGTTTTTGAAAATGTTGATGTACATATCCATGTGCCTGAAGGAGCAATCCCGAAGGATGGTCCCAGTGCGGGGATCACCCTGGCCACCGCAGTGATCTCGGCATTCACCGGGCGCAAGGTGCGCAAGGATGTGTGTATGACCGGGGAGGTCACGCTGCGCGGGCGAGTGCTGCCGATTGGCGGTGTGCGCAATAAGGTGCTGGCTGCCCACCGCAACGGCTTGAAAACCGTGCTGCTGCCCCAGCGCAATGAGAAGGATTTGGTCGATGTGCCCAAGAAGGTGCAAACAGACCTTAACTTAGTGTTTGTAACTCATATGGATGATGTGCTGGAGGCAGCTCTGCTGCCTGCAGAAGAAAAACCTGGGAAGGGTAAAAAAGCGGCGAAGAAGGATCAGCTCTCGAAGAATGACCAACCGCCTGGGGGAAAACCTGCCAAACCAATTGCGGATGACAAACAGCCGCCGGCAGTTTCTGGGGTATAATCGCCTGCGCTAACCCAAACGGAGAGGTGCCAGAGTGGACGATTGGGGCGGTCTCGAAAACCGTTGTGGTCTTAGGATCACCGTGGGTTCGAATCCCACCCTCTCCGCAGAGAAATTAGCCCCTTGAGGGCTTTTTGATTGCCGTTTACACTAATCGATCTGCAAAATTGAATGATGAGATTTTATGCGGAGTCTGATGTGCGGCCGGATAGATCATCCGGGAGGCTGGAAACCAAAAGAGACGCACTCAAATTCGAGTGCGTCTCTTTTGTGAGCCTGGTTGGCTACTTTTTCACCGGGATGTACACATACAGGATCGATTCCGGGTCAGCCGGGTCGAAGTGTTCTCCATAGTATTCAAAATCTGGGCCGTCGGCGCGTTTGTAGCCGTTCTCTGGCATCCAGGTGCTGTGGGCATATTGGTAGGTCTTGTGGATGTCTCTCAAGGTGCAGGGGAACACCGCGTAGGTATTCTCTGGGACTTCCCAGCTGTTCAGATCCGCAGGCAGGTCTTCAACCTTGTCGACTTGAATGCCGGCCAGGTAGGTGAAGCTGCCGTCTTCTTCCATTTCGCCACAGATGCCAAAGGCGCGTTCATAAGGTTTGGCCGGGTTGTTGATCTCGCCCCAGCGGGGGCCGATCTCCTGCCACATAGCGGCGATCTGATTATTTTCATTTTTTCCAACATATTTCATTCCAGCGGTGGTGAAGGCTGGGAGGGTTTTGATTTCAACTTTCATTTGTTCTAACTCCTTGGGTTTATTTATCTGGTCTAGTATTGTTGGTTCTTGGATTAAGGTGATCTGTGCCAGATCGGCACCAGCATCCAGTTGATTGAGCCGGTCCTCGATGAGGGCTAATTGAGATGTGCTGGTCTTAATCTCTTGCTGCAATTCGGTTTTCTTCAAACGCAGCATGGCCTTTAGCTGGGGGAGGGTGATCTCATCTTGGAGGATGGTCTGAATCTGATCCAGAGAGAAACCCATTTCCTTAAGCGCCAGGATCTGATTCAGATCTTCTACCTGGGTGAGGTGATAGAACCGGTACCCGCTGAACCGGTCTTTCCAGGCAGGTTTGAGCAGCCCCATCTGGTCATAGTAGCGCAGTGTTTTGATCGAAACTTTGGCTGCCTGTGAGAATTCGCCGATCTTGAGCATAACATTCACCTTGAGTGCTCACCTCTGGCCGGAAGTGAGTGAAGCAATTGGAGGAAAGGGTTGGTACATGGAATTGGTTTCTGTCCCGCGATCACTTAGATGTCTGACATCAATTTTATTTTACCGCCTCCAGTAGGGGGAGAGTCAAGGGGGAGAAATCGGTGGATTGGACGGTAACCGAACAATATTGCAGGTTTTAACCGTACGAAAGCATGCAGGTGTGATTGAATCTTGTTGTGCTTAAATGCCCGGAGTATAATCACAGGCAGACCCCGACACTACCAAGAACTAGAGGCTGCATGGAAAAATCTCGGTCAAATAGGCTCGATCACAGGCGGATTTTGTTCACGCTTCTCTTTTGGATTGGGATCACCCTGCTGATGGTTGTGGTGCTGGGCGGATTTCAAGAGCTTTTTTGGGGGAACCAGACCACCAAGATGCTGTACGGTTTAGCCGATGCGGGTTACGGATATCTCGACCAGGATTGGATGGCGAATACCAAGGATCCGCTGCTGGCGTTTAGCTGGATCGTGAAGTTTACCTACCAATATCTGGGGGTGAGATTCTTCCATATATACCAGTTTGTCCTGGTTGGGATTTATCTTTACAGCCTGATGATGATTGCGGACCATTTCTATCAGATCAGGCGAGCGCCGATTCTCTTTTTCATCTTTCTATCGGTTTATTTGCTCACCTATTCTGATCTATGGCCATATCCAATGAAGATCTTGCTGCATGACGGGGTTGCCATCCAAGACCTTGCCCTCACCCAGTTTTTACCCAATGGCTTTGCTGCATTCCTGTTCCTCTCTATCCTGTTATTCTTGAAGGAACGTCCGTATTGGGCAGTGATTTCCCTGGTTGCGGCCTGTAATGTGCATACAAATTACTTGATTGCTGGCGCTGCACTGGTGAGCGCTTATCTGGTGATCGATTTTTGGGAGAAGCGAGATTTCAAACGGGTGCTGATGATCGGAGGGCTGGCGTTATTGCTGGTACTGCCGGTTGTTTTATATTATCTCACGTCAAATCAGGATGCCGCAGCAACTCAGGTTGCAGAGATGAATTCGATCGTCGTGAACCTGCGTATCCCCCACCATACCCAGGTAGGTGAGTGGTGGAATGGGAACGCTTTTTTGAAGACCCTTTTGGTGATGGGTGCGTTAATAATTACGCGCCGAACGAGGTTATTTCCAATCCTGATGATCGGTTTGTTGGTGGCAGCTGTGCCGACTGTTGCCTTGTTTATCCGCCCGAGTAATAAAATCGCGGTATTGCAGATTTGGAGAATCAGCGTGGTTCTGGTTCCACTCTCATCGGCAGTCCTGACCGGGGCGATGGTATCCGCTTTGTTTCGGGCAGAAGAGGACTTGATTCGCCGTTGGCGTTGGGTGATTGTTTTGATATTATCAGGATTGCTGGTTGTGGTTTTGATATTTGGGGCTCAGGAACTTGTAGAACGAAATTCCCTTGATCCCCAGTTGCCCAGCCTTGCTTTGATGGCGTATGTGGTTGAGAATGGCGGTCCCGGTGAAGTGTACCTGGTTCCGCCAAAAGATCGCTTGCTCGATCCGTTCCGCCTGAAAACTGGCCAGCCTATCTACATCAACTGGAAGTCCCACCCATGGTATGCGGTAGAATTTTTGGAGTGGTATCAACGGGTTGAACGGGCGGAGAGTTTTTATTCTGCCTCTGGGGAGCAGCGTTGCGCGCTGCTATCTGATTTTGCCGAAAACGATGGAATCACCCATATTGTGATGCCGTCTCCAGATGAATTGCTTTGTGAAGGGGCTGAGATGATCTTTGGCAATGAGGGTTACCGATTATATCAAGTTGGCCCATGAAGGTTGAATCTTGGGATGAAAATGGACCCTAATTGCGGGGTGTATTTTGCTATTGCGGGGTTTTTATGCGTCGGAGGAGGAGTGTGCCAGCCAGGGCAACCAATGCGGCCAAGGCAAACACGAGAGGATATCCCCAATATTCGCCTGGAAGGAGATTGTTGGCCAGATCGATCAGCGGGCCAGCCAGCCGGGCGCTGGCCCCGGCCCCGGCTGTGGCCAGGTTTGAGAGCCCCATGAATTTCCCCGCTTCGTCCGTGGGGATCAGGTCAATTGCCAGGGCCCAGTTCACGCTCAGGAAAATGCCTGTTGCCATGCCGATGACCGCCCCAACCAGATAGAGCATGGTGATGCTGTTGACAAAGACGATGAGGAGGATGCCCAAAGATGCCAACCCGCCGCCAAGGATATTGAGGTTTTTGCGACCGAAGCGGTCTGAAAGCCAGCCGGCCGGGAAGACCAGCAGGGTGAGCGCAACCCCGATCGCGGCCATCAGGTTTCCGGTCACTTCTGCCGCATTGGGGATTCCCAACCGATCCCGAATGAAGTACTGGGCAAACCCCTGCACGGTGTAAATTCCCAGCAGAATCAGGAAGCGGGAAACCAGCAATCTGGCGTAATTGGGGTATTTCTTGGGGTTGAGGCGAAGGAAACTCAGCGGGGAGGTAACATTATCGCGGGGACGGATTCTGGCGCTGCCTTCCGGTGTACCGATCAGAGTGATTGCGGTGCTGGCCGCTAAAATTGTGCCAATGATGGCGATCGCCAAGACGGGATTGCCGCTTCCCATCAGCTGGCCGGCGACCAGCGAAGTGACCACCAAGCCACCCATGTCAAATAAGTTTTTAATCCCTGAGGCGAAGCCGCGCCGCTCAGTTGGGACGAGATCGGGGATCAGCCCCTGGGCAGGCCCCTGTGCGGTGTTCATGGCCAGCTGCAGCAACAGGTAGGTGATGATGATGCCCAGGAGTGATTGGCTTGAGGCAGCCATCCCGGACAGGCAGACCAGAGCAAAAACTGTGCCGGCCAGCATCCATGGGCGGCGCTGCCCCCAACTTGAGCCGTACCGGTCGGAGAGTGAGCCTGCCAGCGGTTGGATCACCATCGCCAGCACCAAACCTACAAAGGTTAAGATGCCCAGATAGCTGTTCTTTTGCGTCTCGGGGACCAATCCAAGCAAGATCGCTGGAAGAATGATCGGATGCAGCCCATTCCATAGAAAAGCCAGCCCAAACCAATAGGCATTCATTGTAAAATACGTTCTGGTTTTCAATCCTTTGGGCCCTCCCGAAGAGAGTAAAATTGAACTAATGATAGCACAGAAACCCCCTTCTACTCTCTATCCAGATTACAGGATTCCCGTGAATCTGTGGCTTGAGGTTGGCTGGTGTTTGCTTTCTGGCCGGGAACGCTCAGTTTTGTCTGATTCGTTGGCGGCATTTCAGAACGGCCGGCCGGTAGTTCGTGCTGTGGGGCAGGAGAATATTCCATCTGAAGATGCCTGCCTGGTGGTTTGTAATCATTACCACCGGTCAGGATTTGATGCCTGGTGGATTGCTCTGGGCGTGAGCGCTGCCTTTGATGGACGGCGTGCAGAATCTGCCGGGAAGGATATCCACTGGGTGATGACCTCTGCCTGGACGTTCCCGGAGAACCGGATGCGTGCAAAATTGTTCACACCGCTGACCCGCGTGTTGTTTACCCGGCTGGCCAGGCTTTATGGGTTCATCAGCATGCCGCCGATGCCGCCTGCTCCTGAGGAAGTGCAGGAGAGAGCCGCGGCGGTCTTGAGGACGGTTCGTCTGGCGAGAGCCGGAAGGGAAAATGGGGTGTTGATCGGTCTGGCACCTGAAGGGCAAGATTATGGCAGGGAAATGGGCCGGCTGCCTGAGGGAGTTGGGGAGTACATCGCTTTGCTGGTCCAGGCTGGATTAAAGGTCTTGCCTGCCGGAGTTTATGAAGAAGGCGAAGCGTTGGTGGTCTCCTTCGGGGAAGTGTTCGTGCCAGCGCTTGGGGAAAAAGAAGAACGGGATAGTCTTGTTGCGGCTCAAGTAATGGCAGTAATTAGGAATTTGATTGCTAACCATTAGGCGGCAAGTTCTATTTTGGCCATTTAATCACCTTGACCCCGCAGAACGGGGCCAGGATAGAATGGAGAAGGAGGTGAAAACAGCCGCAGGCTGTTAATTCATCGGTTTACGATAGGTGATGTGCCGCCTGGTTTCCCTGTAACCAACATCTTGATATAGATTTAAGGCGCCGCTGGTGTTTTCAGTATCCACTCCAAGGGCGGTTTCTTCCATGCCCATCTCCTGGAACATGCGGATACTGTGGGTCAGCAAGGCGCGGGCGATCCCTTGTCTTCGCCAGGGGCGACGGGTGCAGATATTTTCGGTGTAGCCACGTTTTCGGTTGAAGTTTTGGTTCTCTTCTTTGTTGATATAGTTGAGTACCGTGCCAACAACCTGATCACCGTCCCAGGCGACGACCCACAGGCTGGGATCGAAGTCGGGATCGTCCTGCCAGGCGATAAAATCTTTTTCATCTGGTTCAACAAAGTTCCAGTGGTCCTGGAAGGATTCCACGATGGCATTGAAGATCTGGCGAACCAGATTGTCTTCCACTGGCCGAATCTCGACCCCTTCTGGGAGGGGGAGGATATCCACTGGTTGGCTGCAAGGGCGAGTCATCAAGATTCCGTAACGGATGGGTGTGAAACCGAGGGTTGTGATCAGTTGGTCCCACCATACCTGGGTATCGCTGCCCCAGGCCTGGATGAATTTCTCGGTCTGGGAGGGGTGCTGGTGTGATATTTCCTTTATCCGGTTGATCAGGTGGGCAGCCATCGCCTCTCCGATCCCTTTGCGGCGCCAATCTGGGTGCAAGTGGAGGAAGAATGAGTAGGTGTAGTAGCCATCGCCGTCTTGCACTTTGGCCCACATGCAGCGGCCGTATCCAATCGGGTTGCCGTCAACTTCAGCAAAGAGCATATCTGTCTCGATATCTGACCGGCGGATATGCCTGTAACTCCGGGCGACAGATTCGACCGTGGCGATATCTTCGATCTGATCTACCAGGTTGGCGGCGTTGATAATCTCTGCCATCACCGGGTAATCGGGCTCTCCGCGGAAACCGCGGAAGGAAAGACCGGGAATATCTGGAGAGGGAAAAACACGAATGGGGGGTGCGGTGAGGGTGACTTCTGTCATGATTAACTCCCTACGAGAACATTAAAAGCGGCTTTACAAATTTTATAAAGATTCAGAATATTAATTAATATATTACATCAAAAATTACTAAAAGTAAATAATAAATTCAATTATATTAATATTCTATTAAGTAAATCATAACTTAAACAAAATTGCCCCCGATTTCCGGGGGCATTCCAATCTTGGCAGGGGATTGAGAAAACCGGTCTCTTCTTTAGATTTCGATCATCTCTTCAAGCAAAATTTCAAGTGCCATGGTATGGCTGCATCGTCCGCGGCCGATGAAATAATCGCAATCACACTGCCATTCACCATTCTGATAGCTGACATGGTGGGGATTGTTCTTCCCATCGATCTCAACGGTGAAGCTTAGGAACTTGAACCTGTTGCGTTCCTCAGCGTATAATTTGGCTTTCTGGTATTTGCGGATCATTCCATTATCCATGCGCTATTTCTCCTTTAGATTTGAAAAAAACACGCATTTCTATCGCGTGTTTTTAGAGAATCCCTGAAAAGATATTTAATTGTGCATTTGCTGCTCGCATGCGGTATGCACCTCCAGGATTTCAATAAGTATATCGGCAGAATCAGCCGGAGTCAACTGGCAGTTTTGTTTTGTAAGGGCAAAGTAGTAAAGTCCTAATCTAGCAAAGTTAAAATGTCCTATTGGAGGACAAGGAGCAATGAAATGGACAATCA
>JAFGDK010000070.1 GCA_016932165.1 Anaerolineales bacterium
TCAGCCAGTCGTTGAGCGGGCGACGAGATTCGAACTCGTGACCTTCTCCTTGGCAAGGAGGTGTTCTACCAGCTGAACTACGCCCGCATGATCGGCCTCAAGCCGAAGATGCCGAGAGACAGACTTGAACTGTCGACCCTGCGATTTTCAGTCGCATGCTCTACCAACTGAGCTATCTCGGCGTTAACTTTAAGGTGCTGTTACTTAAGTGCCTGCCAATTCTACTAGGTTTGAATAGGCATGTCAAGTATGGCACAACCTGACACACCTCTATCGGATAATCGCCAGAAAGTATTATTCGGATCAATTTTACTTTAATTATCTAATTTAGGTATAATAGATGAAACCACCCCAAAGGAGAATGATATGTTTGGTACTGTAGCAAAAATGAAATTCAAACCCGGTATGTTAAAAGTGATGTTGGAGGAAACCGAGCTTGACTCTTCCGAGCAAGACCGAGGCATGGTGGCTGTGTTGGTGTTTCAGTCCACCGATGATCCCGATATTGGCTTTATGGTCGCTGTCGCCGAGAGTGAAGAGGCCTATCGTGCCAACGCCGACCGGCCAGAGACTGATGCCCGTTTCCGAAAGATGATGGAATTTCTGGAAAGAGAACCAGAATGGAACGACGGCCATCTGATCTATTCAGAACTGCCGGGTCGATCCCGGTAATAATGCCCTAGTCCCAATCCCTCACCCTCGAAGGTTCACCAGCACCTGATCCCCTACTTTGGCACCCACTTTCATCGCCGCGCTGCCGTTTACCTCGGCAATCAGCAGCTCATCGGTGCTGGAGTACAGTGCGATCAACGTTCCGGGGCCTCTCTCGCCAAAAGCATTCACCATACCTTCGATCTCAACACCAGCCAGCTTGACAGCCAGGATTTCTTCCCCTGCCAGATCAGCAGCATGCATATTGGTAAACAGGTTGCCGAAATGATCGATATAGGTCACTTCACCCCAGATTTGATTCCCCTGGCGGGCTGCTTCCGGCCAGGGGATGAGCACCGGGTCCTCCACCGGCACACCCACCTGATGCAGGCCAACCCCAGAGGCTAAATGTGCCCCCACCGGGGCGAAGACATCCCGGCCGTGAAACACATGGCTGATCTCATTGCGCCAAAATTGTTGTCCAGCAGTCAAATCTACGATCTCAAGAGGCCATCCGTGTAGTTCTGCCCTTTGATACAGCGGCGTAAAAACACCATTATCCGGCCCGACCAAGAGCTGCCCCCCCACCCTGGCGGCAATTGGACGGCGGTCTGTGCCCACACCAGGATCGACCACAACCACATGAACACTGCCCCCAGGGAAATAAAAAATCTGCCGGGCAAGCACAAATGCCGCCTGGCGGATATTCTGCGGTGCAACCTGGTGGGTGATATCCACGATTTGGAGGGCTGGCGCAATCCCCAGAGCAACGCCTTTCATCACACCTACGTTGCCGTCTTCGGTGCCAAAGTCTGTGGTCAAAGTTAGGATACCCATTTTTAAAACCTCATTCCTCAAGGGATTTGATCATATACAGCGCACCAGATTCAAATCCGCGGCTGGCATAATACTCCCGAGTCCCTACCGCGGCTATCACTGCCATCCGCTTGAATCCGTTTTGCCGGGCAATTTCCTCGGCTTTTTCCAGTAAACGCGTCCCCAGACCGATGTGCTGCGCCGCGCCAGCCTGGCTGTCTCCCACCTCGACAGCCTGGCCGTAAACATGCACTTCCCGGATCAACGCGGCTCCGTCCAGATCAGTTATCCCGGTTTTGGGGGAACTTTCTCCCGGCAGGGATAGGCGCAAGAACCCGGCTAGTTTATCTTTATCGGTATCAAAGGAAAGGAAATGCTCCTGTGCTTCTCCGGTGTGATAAACCAGATCATTCAGGGTCAGTTCCCCTTCCTCCACCTCTTTGCCGCGCACCTCCCGGCAGCGTACACACTGGCAGGCTGTTCCCCGGCGGGCCATCTCTCGATGCACATCCATGCGCAGGCTGGTGCGTTTATTTCCTTCCACCACATTGTTGGAAGGAATATCCCGGATCACCCGATTGACCCGGCAGTAACGCGGCACCGTTGGTTTGATCTCGACCAATAATTCCACAATCTGCTCAGTGGTGTAGGGCACAAATTCCCCCCGCTGCCAGTACTGGTAAAGTTCAGCGTTCTCCAGCAGCTGATTGGGGTAGATTTTGATCTCGTCGGGGCAGTAACCCTCCCACATGCGGGCAAAATCTTCCCGGTCGCTTTCCAGGGTAGCCCCGTACAGGTTCGGCATCCAGTGCAGAACAATTTTGAAGCCCCCCGCCCGCAACAGGGCTGACGCCTCTCGGGTGGCCTGGACGCCATGACCGCGCTTATTGATTTCAAGAATGCGGTCATCAAAGCTCTGTGCGCCCATCTGAACCTTAGTGACCCCCAGATGACGCAGCCAGGTCAATTCCTGTGGATTAATATGGTCTGGCCGCGTTTCGATCACCAGCCCGACATTGCGGTGGCTGGCGGTCTGGTTGAATGCCTGGGCAGCAGGCAAGTCCAGCAGTTTCGCAGGCATGCGCTCGTAATACTCTTCCGGGGCGTGCGCCGCTCCTGACCCATTCATGGCATCGAACAGACGATGAACGAACCACTCCTGGTAATCTTTTCGGTAAGAACTCCACGTGCCGCCAAGGATCAACAATTCGATTTTATCTGTGGGGTGGCCCACCGCTTCCAGGGCTTCAATCCGGGCTTTTACCTGCTGATAGGGATCAAATTTATGATGATATGCGCGCATTGCGCCGGGTTCATCGGGCAGATAGCTCTTGGGCATGCGCACATCGGTGGGACAGAACACACACTTGCCCGGGCATGGATAAGGCTTGGTCAGCACAGTCACCACGGTGACCCCTGACTGGGTGCGGATGGGCTTCATCCTGATCTTTGCCAGTAATTCAGGATCAGCCTCGATTTCACCCGCTGCCACCATCTCCCGGTAGACAGCCACCAGCATCTGCTTGCCGATGTATCCACCCCCCGCGGCGGTAATCGGATGGCTGCGGATGGCATCGAATACCGCTGAACCGCTGCGGATTTTTGCCAGTGCGGCACGCGCCAGGCGCTTCTTCTCAGGGGTGTGGCGCTTCAAATCGTTCCAGGCTTCTTGTTGCTCTTCAAACGAGTCCATTGGTAATATCCATTTTGAATGCCTATCCAGCAGAGGAGGCTAAACTTGGTCAGAATTCCTGATTGCTGGAGAGGCAAGATCCTCTATAATAAAGTCATGCAGCCCGAAGTTGTAGAAAAGTTGCTCAAGCTCAATCATGAATTTTACCAGACCTTTGCCGGGCATTTCTCCGCCACCCGGCAGCGGTTGCAATCTGGCGTGGTACAGGTCGCCGCTACTATCCCGCACACCGCCAGGCTGCTGGATCTTGGCTGCGGAAATGGTCTGCTGGCTGCTCACCTGCATAAGCACGGGCATGCCGGTCGCTACACCGGAATCGATACCGCCTCCAACCTGATCGAGATTGCCAAAGAGCAGCAGATTCCCAATACAGGCTTCTTCACCGCGGACCTTTCTGATTCTGATTGGCATAAAGATTTGCAAGCCGGCGGGTTCGACTATATCCTTTGCTTTGCTGTGATGCACCACCTCCCCGGCCAGGAACTTAGATTGCGTTTCCTGGGGCAGGTTCACCACTTGCTGGCAGCAGACGGTCGTTTCATCTTCTCTAACTGGCAATTCCTGACCAGTGAAAGGCTTCGCAACAGGATTGTCCCCTGGGAACAAATCGCCCTCTCTGAAGACCAGGTGGATGAACACGACTATTTGATGGATTGGCGGCGTGGGGGTAACGGCCTTCGGTATGTACACTTTTATAACAATCAAGAACTAAACGCACTGGCGAATGCCAGTGCGTTTAATATTTGCGGGTTATTCACTTCCGACGGCGAGAATGGCAGGTTGGGCCTGTATCATATTTGGAGCAAAAAGCCCCGTAAGCAATAATTGAATAAATTGCTCTTAATAAATCTTACAGGCCGCCAAGCGTTGAGGCAATATTGTTGAAGACATTTGCCACTGGTGGGGGCACTAAAGACAAAGAAAGGATCACCACCAGTGCAATCAGCACAATGATCAGCGCGTATTCTACCAGACCCTGCCCTTTTTCTTTCTTCATGTAGTTAAACATAAAAGACCTCTTGTAAAGGGGGTATAGAACCTAGCTGATATTTTTGGGGAACAAACCTGAGAACCCCTGCAAACATCATACCAGAATGAGGATTCAAAAGCAAATAAATCATTGATATATTTTGTTCCTAAGGGTCATTTTCTATTATCAAGCAGTCACTTTTCGATCATGTCCAATCTCTCAAAGGGGGATCAACTCAACCAAACCAACCATCCTCTAAAACTGACTGATATAATTCCAGCATGGCGCAAAAGTTCCGTTCTTTCCGGGTGGATGCAATCGTACTGAAACACCATGATTACGGCGAAGCTGACCGGCTGCTGACCATCTTCACCCGCCAAAAAGGCAAACTAACAGCAATAGCCAAAGGCGTACGAAAAGTGCGTTCCAAAAAAGGCGGGCACCTGGAGCCATTCACCCATTCCAACCTGCTGTTGGCCACCGGGCGCACCTGGTTTGTGGTCACCCAGGCAGAAGCCCAGGACAGCTATCCCAACCTCACCAGGGAGCTTGAAATCCTGGGATTTGCCTCTTATCTGGTAGAACTGGTCGACCGGTTCACGTATGAAGAAGAAGAAAACGTGCCAATCTTCAACCTGCTCAAAAACTCCCTCGCGCGTCTGGATGAAGGCGAATTTCCCGCCCAGTTGGTAGTCCGCTATTTTGAGATCCGCCTCCTGGACTTGCTGGGTTTCCGTCCAGAACTTAAAAACTGCGTAGTCACCGGCAATCCCATCCAACCTGAAAGCCAGTATTTTTCCGCAGCCTTGGGAGGTGTGGTATCGCCGCAGGCAGGCAAAAATCTGCAAGGCGCGGTCCCGATCTCAATGCCGGCGCTCAAATACCTGCGGCACTTCCAGCGCAGCAGTTTTGATCAGGCCATCGTCGCCAAACCAGCGGATGAGATCTACCGCGAACTCGAAATCCTGATGCAGTACTATCTGACCTATATCCTGGAACGCGGCCTGAACACACCCGGTTTCCTGCGCAGGATCAGACGGGACGCCGGAACGCAGGCAGAATAACCCCCTTCTGAGAGATTGTGATGAAGGTTGACAAATCTGAGCTAACGCTTTATTCCCGAATTTTCTACCTGCTGGCGGTATGCGCGGTGGTGGCGCTGGCGGGCCGCCTGCGGCTGCGAGCGGTTGATCGGCTGCCGATCGACTACGACGAAGATGACTATCTGCGGTCAGCTCAATTGATCGCTGCCGAGATCCAGGAGCAAAATTGGGCGGGCCTTCAGGAAACCAATTACCGCCAGGAACATCCCCAACTGGTGAAAATAGCTTACGGGCTGGCTATCGCCCCGCTCGATCGCGCCTCATTGATCCCTGACCAGCCGACATCTGCCTCTCCTGCCCCGCGGCTCCCCGAGCCACATTACCAGATCGCCCGAAAACTGTCGGCGCTTTTCGGAAGCCTTGAAGTCCTGGCGCTGGCGGTCCTCAATCCGCTGGCCGGCTTGTTTCTCAGCATTCATACATTCACAATTAAATACCACAGCCAGATCATGCTTGAAGGGCTGCCTTCATTGACCAGCGCCCTGACAGTGATCTTTTATATGCGCGCAAAAAATAAGCTGGGGATGCCAATACCGAATCTTTGGCTGCTGGGATCTGCGTTGTTCCTCGGGCTGACCGCTTCTGGCAAATATCTGTTTGCAATTGTAGGCATCGTGATCCTGGCAGATGGATTGATCACTGCCTTCCACAAGCGAAGCTGGTCTCCGGTTGTGATCCTTCTGGGATGGGGCCTCCTTTCGCTGGTATTCTTCTTCGCCAGCAGCCCATACCTCTGGCCTGATCCCATTTTCCGGCTGAAAGAGTCGCTTTTATTCCATCGCCAGTACGCTTCCACCGCACAGGAGGTTCAAGCAGCCGGCATGCCGCCCTGGCAGCCCTTCATCTGGCTGTTTGGCTCTGTCCCCTGGCACCCAGGCGTGTTCACGGTCTGCCTGGATCTGATCATCACTGTGTTTGCCCTGCTTGGGTTTCGTTCGTTATGGCGGGAACGCCGGCTCTTTGCACTGTGGATTATCATCGCCCTGGCTTTTCTGCTGATCTGGCCGACCAAGTGGCCGCAATACATCCTGATCTTAACCTTCCCCTGGAGCCTGTCCGCCAGCTACGGGATCAGGGATTCGGTCTGGAAGCCGTTAATCGCCTGGCGGGGAGCCTACAAACAAAAAACAAAGATGCCCGCTTCTTACAGCAATCTTTGGCGGGCAGCCCTGATGCTGCTCCCCGCCGGATTGGCGATTACCGCAATCACCTTCTACCCACTGTTCTTTCAGGGTGCAATGGCATTCACAGATTTCTCCGCCCAATCTTTGCGGGATGGTTTGAATGGCGGTATCTGGCGAGAGTTTTTCCGCGGGATCAGTATGCAGGTGCCCCCCAGTGAGATCGATATTTCACCTTTCGCCAGCAACCAAGCGGTGCGGTACGTCGGCCTGGCCTGGCTGGAAGGTGTTTATGCGCGCACCCCCGACCTGGTGTTTTTTAATTTAATGTGGGCTATGCTGGCGGTGCTGCTTCAGATCGGATTGGGCATTGGAACCGCCTTGCTGCTCAGCCAGAACAAGCTGCGCCTCAAACAATTCTGGATGGTGCTCTTCATCCTCCCCTGGGCAATTCCGGAATTTGTCGGTGCTTTGAGCTGGCTGCAAATCCTGCACCCTCAAAACGGATGGTTTGCCCTTTCCGGGCGCAGCTTCGGCGAGATTCCTGGCAACCCGTTTGCTGCCGCAGTGGCCACCTGGCAGAGCAATCCGCTGAGTGTCTTGTTGGTGCTGTTGGTCGTCGGTGTCTGGATGGGATTCCCAGTGATGATGCTGGCCACCATTGCTGGATTGAAAACAATTCCCAGAGATATTTATGATGCTGCCGCCATGGATGGCGCCTCGGGGTGGGCTTTGTTCTGGCAGATCATCTGGCCGATGGTGCTCCCCCTGCTGGCCCCGGTGATCATTTTGCGCATGATCACCGCCTTTAATCAGTTTTATTTGTTTTATGTCCTCAATCCGCCTTTCGGGATGGCCACCTTCTCGCTGGTCTCCTATTTCTATGTCAAGGAGATCGGGCTGTATTCCGCTTCAGCTGCATTGAATATCTTTAATATTCTCATCCTGATCGTGATGCTGCTGTACTTCAACCGGGTCAGCGGGGCGAACAAGGGGGTGCAATATGTCTAAACTGTCCTTTCGCAAACAAATCCTCTCACAACTGGCATTGGTGCTGATCGGCGCTTTTGTACTCCTCCCCATCTGGGCGTTGTTGAACATCTCATTTGATGGGGCACTAAAAGGCGCGCCCGTGGAACTGCGCCTCTTCCCAGAAGAATTCTCCCTGGCGGCATATATCCGGGTGTGGACTGACCCGGCCCAGTCGCTTAATTTCCTCGGTCTGCTGCGAAACAGTCTGACAATTTCTCTTGGAGCAGCCTTGCTGTCAGTAATCTTCGGCATGACAGCCGCCTACGCCTTTGCCCGCTTCCGGTTCCCGGGCCAGCGTGGCGGGTTATTTGCACTGCTGGTGGGCACGCTGCTCCCTCCAGTGGCTTTGATGACCCCGCTCTACATCCTGCTCAGCCAGCTTGGCATCCGCGCAACGTTGTTTGGATTGATCGTGGTCTATACCTCCTTCACCATGCCCTTCGTGATCTGGAACATGCGCAGCGCCTTCCAGGCCGTAGCCAAAGAACTGGAAGAAGCTGCCTTTCTGGATGGGGCCACTCTGTTTGCCAGCTTCTGGCGGATCACCCTGCCGCTGGCGCTGCCTTCGATTGGTGTGGCAGCCCTGATCGCCTTTATCGTCAGCTATACCGAGTTTGCTATCGGCTGGCTGTTTGTAGAAACCAGCAGCAACGTCACCCTGGCAATGGCTGTCAGCGGATTGATGGGCACCAGCCGCGCCTGGAGCAATATGGCTGCCCTCTCGGTCCTGATGAGCATCCCAGTGGTGAT
Organism: Anaerolineales bacterium; assembly: GCA_016932165.1. Classification (GTDB taxonomy): domain Bacteria; phylum Chloroflexota; class Anaerolineae; order Anaerolineales; family UBA11579; genus UBA11579. The sequence goes on from JAFGDK010000070.1 coordinate 8,137, forward strand.
CCTGTTCATTTTGCTGCGCCGGTACCTAATCTCAGGATTATTGATCGGTGCATTAGAGGATTGAATCTGATGAAATCTAACCCCTATTTTAAATTACTGACCCAAATCCTGGTTGCCCTGGTATTGATCGTTTCTTCCATTCTGATGCTGATCCCAGCCACCAGGGACACCATCCTCAGTTCCCTCGGCATCCTCGAGGCAAAACCCCCATACAACGGTTTTGAACCCTTTGTGCCGTTTGTGCCCGGCTATTTTCCGGATGATTTTGAGATCACAATGGCGGAGAACTACCAATCAGCTTCAGAGGAACTGAGCCTCTACTCTGAGTTGTATGCCAGTGACACCATCTTCATCAAGATCATCCAGCAGCAGGGTTGGGGTGTCCCAGGCTTCATGCCAGACGCTCGATTCATCATTCAGGAAGTCCCTGCCAGCCTGACCAGGACCGATCCAAACGAATGGCTTCGAGAGAAAGAGAAAAGCAGCCTTCATCTTGAACTGACTGAGGGTTGGGTGGTTTCGCTGGAACTGAAAGGAATCTATATCCAGGTAATCACAAATCTACCGCAGGAAGAGGCTTTACTGGTAGCGGAAGGGCTGGTTCCTGCCATTTGCACTACCCAACCAACTGCCACGCCGGAAAATAAAAACTAAGCCAGCCAATTAGTATATAATGGCCGGGAGGATGGATTGGATATGCACGAAAAGAATCATCCAGAAGAGGAAATGAAATGGCAAAGAAAAAACTCGGTTATGTTGAATTGCACTGGGAATGCCCCAATTGCGGCACGATTAATTCCGGCAGCCAGACCACCTGCCAAGGATGCACAGCCCCCCAGCCTGAAGATGTGGAATTCTTCCAGGCCTCCCAGCAGCAATTGATCACCAATGAGGAAAAACTAAAACGCGCCCAGGCCGGGGCAGATATCCATTGCGCCTATTGCGGCACACGCAATCCCCCTACTGCTACTCACTGCTCGCAATGCAAGGCAGACCTCTCCGAGGGTAAAAAACGCAAGGCTGGGCGGGTAGTCGGGGCTTTTCAGGAAGGGGCCGCCAGGGAGATCGCCTGCCCACACTGCGGCGCCCAGAACCTGGAAACCAGCAGCCGGTGCAGCCAATGCGGCGGCAGCCTTCGAGAAAGCGCTCAGCCGCCGCCCAAAGCCCAACCCCAACCCGCCCCCAAGGTCAATCCGGCTGTCTTGGCCATCGTTGGGCTGATTTTTGTTGGCCTGTGTGCAGCAATCTACTTCCTCTTCCTGCGCACGGATAATTTGACCGGGACCGTCACCGGCGTGGAATGGCAGCGCGGCGTGATCCTGGAACAGATCGTCCCGGTACAGCATGAAGACTGGCTGGATCAAATTCCAGCAGATGCGGAACTGATCGCCTGTTCACAGGAAACCCGCGGCGAGGCCGATGTGGCGGTTGAGGGCTCAGTGGAAGTGTGCGGAACCCCTTACAATGTGGATGACGGCTCTGGCTATGCCCAGGTGGTGCAAGATTGTATCTACATCATCTATGACGATTTTTGCAGTTACACGGTGCTGGAATGGGCCGCAGTGGAAACTCTGGTCACCTCGGGGACTGACCTGGACCCCTATTGGGCCAATCCTGCCCTGGCGCAAGACCAGCGCCTGGGAAGCGGCAGCGAGAGTTATACAATCTACTTCGAAGCGGATGGTGAAACCTACATCTACCAGACGGAAGATTATTACCTCTTCAGCCAGGCACAACCCGGCAGCCGCTGGGGACTGGAAGTCAATTCCGTTGGTGGAGTACAATCAGTCAGCCCCTAAATATAAAACTCAGAAATATATGCCTCCCAAGATCGTATGGGAGGTTTTTATTTGATGATGGCTTGCTTTGGATTGCTTGCAATTGTATGATGGAATTATCGACCCAATCTCAAAAGGCAACCCTATGAAGACTGTAGAATGGCTCTGCATTTACTTTCCCTTGACCCTGATCGCGGTCCACACGCTGATCCGGATAATCCGCTACTTCTACCCCTTCCCCATGCCGCATTTCATGGCCGCCCTGATTGACCATCCGGTCCGGCGGCGCTTGATCCAACCTCCGGATGAAACTGCTGTGCGCCACGGTATCCAGCCCGGAATGACGGTGCTTGAGGTCGGGCCTGGTTCGGGCACCTACACCGCCGCGGCTGCCCGCAGGGTCGGAGTTGGCGGCCAATTAGTGGCGATTGACATTGAACCCCGGATGATCGAGCGCGTGCAGTTCAAAGCAGAACGCGAAGGGCTTACCAACATCCACGCTGAAGTAGGCGATGTTTACCAGCTCAACTACCCTGAAAATCACTTCGACCTGTGCTTCATGATCACGGTGATCAGTGAAATCCCAGAACCGGTGCGCGCCATGCAGGAAATTAAGCGTGTGCTCAAACCTGGCGGGATCATTTCTTTCAGCGAGTTGTTCCTTGACCCTGATTACCCGCTGGCGCGCACGGTAACCAGATGGGCAGACGAAGCAGGGTTTAAATACAAGCAAAAGTTCGGCAACTGGTTCTGCTACACCCTGATCTTTGAAAAATGATCCCCAAAAGCAAACGCCCTGCCGGGCGTATGCAGCCAGCAGGGCGTTCTGCAAAGGAGCAGCAATTGACTAAAATGCGGGTACTGGCTGCCCGTACAGTTGGTCGCGGATATCCACCACCTGGCGGCGCAAGCGGTCATCCGCTTCCAGCAGGTCGGACACCTTGTCGCAGGCATACATCACGGTGGTATGGTCGCGCCCGCCCAGGGCTTCACCAATCTGGGGTAATGAAATCTGGGCTTCTTCACGCAGCAGATACATGGCAATCTGCCGGGGCAGAGCCACTCGCCGGGAGCGGTCGCGGGCCAATATCTGTTCCACAGTAATCCCAAAGGCATCTGCAACCAGCTTAACGACATCCATTGGGGAAAGCTCGCGCCGCTGGGGAAGCAAATCTACCAGGGCTGTATCTACCAAATCCTTCGTCAGCGGAATACCGCGCAGGTCGGCATGGGCTACCAGGCGGTTGAGGGCTCCCTCAAGTTCACGAATATTGGACTGCATCCGCTGAGCGATCGCCTCCATAATCGCATCCGGGATATGCCTGCTCATTTTTTCTGCCTTCGAGGTTAAAATCGCCAGGCGGGTCTCATAATCTGGCGGCTGGATATCGGCGATCAGTCCCCACTCAAAGCGGGATCGAAGCCGCTCTTCCAACGTGGACATAGCTTTCGGAGAACGATCTGAAGAGATCACAATCTGTTTATCCTGACCATGCAGGGTATTGAAAGTGTGGAAAAATTCTTCCTGGGTGGATTCCTTTCCAGCAATGAACTGAATATCATCGATCAGCAGCACGTCAGTCAGGCGGTATTTGTCTCTAAATGATTGGGTGGCGTGGGTGCGGATGGCATTAATCAGATCATTTGTAAACTCTTCTGAGGAGACATACAAGACATCCAGCCCATTCTGCTGGGCAACATTACCGATCGCATGCAGCAAGTGGGTCTTTCCCAAACCCACGCCGCCATAGAGGAACAGCGGGTTATATGCCCTGGCTGGGCTCTCTGCCACAGCCATCGAAGCCGCCTGGGCCAGACGGTTTCCCGCCCCAACCACAAAGGTATCAAAGGTATAGCGAGAATTCATCCGCACCTGGTTTTGTTTCACTGGCTTCGAGGTGAAAAGTTCTTCGGATTCAAGTTCAAGTTCAGGGATTGGCTGGGGTTCAGGTGCGGGTTGGTCCTGCCAGACAATGAATCTCACCTCAACCGTACGATCCATCAACCCCACAAGCAAGCGGGTGATCGTACTTGTCAGGCGGCTCTCCAGCCAGTCTCTTGCGTAGGCATTCTTCACACCGATAATAAAAACGCCGTCCTCATATGCTACAAACACCGCCTCACGCACCCAGGTGTCAAAGGTGGCCTTCGCCATCTCCAGCTGAAGCTGCCCCAAAACCGCATGCCACGCTCCCTTTGCATCCATCACTACAGCACCTCACCGTAAATTTTACACATTTCAGCCAATTGACGATTAATACCAAACCCTCAGGCCCACTAATTCTGAGGGAAAACCCCTGGTTATTCAGTTATAATGTTGACATTGATTTTTATAAATCTATCGCCCAATGCTTTCAATGCGTAAAGAGATTGTATCAGCAAGGAGGGCGAAACACAATATCCGCGAGCCATTTTTACCTAAAAATTTTGATTATTTTAAGAATCTCTAATGTTAAAGAAAAAAACTTCTCCCAAGGACTTGGATATCAACTAATTTTTCACAGATCCCGCCATGTTTATGGGGACGCATTTAGCAAAAACCCCCATATCTGGGTTAAAAGGGGAATCCTAACGCCACCTATCCATATATAGGTATATTATTCTTAAAAATTCTTAAGTATTTCAAACGACATCATCAAACCCGCTCTGTTTCCAAAAGTGGTATTAAATTTACATTTTCTTAACATTCCAGTATAAACATCCACGCTGAGCGGCCCACACTTTACGTGAAAATCAATCTCCAGACGGTTTTGGATTATAATTCTGCGGCGAAAAATGATGACAGACCAACACCTCTCACCCACATTTTCCCAACGCTGGTGGCTGGCCATCCGGCCGAAAACTTTGCCGGCAGCAATTGCTCCGGTAATCCTCGGGTGGGCATTTGCCTACCGCACCGGATTTTTCCGAGCCCCGGCTGCCCTGGCTGCACTCCTGATCGCCCTTCTCATTCAGATCGGTACAAATCTGGTCAATGATGTGGTGGATTTCTCCAAAGGTGCAGATACCGAAGCCCGCACCGGGCCCACCCGCGTCACCCAGGGCGGACTGCTTTCCCCCCGCCAGGTCTGGACCGGCGTGTTTGTCAGCTTTGGTCTGGCTGTATTGTTTGGGTCTTATCTGGTGCTGATCGCCGGCTGGCCTGCGTTAGTCCTGGGGATAGCCTCTCTGCTTGCTGGGGGCGCCTATACCGCCGGACCATACCCGCTTGCCTATCACGGCCTGGGCGGTTTGTTTGTACTGCTCTTCTTCGGGCTTGTTGCCGTTGGGGGCACAGTGCTGGTCACCGCAGATATGATTCCGCCAGACACCTGGCTTGGGGCGCTGGCCGCCGGGGTATTAACTGTGAACATCCTGGTGGTCAACAACATCCGGGATATTAACACCGATCGGGCCGCTGGCCGCACAAACCTGGCGGTGAAGTTTGGCCGCAAAGCTGCTGAGTGGCAGTATGCCCTCAATCTGGTGATTGCCTATGCCGTGCCAATCCTATTAGTGTGCATCCATCAGGCTGCATACTGGTCGTTACTGCCCCTCATCTCCCTGCCGCTCGGCATCAATATCTGGCAAATTTTGCGCTCAGGACAAGTGGGCAGTACACTCAACCCTCAGCTGGGCAGAACTGCCCGGCTGCTTTTAATCTTCTGCTTGCTGCTGGCAATTGGACTGATAATCTGAAACTCCACTTCCTGTCATGCTGTTTCTGGGTCATCTTCCTTCCCGCCTTCACCAGCATGACGCTGCTCAAAGCGAGTGCCATAAAAAAACTTCACAGCCAGCATCATTCAGCCATTGCATGCATAACCATGAAGTTCCAATATTCCCTGGTCACCGGTTGATCGTGATTAGGAAATTCAACCCCCAATGATCAGATACCCCATCCTCCAGGCAATAAAACCGACCGAAGCCACCCAGGCAATGATCATCAGCAGGAAGAGGGCCGCAAGCCCCGCCCCTACTCCAATGAAAAATTTCCGGTTGGCTTCAAAACTCTCCTGCAAAGTTGGACGATCAGCAGATGCTTGCTCCTCCTCATTATCAAGAGAGAACATTTCCAATTCCGGAAAATCATCATCTTCTTCCAGCTCTCCAAAAGATGCCTCCGAAGGTGCCGTTGGCTTCACTTCCTGACTGAAGAGCAATTTCAGCCTTTGCTGTGCGATCCAATTATCCGGATTGATCTCCAACACCATCTGATAGCACTGTCTGGCTTCATCCTGATCATCTGCCAAATCTGCCAGCAACAACCAGGCCTCAATGTTATCCGAACTTTCATAGAGAGCCTCTTCTAGAATCATCCGGGCGTGATCAAAATCTCCGCGCATGGCAATTTGATAAGCATTTACAACTTTTTCTTGCATGTTTTCTGTCATAATTCGCATCCCTCAGGGCAAAAAATGCAATCTCTGATAAAATTTTACCTTGAAATCATTATGCCATGCAAATTTGGTATCTGAAAATTCAAATTAATTTCATCTACATTGCAAAAAATCTAGTAAAATCATAAGCACGATACGCCAGGACTTACCAATCTCATCTACACCAACTTGGCAAGAATCTTGAAACCAACCCTGGAGAGATATGCTCCGCTCTCCGGAATAGAGTCGCATACCCCCTTCACTCAACTGACGGGGTTTCAAGAAATCGGACAATCAGTATGAACAAAACCGAAGCCGAACTCAATAAATTAAAAAGCGCCCAAAGCTCACCAGATGAGATCCAAAAACTGATCGAACAGGCTGAACAGAATCAATCTATCAGACCCGAAAAATCGATCCAGCTCTGCGAGAGGGTTATTGAAACCCTCAAGGCCAATCCTGAGTTATCTCCTCGTCTCCGTGCAGACCTATCCAAAACATACCTGATCCAAGGCAACACCTACGATAATATTTGTGACCACCAGAATGCTTTGCAGGCGTTTTTATATTCTCTTGAAGCTGTTGAAGCAGACCAGAAGTTATATGCGGTTGGCGAACGGCTGATCCAGATCGCAAAAACTCACACCCATCTGAAGAACTATTCAGAAGCACTCTCAGATATCTACCGCGCCTTGAGTATTGCCCAGCAAATCGAAGATAAATATCTGGAAGGGCAAGCGCTGAATACACTGGGGATGGTCTACCTCGATCTCTCGGAACCGTTTAAAGGGCTTTCATACATCCAGCAGGGTCATGATATTCTAGAAGAGTCTGAAAATCCTGAAAATATAGAGATCACCTACCTGAACTTCTGCCAGGCCTATCTGAAGATGGGCGTGCTGGATAAGGCATTGGATTTCAGTAAAAAGGCAGTGCAGATCTACCAGAAAGACGGGGAATATAAACAAATGACCATCTCCCTCATCTATCTGGGAGAAGTTTACTATGCCCGGGAAGAAGCCCAAAAAGCAATGGAAGCGTTTCAGAAAGCGCTGGAGATTTCCCGTAAATTTAATTATCAATGCGAATCGAGCACAGCCCTGTGCAAGCTGGGTGAGATACTGTTAGATCAAAAGAAATACACACAGGCTCAAAAGTACGTTGAAGAAAGCCTGCGCCTGACAAAGGAGTTCTCTCAGCACCCCAACTATTCCGAGTGTCACCGCTTGCTGGCTGAGATGTTCTCCCAACAGAAAAAATACCAGCAAGCCCTGAAACATCATGAGCTCTACCATTCTTCCATGTCTCAACGCTATCAACGCGATCTGGCCAGCAGGGTTAAAGTGCTGGAGATGGCCAATAATTTAGAAACCGCCAATAAAATCTCAGAAGCGCTGCAAGAACAAAACCACGCCTTACGGGAAGAGATCCGCCTGCGCAAACAAGCCCAGGCCGAATTGGAACAAATCTCCCGGCTGGATGGGTTGACTGGAATTTACAACCGGCGCTACTTTTTTGAATTGGCAGCACGAGAGTATGCCAGGTCTCAGCGCTATGGCCACCCCCTCTCAGCGATCATGATTGATCTCGATCACTTCAAGATCATCAACGATACCCATGGACATGCCGTTGGAGATCAGGTATTGGTGGAAGTTGCCCAGCGTGTCAAGGCGGCGGTGCGAGAAGTGGATATCGTCGGCCGCTATGGCGGCGAAGAATTTGTGGTGCTGCTGCCCGAAACAGAACTTGAAGCTGCCAAAGTGCTGGCCAAACGTATCTGGCACCAACTCACCGACCGTCCCACGATCACCAGCAAACTCTTAATTCCAATCAATGCCAGCATCGGTGTGGCTACCTACGAACCAGACACCAAAATCACGCTGGACACCCTGATCGACCAGGCTGATCAGGCGCTGTACAAAGCAAAAGAGTTAGGGCGCAACCGGATTGAAGCGTTTCCCTTTTCCTGAAAGCTGAAATCCAGATTATAATTCCAATACACAAAGAGATTATCCAGCGACTCTACCGGAAGGAGGGTACCACTTATGGATAAAAAAAACTCCGCACCCGCGCCCAAGAAAGTCACCACGCGCAGTTTCCAGATCAAAAAACAGCAAAAACAGCCAATCAGTATGCTGACTGCATACGACTATCCCACCGCGCTGGCTGCCGAAAAGGCAGGGATCGATTCAATCCTGGTCGGAGACTCATTAGGGATGGTAGTGCTTGGTTACGATAACACCCTGCCCGTGACCATGGCTGATATGATCCACCATTGCAAAGCGGTTGCCCGCGGCGCATCTACCCCGCTGCTGATCGGCGATATGCCCTTTATGTCTTACCAGAGTTCTGTGAAGAAAGCCGTTGAAAACGCCGGACGTTTCCTGCAGGAAGCCGGGATGGATGCCGTCAAGCTGGAAGGGGGGCGCGAGCGCGCCGATGCGATCACCGCCATGGTTCAGGCCGGCATCCCGGTGATCGGACACCTGGGGCTTACGCCCCAATCGGTGCATGCTTTTGGCGGGTTCAGGGCTCAGGGAAAAACTTCCGATGCCGCCATGCGCTTGATCGAGGATGCACACATTCTCCAGCAGGCAGGCGCCTTCGGCATTGTGCTGGAAGCCGTCCCCGCCCAGCTGGCAGGTTTGATCTCTGAGCAGCTAGAAATCCCCACGATCGGGATCGGCGCCGGGGCCAACTGCGACGGGCAGGTGCTGGTCACCCATGATCTGATCGGACAATTCGACCGATTTGTCCCCTCATTTGTCAGGCAATATGCCCAAATCCATACCATTGTCCTGGAAGCCATGCAGCATTATCACCAGGATGTGCAGGACGGCAAATTCCCCGCCGAAGAACACAGCATCTATATGGATGATCAGGAATGGAACACATTGATCAAACTGCTTGAAAGCCGCCGGGATGAATGATCTCCTGATTGTCGGCACCGGCGCGTTGGCCTGCTTGTTTGCGGCCCGTCTGGCTGCCCGGGGAATGGCTGTCAACATGCTGGGCTCATGGCGCGAGGGCCTGGCTGCCCTGCGGAACTACGGTGTTACTCTGGTAGAGAGCGATGGCAGCCAGCATTCCTATCCGGTCACAGTGGTGGATGACGCTGTTCGCTGCAATCAATCCCGCTACGCCCTGGTGCTGGTCAAATCCTGGCAGACCGAACGCGCCGCCAGGCAGCTGGCAAACTGCCTGCACCCGGATGGACTGGCACTCACCCTGCAAAATGGGCTGGGGAACGGGGAGACACTGGCTGCCGTTCTCGGACCGGAAAGAGTTGCCCAGGGTATCACCACTACAGGTGCCACCCTGCTCAGCTCCGGCCGCGTCCGCCCTGGTGGAGAAGGGACCATCTCGCTGGAAAACAATCCCCGCCTGGAACCGATTCAGAATATGCTGACGGCCAGCGGATTCCGGGTTGAAACTGTGGGGGATGTGAGCGCCCTGTTGTGGTCCAAGCTGGTGGTGAATGCCGCCATTAATCCGCTGACCGCGATCCTCAAGATCAACAACGGGATACTGCTCGATCTGCCCTCCGCCCGAAAGCTCTCGGCTGACCTGGCCAATGAGGTGGCTGCGGTGGCAAACGCCATCGGGGTGGATCTCTCCCACCTTGATCCAGTTGCCATCTCTGCACAGGTTGCGGCCAATACAGCAAGGAACCAATCCTCCATGTATCAGGACATCCTGCGCGGCGCCCCGACCGAAATCGATGCCATCTGCGGCGAGGTAGTGCGGATTGGGGAACAAGCAGGGATCCCCACACCAGTTAATTACACCGTCTGGCGGCTGGTGCACGCCTTCGTGGAGAAGAATACCTAAAGGAGCAATATGAAAGTAGTCGAATCCCTTGAAGTATTGTGGCAAACTCGCAAAGGATTGCCCGGACCAGTCGGGTTTGTGCCCACAATGGGCTACCTGCATCAGGGTCATCTTCAACTGGTGCGGCAGGCCAAAAAACAATCCGCCAGCGTGGTGGTCAGCATCTTTGTAAATCCTACCCAGTTCGGCCCCGGGGAAGATCTGGCATCCTACCCGCGCGATCTGTCCCGCGATCTGACCTTGTTGAAGACCACCGGAGCCGATCTGGTGTGGACGCCCACATCTGAAGAAATGTATCCTGAAGGATTCCAAACCTGGGTGGAGACCACCCAGGTCACCCAGCCATTGGAAGGCAGCTACCGTCCCGGCCATTTTAGAGGTGTAACCACCATTGTGGCCAAACTATTCAACGCAGTCCAGCCAGACCTGGCTTTCTTCGGGCAAAAGGATGCCCAGCAGGCAGCCGTGATCCAGCAAATGACCCGTGATCTCAGCTACCCGATCAAAATCGTCATCGTGCCCACCATGCGTGAGGGAGATGGTCTGGCGCTCTCCAGCCGCAATATCTACCTAAACCAGGAGCAACGCGCCGCCGCCACGGTCCTCTACCGGGCATTACGGGCAGCCGAATCTGCTTACTTGGATGGAGAACGCAGCGGGGCAGCCCTGCGCAGTGTGATGATCGAGACGATCAAAACCGAACCACTGGCCGAAGTGCAATACGTCTCCTGTGCCGACCGGGTCAGCCTGCAGGAACTGGACCGGGTCACAGATGGCGCCCTGCTCTCGATGGTCGTTTACCTGGGCAAGACCCGCTTGATCGACAACTGGATACTGGAATAGGAGGCAACATGCTGCTGACAATCGATATCGGCAATACCAATATCACCCTCGGCCTGTATCAAGGTGAAACCCGAGGACCCAGCTTCCGGGTTGCCACCATCCACCGTGAGATGCCGGACGAATATGGAATGAAATTCCTCTCTCTGCTGGAACACGCCGGGATCGCTGCCAGCCAGATTGAGGGCATCTGCATGGCCTCAGTCGTCCCCCCGCTGACCTCCAAGGTAATCCAGGCCTGTGAAAAATATCTTGGTCACACCCCGCTGAACGTGGATGCCGGCTGCAAGACCGGTGTGCGCATCCTGTACGAAGACCCCAAAGCAGTCGGCGCCGACCGGATCGTGGACTGCGCCGCGGTGCAGCGCCTGTACGGCGGGCCGGCCTGCGTGGTAGATTTCGGCACCGGCACCACCTTTGATGCCATCACCCCCGAAGGGGACTACCTCGGCGGAGCGATTGCCCCGGGGATCGGGATCGCCGCCGAGGCGCTCTTCTCCCGCGCCGCCAAACTCTCCCGCGTCGATCTGGTCCGCCCGCCGTCCGTGATCGGGCGCAACACCCCCCATGCCATGCAGTCTGGCTTGCTGTTCGGGTACGTCGGGCTGGTAGAGGGGATGGTCGCCCGCTTCAGGGAAGAACTCGGCCCCAGGATGAAGGTCATCGCCACTGGCGGCCTGGCAGAGGTCATCGCCAAAGAGACGGACGTGCTGGAGATCACCGCCCCCTGGCTGACCCTCGACGGCCTGCGCATCATCTGGGAGCTAAATCAGTAGGCACTAGACAGTTGAGAGGTGGTTCCCAAATCCCATGTTTTCCGTTTTTCTACAGATTACTCGATTACAGAGGAAAACTTCCAGCCGAAGCACCCTCCCCTTTTCCAAGCGGAAGGGCCGGGGATGGGGTTCTTCAACCAGGGTCCATCTGTGTTCATCGGTGGTTGCATCCCGATGAATTTATCCACAGACTCTGATTACTTCCTCGAACTGCAGACCCAGACCAGCTGGGGGCAGAAAGTTGATGTATGATTAGACAAAACCCAAAAAAGGAACCTGCATGAACCCGATCCAAGACAAACGCATCATCCTCGGTGTGACTGGCTCGATTGCCTGCTACAAAGCCGCCGACCTGGCCTCCAAACTGACCCAGGCCGGCGCCCAGGTGGATGTGATCCTCACCGAGAGCGGCGCCCGATTCATCCAGCCGCTCACTTTCCAGTCGGTCACCGGCAGAAAGGCCTATCAGGAAAAAGACCTGTGGGATGACCAGGGGCATGTTACCCATATCGGCCTCGGTCACCATGCCGATCTATTGGTGATTGCCCCGGTCACCGCCAATACAATCGCCAAATTGGCCCACGGGATCGCCGATAACCTACTGACCCTCACCGCCCTGGCGGCTGCCTGCCCCTTGATGATCGCCCCAGCCATGGATGGCGGCATGTTCACCCACCCTGCCGCGCAGGACAATCTGGCGATCCTCCACCGGCGCGGTGCGATCGTGGTCGGCCCGGAAGAGGGGCGCTTTGCTTCCGGGATGGTTGGCCTGGGGCGGATGAGTGAACCGCAGACCATCCTTGGCGAGATCCGCCGGGTGCTGGCAGAAGGCGGCCCATTGGCGGGCAGGAAGGTAGTGGTCACCGCCGGCGGCACCCAGGAGCCCCTAGACCCGGTCCGCTACCTGACCAACCGCTCCTCCGGCAGGCAGGGCTATGCCCTTGCCCAGGCAGCGGTCGACCTCGGCGCGCAGGTGATCCTGATCAGCGCCCCGGCTGCACTCACCCTACCAGCTGGCGCGGATTTGATCCCCGTACGCACTGCCGCCGAGATGCTGGAAGTGGTGCTGGATCAGACAGCCAAAGCTGATATTCTGTTGATGGCCGCCGCCGTGGCGGATTTCAAACCCGCATCCACCGCTAATCAGAAGATCAAGAAAGGCGAGGATGCCCTCACCCTGCCGCTAACCCGCACCGCCGACATTTTGCTCCAAGTCGGCAAACGCAAAGCCCAGACCGGGTTCCCCCGCTTGATGGTCGGCTTTGCCGCTGAGAGCGAGAACCTGCTGGCCAACGCCGCCCAAAAGCTGTCTGCCAAGCACCTGGAATTGATCGCCGCCAACGACATCTCCGCCGCAGACGCCGGCTTTGAGGTCGATACCAACCGCATCACCCTGCTCTTTCCAGGCGGAGAACAACAGCAACTTGACCTGATGAGCAAGGCGGAAGTCTCCGCCGCCATTCTGGACAGGTGCGTGGAATTGCTTGCCGCCAAAGGAGGCTGAGATGGACCCCCGGATTCACATCATCACCCTCGGCGTGGCCGACCTGGCCCGTAGCTACAAGTTCTATCACCAGGGGCTGGGCTTCCCAACCAACGGCACACCGGAGGATGGGATCATCTTCTTCCAGACCGGGGGCGTGCGCCTGGCGCTCTACCCGGCGGACAGGCTGGCCGAGGATGTCTCCCCCGATTTCCCGGCAGGACGCAGCCGCTTCCCCGGCATCACCCTGGCGCACAATACCCGGGTGAAGGCAGATGTCGACAAGATCCTTGCCCGTGCCGTGGAATTGGGCGGTGCGCTGGAGAAACCCGCCGCCGACACCTTCTGGGGAGGCTACAGCGGCTACTTCTCCGACCCGGACGGCTACCTGTGGGAAGTGGCCTACGCCGACAGCTGGGAATTTCACCCCGACGGAAGCCTGGTGGTATAGGCTTGGTAGAAAGCAAAGCAACCACAGATGTTCACGGATATGGTTTTACTCAGCAAACGGGAGTGTCTAATTTGGTGGGTAAGCGAAGTCTTTGACATGAGCAGGATAGGCAGGATATTTCTGCTTGTACAGTTGGCGTCGA
>JAFGDK010000071.1 GCA_016932165.1 Anaerolineales bacterium
ACCCAATTTGCTACCTGAATACAAGCCTTAGCGATCCACCTGCTGCACGCCCCCCCGAAGAATCTGGCTGGGCTTATGAACCATCTCCGGGTTGGGGGGTGGGGTAAATTATGGGGCTCTGTACTGGTTCAGGATTAAATTCGGGGTGGGTGATGTTTTATAGCAGTTGCCTACCTGGGTTTTCTATGCCGGGGATTGCGATTTTCTCCAATTGGCAACCTTGGTTGTGAGCCTGTCCCAGAAGTTTTTTAGCCACTGCCTCACCGGTCTTATCCGCATCACCAGCAGCAATGTGACAATGACTGCATAGATCACCGGGCGGATGATATCACCCTGTAAGCTGAGCAGGTTGCCTTTCTTTGCTAGCCCATAATGAATCACCACTATAGGGGCAATCACGTAGATGGTTCTATGCAGGCGTTTCCAATTCTTCTTGAGCTTTTTCTGCCAGTATTTGAAAGAAGTTACTGCCAAGAGGGTCAACCCGTTAAAGGCCAGTGCGCCCAGGAGGATGAACCTCTTTTCGAGGATTTCAGCAATGATCAGGTCTATGGCAAAGCCAAAGTCCAGGGCAATAAAAATGCTCACATGGATGAAAGCCATGATGAAGGCATATAGACCGATCGTGCGGCGGCGTTTGATCATCTCTTTCCAGCCAAATATATTCCCCAACGGCGTGCAGGAAAGGGAAAGCACCAGCCAGAGGATCGCCAAGCGCCCGGTGCGCTGTTCAATATCCTGGATCGGATTGACAGTCAGCCCTCCGTTGAAGAATTTGATGCTTATCAGCAGCAGAGGAATCCACGCACCGAGATGGATAATGACCTCAAGCCAGGTAAACTTTCGCCCAAAAATTGTGATTGTATTCATCTTAATTCCCTGGTGATCAAAGCAGAAGTCTGTTACCTACGCAACGGCACCACAACTGGTTTAGTAATATACACTCAGGTCCATGCCTTGATAGAGGTTGGCAACATCGGCTTCATAGCCATTGAACATGAGGGTTGCGCGGCGGCTCAGCTCACCAATTCTGCGCTCGGTCTTCTGTGACCAGCGGGGGTGATCCACCTGTGGATTGACATTGGCATAGAAGCCGTATTCGTTGGGGGCGATTGTGTTCCACATCGTCGCTGGTTCCTCTGCCACCAACTCAATCTTGGTAATCGCCTTGATGGATTTGAATCCGTATTTCCAGGGTACGACCAGCCGCACAGGGGCGCCGTTCTGGTTGGGCATTGCCCTGCCATATAAGCCTGTGGCGATGATCGTCAGCGGGTGCATGGCTTCATCCAGCCTGAGCCCTTCCTGGTACGGCCAGGGGTAAAGTTTGTTATTTTGTCCGGGCATACGTTTGGGATCCAGCAAAGCCTCAAAACGGACATATTGGGCTTCTTCAGTAGGATCCACATCTGCCAGCAAGGCGCCAAGTTCAAAGCCTTGCCAGGGTATCACCATACTCCAGGCTTCCACACAGCGCAGGCGGTAGATCCGTTCCTCAACTGGGAATTTCTCCTGCAGTTCTGCGATTGTGTAACTACGGGGATTGTTGACCAATCCACCCACCTGGATGGACCACGGTTCGGTATCAAAATCAGCCGCCAGCCGGGCGACTCCCTGTTTATCGGTGGTGAATTCGTAATAGTTGTTGTAATTGGCGATCTCTTCATAGGTGTTGACCGGGTCACCTATTTCGTCTGTAGCATCGCTGGGCGGGATATTGACTGCCGTTGCTGCCGCGCTGCCAGTCTCAGGTAAGTTTGGGGCGCAGGCAGCCAATAAGGCAGCAGAAGCGGTGACAATACCCATGGCTTTGAGTACATCACGGCGGGAGAGGTAGGTCTCCTCAGGGGTGATCTCAGATCGGTCTATTGGTTTAGATTTAAATTTACTTGTCATGGTTTGTTCCTCTTGATATCAGCATTCTTAATTTATTATTCCTCAGCCAGCACGGGCTGGATAACCGTTTCAGTTTCTTGGCAGGCACCTGTTTGAGGTTGTCAGGGTCTGCTTCAAAGTCAGACCCGGGGTAATTATCTCCGATGGTCACCAGCCTCTAATCTTGATACTGCTTGTGCCATTTCCGGTGCGAGGCAATTGCATTCATTCAATTGTAAGCCCGCATCTTCAACTGCATCAGCTTGCCCCGCAGGTCCGCGAACCTCTGGGGTTGGCCGGTGTTCAGCCAGACCGAGTGGGTCTGTTCAGGGGCTGGGTTGAGGTCTTGCGGGTTGGGTATGCTGCTGCAGCCCTACGATTTCCAGCTAACCTGGCAAGGATCAGCAAGCCAAGCAGTGGTACAGCAAAGCTTTTCATTCTGAACCGTTGATATAGACCACATTATAGAAAACATATCTTACGAAAGGCTTGCGAAAGAGTGAAAAACTAGTGAATGAGCATTGAGGCACCTGGGGATTCGGTATGAATGATCAGATTTAAACAAAGATGAGATATTCTGACCTGCTTAGCAAAATCCTGACTACACGGCGCCTTAATGCCCGATGCAATTTTTATATTCTGAAGATGAATGTCGTTCCCTGACCTGGTTTGCTCTCCACCCAAATCTCGCCATGATGGGCAAGGATGATGCCCCTGGCGATTGCTAATCCAAGTCCTGCGCCACCTGTAGCCCGGTTGCGCGATTTTTCTCCCCGGTAGAAGCTTTCGAAGATTTGCGACAGGTCTTCGGCGGGAATGCCTTCCCCGGTATCCTTGACCCTGACCTCGACCTGATCGCCTTGCCTGCGGGCTGAAATCTCCACGAGTTGGCCTTCCGGGGTGTAGCGAAGGGCATTACTTACCAGATTGTTCAGCACACGCCCAATCTGCTTGGCATCCATCATCACAGGGTCTATTCCATCGGAGACTTTGCCACTTAACCGGATATTTTGATTTTTGGCCAAATGAGAGAAGGATTCAAGCGTGTCGGAGATTAAATCGCTAAGTGAGTTTGGAAGGATATCCAACTTCAAACCACCTGCGTCAAGTTTGGTCAGCTGGAAGAGATCATCAATCAGAACTGAGAGGGCGCGCACCTCTCGCTGGGCTGCACGCAGGTACCGTTCCTGGCTCTCGGGATCATCGATCAGGCCATCGGCCAAGGCTTCGAGGATGGCCTGGATGGATGTTAATGGTGTTTGCAGGTCATGACTGACCCAGGCGATCAAATCTGCGCGCTGCCGGGCAGCCTGCTGCAACTGTTCAGCCATTTGGTTAAAATCCCGGCTTAATTGAGCGACTTCATCCTTGCCTGAAACCGTTATCCTGGTATCTAGATCCCCCTCTGCCAGCCTGTTGGCTGCTTTTTGAAGGACAAAAATACGATCGGTGATGGCGGAAGAGAGAAAATATCCCAATACCATGGCCATCCCTCCCGCAAAAACCAATAGAACCGTGGCCAGCAGCAGGTCATGCTGGCTGGCGAACATCAGCCTGGCTGTCAGCCATACATTAAAAAAGGTCAATACGCTGGAGATTAAGTAGCTGATCAGTAAGGTCAACCGCAGGGTTGAGATATGCGTCATCCAACCTAACTTGTAGGCAGCATAACCGACAATGCTGGAAACCACTGCGGTGATCATCAGGAAGAGCGCCATCAGCCCAAAGTCCACGATTGGCGGTTTCATCACGAGCACAAAGATGGCCAGGGAGACAAGCAGAATACCGATAACCCCGATGACATACCTGGCAGTGGTGGGGAGTTTTGCTGGAAAAACTTTCATGATTTTGTATCAGGCACAAATTTGTACCCCACACCCCAAACTGTAATCAGGCGGGTGGGGGAGGATGGATCTTCTTCAATCTTTTCGCGCAGGCGGCGCACATGCACTGTCACTGTGCTGGGGTCGATGTACTCCACCTCACCCCAGACCCGGTCTAGAAGCTGATCTCTGGTGAAAACCTGTTGAGGCCGGCTGGCAAACAAATGCAGCATGTCGAATTCTTTGGCGGTCAGCGTAAGAGTTTCTCCTTGCAGAGTAGCAGTTCTGGAAAGCGGTTCAATGGTTAGGTTCCCGGCTGTGACCGGCTGGGCATCCTGCGGCTGGATTTCCGCCTGGCTGGTTCGGCGAAGCACCGCCCGTACCCGGCTGACCAGCTCTTGAGGGCTGAATGGTTTGACCACATAGTCATCTGCCCCCAACTCCAGCCCTGAGATGCGGTCGATCTCATCACGGCGGGCTGTCAGCATAATGATTGGCACGTTGCTTCTCTCTCGCAGCCAGCGGGTGATTGCAAAGCCGTCCAATTCCGGCAGCATAATATCGAGCACGATCAGGTCTGGGATGCGTTCTTCCAAGATTGTCATCGCAGCCAAGCCATCCCGGGCAACCCGCACCTTAAAATCTGCGCGTTCCAGATACAAGCTGACCACCTCGGCAATATTGGGTTCATCTTCCACGATGAGGATTGTTTTGCCTTTCATAATCACTCCTGTTATTTCAGATTAATCATACTATCAGTTCCTTGAAAATATGCTTAACAACCTCTTACAACCTGACGGTCCTGTTCATACTTTCGCAATATTTGGATTAATGTTTGGTAAGAACCTGCGAGTAAAATCGGACAAATTCAGTACGAAAAGGAGAATATCAAATGCAAAAAACAATGGTTTTTGTCGGGATCTTTTTGTTGGCAGCGCTTGTGCTGGCTTCATGCTCAGGGCAGACTGCTGACGGGGGAATGAATGATTTGGAAAACACGATGAACAACAACATGGAGCCAGGAAATGCCGCGAATATAGAAGACAACAGCGATGGGATGATGGATGATAATTCCGGCCATTCTGGTGATGATGTGGATAACTCGATGGATGACAGCGATGGCGAAATGATGGGTGACCAGGAAGGTGAGATGACTGGTGAGGGCAGCGAGCCTGACTTCAAGGGGCCAGCATGGCATGCCTATAATTTTACCAATGTCTCTACCGGTGAAACCTTCAGCTTAAGCCAGTTTCGAGGCAAGGTTGTTTTGGTAGAAACCATGGCTACCTGGTGCAGCAATTGTCTCAAGCAGCAGCAGCAGGTGAAGGAATTTCACAACTTGCTTGGCACCCGTGATGATTTCCTCAGTGTTGGGATCAGTTTGGAAGCAGGGCTAGACCCCCAGCAGTTAGTTGTTTACACCCAGGATAGAGGTTTTGATTGGAGATATGCGATTGCACCTCAAGAAGTCCAGGAAGGTATCCTGGAAACTTTGGGCGGTCAGTTCCTTAACCCGCCGGCAACGCCGATGTTTATCCTGGATAAAGATGGCGGCATGCACCCGCTTCCTTTGGGGAAGATCAAATCGGCCGCAGAACTTCTCGCCCTTGTAGAACCTTTCTTATAATCAATGAATTCGGACTGAAATTTAGATAAATAGGAGCATGGGCAGCCTGATGGCTGCCCATGAAAATTAGCAGGAGCAAACTGTGGAAATAAATTCTATACTTACATCAATCTCAATAGGGCTGCTGGCTACCACCAGTCCGTGTGTGCTGCCTCTTTATCCCGGCTATCTAGCCTATCTCAGCGGTGGACAAGAGCAGGTGGAAAATAAGGCTGGACGCTATCTTCTGGGTTTTTTCGTATTGCTTGGCGTATTGTCTACCATGCTGCTGCTTGGCGCAATAATCGCTCTGCTTTCCATCTCGATTGGGCGCGCCCTGTCCGTGGTGATACCTGCAGCAGACCTGATCATCATCTTATTGGGGGTCTTACTTCTCCTGAACATCAACCCCTTTAAGCAACTGCCCCAAATGCAGGTGCCGGTGTTGAAACATCCCTTTGCGAATGCCTTTGTCTACGGGATGCTGTATGGCCCCATCGCCTTGCCCTGTGCAGGCCCGCTGGTGGTGAGTATTTTTGCTTTGTCGTTATCCACCTCGCAAACCCTGGCGCAGCTGGGTATCTTCCTGTGGTTTGGTTTGGGTTTTGGTTTGCCTTTACTACTTTTGTCATTTCTCTCAGGGGCGGCAGCCAATTGGATCACCAGACTATTTGCCCGTCGGGCCAGGTTGATCAATGTGATCAGCGGATTGCTGCTGGTTGGGATCGGGATCTATGATTTGGCGATCAATTGGGAGATGATCAGCTCCTTCTTCTAGAGGATGGGATTTGATTGTTCTACCAGAAACTGAACAATCTTTTTACTGTCCATCGCTTGACCGCCATTCAAACAATGTTATAATCAGGATAATTATGACAAATTTGGTAAAAATTCACGATATGAAGGCATCAATATGTTACTGCTCGTGTTTTGAGCGGGATTGACAGCCTCCTGAAGAAATAGCGAATTCCGGTTCGTAACGCCAGTAGTCACCGGCGGCTGAAATCCCGCAGAACCTCGCCTGAGTACTTGATTTATCAGGCACTCAAATAATTAGTTCTGCCGAATTCCGGCTGCCGGTTTTGCTATTGGCGTTTTGTTGTGATTAGAGTAAGTAAGGAAATTCGATGCTAATAACAGAAAAATTAATTGCAGATCAATCGAACCTGGCCTCGATTCCAAAAACTGGATTTTTCAGCCTGGTGGGGAATACACCGCTGCTGCCGCTATCCCGGATTGGCGGCGAGTATTGGCCTGAAGTGCAGGTGTATGCCAAAGCAGAGTGGTTCAATCCAGGCGGTTCAGTTAAGGATAGACCGGCGATGTTTATCTTGCAAGATGCCCTGGAAAGAGGGCAGTTGACCCCTGAGAAACGCCTGCTTGATTCCACATCCGGCAATATGGGCATTGCCTATGCAACCCTGGCGGCTTCGATGGGGTTACCGATCACCCTGACGATCCCTGAAAACGCTTCTCCAGAGCGGATCAAGATCTTGCGTGCCCTGGGGGCTGAACTGATCCTCACCGATTCTCAGGAAGGATCTGATGGGGCCATGGAAGTGGCTCGGGAGATGGCAGAGGCATACCCGGAGCGCTATTATTATGCCAACCAGTACGATAATCCTGCCAACTGGCGGGCACATCTCTCCACCACTGGTCCTGAAATTTGGGGGCAGACTGGTGGTCAGATCACGCACCTGATTGCTGGGATGGGTACATCCGGGACGATCACCGGTACCACCCGTTACTTGAAGACACGCAAATCATCGATCCGTTCGATCGCTTTTCACCCCGATTCTCCTTTGCATGGGCTGGAGGGATTGAAACACATGCCTACTTCACACCAACCAGGGATCTATGATCCCAGTTTACCGGATGAGATTCGCCAGGTCAGTACGGAGAGAGCTTACCTGATGGTGCGCCGGTTGGGACGGGAAGAAGGTCTTTTTGTGGGGTTCTCATCTGGAGCCGCAGCTGCTGCAGCACTGACCCTGGCAGAAGAACTTGTCAATCTGGGCAAGAAGGGCGTGATTGTGACTGTGTTCCCTGATGCCGGTTACAAGTATCTGACTTCAGATATTTGGACTGAAAAGGAATAATCAGATGGAAACCTATTTAAACCTGAGCAAAGAAATCCTGGCTCAGATCCATACACTTGGTGAATCTGCTTATCCGGAGGAAGGGGCCGGTTTGATGCTGGGTTGGGAAGAAAATGATATCCGGGAGGTAACAGCTGTTTTCCGGCTGAGCAATGCGCGAGAAAAGACAGCCCGGCACAACCGCTACCTGATCACCGCTCAGGATATGATCGCAGGAGAAAAAGAGGCCGACCGCCTTGGATTGGACGTGGTGGGTGTATTCCATTCCCATCCCGATCATCCCGACCTGCCCTCAGAATTTGACCGTGAATGGGCTTTGCCCTGGTTCTCCTACCTGATCACCAGTGTGAGGGCAGGAGAAGCTGTTGGCAGCCGCTCTTGGCGCCTTTCCGAGGACCGGGAAAGTTTCTTTGAAGAAAATATCCGATTGATTAAATTTGAAAAAAATACCATTGGAGGTAGAACCCGATGACCACTTTGAAAATTCCTACCCCCCTGCGCCCTTACGCAGAAGGGGAAAAAGAAATAGAAGTCACTGCTGCAACAGCGGGTCTGGTAATGGAAGAACTGACTGCACTTTACCCGGCATTGCGCAAACATCTCTTTACGGAAGAGGGTGAGCTGCGCAGCTATGTGAATTTATTTATCAATGATGAGGATATCCGTCATTTACAGGGCGTTGATACTCCGGTGGGTGAGACAGATCGGTTGATGATCATCCCCAGTATCGCCGGGGGGGCGCTGATGTCTGACACGATGAAGGTGGATCACGCGGCAATCAAGGTCAGTCAGGGGACGGTGATCGGCTTGAATCTGCTGGCTTTCATTTTAGATCTGCCTTGGCTGGCGCTCCTGGTAGCCATATTTTTGTTGGGTGGAAGTCTTTTGAAGCAGCCTGGATTTGGGTTTGTGTACCAATGGGTTCTCAGACCGCTGGGTTTGATCAAACCAGAGCTGTTGGAAGATCATCCTGAACCACACCGTTTTGCCCAGATGATAGGGGGTCTGGTGATGTCAGCAGGCGTCTTGCTGTTGTTCTTTGGGGCAGTTTGGCTGGGATGGTGGTTGGTATGGTTGGTGCTTGCCCTGGCCGCCCTTAACCTGTTTGGCGGGTTCTGTGTGGGTTGTGCCATGTATTACTGGTTCAACCGCCTGAACGTGCCTGGTTTTAAAAAATCTGCACCTGCGGGAAGCGCCTTTCCTGGCGCCCGGCCAAAGGCAGGCCAATTATGATTGAGTTGTTACCCAGGCTGATTCTCTCAATTGGTTTACTGGTGATAGGTTGGGGTGTTTACAGGCTGCTGACTGCATTCCTCTTGATGAAATCAACCCGGAATGGAGCGGGGCTTGAGAGTTTTATTTCTGGTAAACCTGGCATTCTCTACTTCACCATGGAAGGCTGTTTGCCTTGCAAAACCACCCAGCGTCCAGTGCTGGAGTCACTGGTCGAAGAACTTGGCGCAAAAATTCAGGTGATTGAAGTGGATGTAGTCGCCCAACCGGAGATTGCAGATAGGTGGGGTGTGATCAGCGTGCCCACCACAATTATCCTGGATCCAAGTGGAGCCCCCCGTCATTTTAACCATGGGGTGACCCTTGCCGGCACATTGCTGCACCAATTAAATCAAGACGGTTATCTACCAGCTGCTTCATTTTCCGGAGATTAGCCGGGAAGCCATTTGTTTGGTTTCCTACACAAATTGATAAAATGAGGCTATTATGGCTTTAACCATGACGAATCAAGAACTTGAACTTACACATGAAGAAATCCGGCGGTATTCCCGCCACCTGCTGATCCCTGAAGTGGGATTAGATGGGCAGAAGAAGTTAAAAAATTCTTCCGTGCTGGTGATTGGCACAGGTGGGCTGGGGTCACCGGTTGCGATGTATCTGGCCGCTGCCGGCGTCGGGCATCTTGGGTTGGTGGACTATGATGTAGTGGATTATTCCAACCTGCAGCGCCAGGTGATCCACGGTTCAGCCACTTTGGGTGAGTTGAAAGTTGACTCGGCTAAAAAGCGTTTGCTGGATATCAATACTAATATCCAAATCAGCACCTACAACCAGCTATTCACCTCTGCCAATGCGTTAGAAATCGCCGGGGGATATGATCTGATCATAGATGGGACTGATAATTTTCCCACCCGATACCTGGTTAACGATGTCTGTGTGATGCTTGGAATCCCCAATGTGTACGGTTCAATCTTTCGCTTTGATGGTCAGGTGAGTGTTTTTGACGCTGGGGATGGGCCTTGCTACCGGTGCATCTTCCCTGAACCACCGCCGCCCGGCTTGGTACCCTCCTGCGCCGAGGGGGGCGTGCTGGGGGTGTTGCCCGGAACCGTCGGCACTTTGCAGGCAACCGAGGCGATCAAGCTGCTTCTGGGCATCGGCACCAGCCTGAAAGGCAAGATGATGCTCTACAACGCGCTGGAGATGAGTTTTGATTTCATTAAGCTGCGCAAGAATCCTAATTGCAAGGTGTGCAGCCCCGAACCGGAGATCACAGAACTAATTGATTATGAGGCGTTCTGCGGGATGCCGATGCACGACCATGATTTGGGTTCGGCGGGGGCGGAGTGGGATATCACTGCTGTTGAGCTGGACGCTGCATTGAAAAGCCTGAATCCTCCACATCTGATAGACGTACGTGAGCCGCATGAACTGCAAATCGCCGCGCTGGATAACGCTGACCTGATCCCGCTGGGTCAATTGGCGGGCCGCCTTTCTGAACTGGACAGCGCGGAAGAGATTGTTTTGTTCTGCAAAAGCGGCACCCGGTCTGCCCGCGCCCTGGAGCTCCTGGCGGGGGCGGGTTTCCGAAAGGTCAAGAATCTCAAGGGCGGGATCAATGCCTGGGCAGCGGAAGTAGACCCCTCAATGCCGGTGTATTAGTCTGAGTCTTCTCCAGATTTGAAAAAGTGTTTAAAAATTGCTATACTGGTAGCGGGTGAATTCCCACTACCAGTTTTCGTTTCAGCTGTTTTCCATCAATTTTTTTATCCCTTAGTTTATTAACAATTTCCAGTCTTCACATAACCTTATCGGACAGAGGAATTTGCCCATGCCAAGATTGAAACTGCTAATTGTTATCGGAATCAGCCTCTTTTGTGTGACCCAAGTAAATGCGGAAGGAGAACAACCTTATGTAACCCCGACTGAGTGCCCGATCGAGGTGCCTGCGGAAGCGGATATCGAATGTGGCTTATTGAATGTGCCAGAAAATTACTCTCTGCCAGAGGGTAGATGGATCTGGATGCCTTATATGATTCTGCACAGCGGGACTGCGGATGCCAACCAAACGCCGCTGGTGTTCACGGAAGGAGGTCCAGGCGGTAATTCATTGCCTTCAGTATGGGGGTTTTACCAATCCGGAATTCTTGAGGATCGAGATATCATCATCTTTCAGCAGCGCGGCAACCTTTTCGCACAACCAGAGCTGTCCTGCGACTTTGAAGAATTCTATAATCAGGCAACTGAATCATCCCCTTGTCTGGAAAAATTCAAAACTGCCGGTGTTGATCTCACACAATATCATACCCGCGTGATTGCGCAGGATATTGAGTCTCTGCGCTTGGCTTTGGGCTATGAGCAGTGGAATTTGTTCACCTCCTCTTACAGCACACGGTTAGGACAGGTCTTGATGGTAGATTATCCAGAAGGGATACGCAGTATTATTCTCCAGTCTGTATCTCCTTTGCATGAGACCCGTTTCCAGCACGATCCAGAGCACAGTTTCCGGGCGTTACATTATATGTTTGAGCAGTGTGCTGCTGATGAAGCTTGTGCCATTGCGTATCCAGATCTGGAAAAACAATTCTTTTCCCTTGTTAGAGAGTACAACGAAAACCCGGTGGAACTCACTCTCAGAAATCCAGCCGATGGCGCGACTGCTCCTTTCACGGTCACTGGGGCAGACCTGTTTGAGTGGACTGTGGGCAGTGCAATGTACGACCCGGCTTACCCTCCTTATCCTACTGCCTATCTGCCACTTATGATTGATCAACTTTCGGCCAATGGCCGGGATGTGCTGCATGAATTTGCCCAGTTCCAGCTAAACAGCCAGCGCTTTGGCACGGATTTTATCGCTTACGGGTTATATCTGGCGGTGAATTGCCAGGATGATGCCAGTTCAGTCACCAGGGACATGATCCAGACCCAGGTAGATGACTTTCCACAGATGGATGGCTATTCGCGTTTCAGGCAGGAATGGGAACTGTGCCAGCTTTGGGGATTGCCACCAACAAACCCTCTAGCCGAGGAGCCTATCTCAAGTGAGATTCCCACACTGGTGTTGGCAGGCAGTTTTGATCCTGTCACACCACCTGAATGGTCTCGTACAGTGGCTGAATATCTGGAGAATGCGTATTATATTGAGTTCCCTTCAAAGGGGCATAGTATTGATAAAGGCACTGATTGTGGGATGCAAATCAAGCGCAGTTTCTTGCAGGATCCCTGGTCAATGCCAGATACCAGTTGTGTGGCAGATGATCCGCCCCCGACCTTTGTTCTCCCCGATGAATTGGTCCCAATTAAAGGATTCGCTCGCAGCGTTGACGATATTAATTTCGGTGTTCCAGAGAAGGGAAATCCTGGGATTGAGGTTTTTGCCGGCATTAGCCTTGGAATTTTTATCGCCGAGATTCTTGTTTTTCTGGTCATCAGTGGTGTGGTCGTATCGAAATGGTCTGAAAGAAAAATAAAAATACAGGCGCTGGAGTATCTGCCTCATATATCGGCAGTTTTAACAGCAGCGATATCGATTGGGTCAGTTTTCTTGCTCAGCGAAATCAACCAGCAACATGTTTGGGCGAATGGTTTTGTGAGCAGTCTCGGTTTTTTTCAATCATCTCCGGTGGTAACTGGTTTGGGTGTAACTGTTCTGGTCCAGATGTTGACTGTGGCAATGTTGATCCGATTGTTGATCCGGGCCTGGAAGATTCGGCGGAGCCATCTGATCAACCGGATTTTTTTAACTCTGGTTGCGTTGTCAGGGATCAGTTTTGGAGTGTTTTACATCCGCTGGGACCTGCTGAAGTTGGTGTTTATCTAGTTTCAATCAAAAGGCTGGCATGTGCCAGCCTTCTTTCAACTTGATTCTTCTGTGTTGAATGGAAAGATGGAACATCTTTCCATTCAACTAATAACAAAACAGGTGTACACTTGTTTTGTTTACATAACCATCGGCAGCATCAGGAACAGAATGTAGAACAGCCCCCACGAAAAACCGAGGTAACGGGCGATTTGCCCTGGAAGGGAAAAGATATCAGAATCTTCCTCTTCCTCGTCTTCTTCCTTGCCAAAAATAAACCCCCCGATCTCGAAGGTGTAAGTCACCAGCCCGAGCCAGGCGCTGAGCAGCAGGAAAACCAGTCCGATGCTGAGTAAAGTGGCAAAAAGGACACCGTAGTTGGTGAAGAGATCGCCAATGCCATTGACCAGGGTCTGGAAGAGGGTTTGAATAATTGCGTTAAATACGTTTACTGTTGCGTTGGATGTGTAAGCAGTTGCGCCTAGCAATGCAACCCAGACCACTACCGCCATCCAACCTTTTTGGTTTGTTTTTGAATCCATTTAGTGCCTCCATAGCATATTTTATATTGAGGTCAACTTTATCATATTTTTGCCAATCCGTCACCCGCAATTGCCGCATCCAAGATAAATTGGGGTAATCTACTCCACCAATCGGCTCCCGCAGTGATATGGAAGAGGTGAGTGTTTCCGGGATGGTCGCTTGCCCCCAGACCAGGAACGGGCGTGCTGGTCTCAGGCAGGTTGGCGAAAGCCGCCGCAATCTGTTTTTCATAGTCTGCCTGACTGCGCAGGATGATGATGCCGATCACTTGCGCCTGGGGTATTTCAAGCAGGTAGTCAATATGCCAGTGGCATTTCTTGTTTCGTGGAACTTTGGCTTGTATTCCAGCGTTATATAATTGTGTGGCGCACTCACCCCGGATTGCATGTGGCGTATCCCCGCTGCATCGGGTGAGGTGGCGCATCAGGCGATACCCAAGGCTGCTGGCCCCTTTATTACCGAGAGCTGACCCAATATAGATGTAATCGCCTTTTGGCAGGAAATGTGCACCACTCTGGTTATAACGACCAAACTGGATTTTCTGAGCTTGCAGCAGTTGAATCCTCAACAGGTAGCAGCCAGTACTGATGGTCTCTCCCAGGATAATGATGCGGGTTTCGATCACTAT
>JAFGDK010000072.1 GCA_016932165.1 Anaerolineales bacterium
CCCATCCCCTCAGGCATCCCCTCAGGGCGGTTTGCACCCCGGTTGCCGTCACCTTCGGTGCCATCCGGCTCTTCCGCAAGACCCAATTCAGTCATCAAGTTTCTTAAGCTTTGCGGCCCAAGATCAAGGTTATTGATTACCTCCATTTGCGACTCGGTCATCGTTTCACTGATCTGGTTGGTGAGGGCGGTAATTTCTTCCGCGGCGGCCGTTTCGCTCTCCAGTAAGTTCTTCAAAACCATCCAGAGGGGCAGCAATTCAGCCGCCTGTTCGGCAGTGACCTCGTTCCCAGTGCCTTCCAGTTCGAAGGTGCCAACAATCAGGGCTGTTTGCAGAGGGACTTCAAACTCAAAGCCCTCAGGGGGTGTGCCTTCCGGGGCTGCATCTGATTCTTGCTGGCTGTCTGACCCGGTTGGATCAGCATCTGATGCGGCATCTGCATTGCTGCCGCAGGCGGCCAGCAGGCTGATGAGTAACAGTAAACTGAGCAAAATTGTGATCTTTTTCATTATATTATCCTATTCGTAAATTCTTTTCAAACCGATTGGTTTTGATCTTATTCGTACCGCAGGGCGTCAATCGGGTCCAGTTCAGCGGCTTTGTTGGCGGGATAAAAACCAAAGAAGACCCCCACAACAGCAGCAGCGGAGAAGGCCAGCAGGATCGAGCTGGGCACGATCACTGTGCGCATATCACTGACCGAGCTGAATACAAAACTCCCGCCGACACCGACCAAGACCCCGATCAAACCGCCGATTAAGCTGAGCAGCAGCGCCTCGGTGAGGAACTGCCAGCGCACATCGCTGGGAGTGGCGCCCACTGACTGGCGGATGCCGATTTCGCGGGTGCGCTCGGTCACGCTGACCAGCATGATGTTCATGATCCCGATGCCGCCGACAATCAGCGAGACGCCGGCAACCCAGGAAAGCAAATTGCGGAAAGCGGCTGTGGTGGATTCTTGCGTGACGATGATGTCCTGCTGGGTGGTGATCATGAAGTCGGGTTCATCCAGAGAGACCTCGTGCCGCTTGGTCAGCAGCAGTTCGATCTGTACGATGGTGTCATCCATCATGGCGGGGTCTTCCAGTTCCACGTAGATCATGCGCACCCGGTCGCCTATCATGCGGGCAAACTGGTTGTCGACAAAGTAGTTCAATAGAGATGTGATCGGGATGTAGAGCCGGCTATCGTAGTCCACATCGCCGACTTGACCCTTTTCATTGAGAACGCCGACGATTGAAAACCGCACCGCGCCAATGGTGATATCCTGGCCGATGGGATCTTCCTCTCCGAAGAGTTCTTCTGCCAGGGTGGCGCCAAGTACAGCGATTTTGGATTCGCGTTCTACATCCTGCTCGTTAAAATAACGCCCATTGGCGATTTCCATATCGCGCACGGAAGGGAAATCTGCCGTGGTGCCCAGCACAGCGACATCGGTCACTGTGTTGTTGCCTGATTTGGTATCCTGCATTGAGTTCTGTTCCACCACCACGCCGGCGACGTTGTCCAGTTCAGCGATGGCAAAGGCGTCATCATAAACCAGACCACCCTGCGCTTGACCGCCACCCTGTCCTGAGCCGCGCATGCCGGTAACACCGCCGGCAGAAAAGGATTGGGTGACATATACAAGGTTGGAACCCAGGCTGGTGATACTCTCTTCAATCGTGGCGGAGGTGCCAGCGCTGATCCCCACCATAATGATCACCGCGGCGACACCGATGATGATCCCCAGCATGGTCAGCAGCGAGCGGACTTTGTTCTTGAGAATTGCTTCCCATGAAATGCGGAGGACTTCAGACGCTTTCATTGAACATCTCCTTTTCTGTTTGGTCAGCCTTGTTGCGCCCGTTGGTGTGGATCTCATCAACCTTGCCATCCAGCAGGTGGATGGTGCGTTCGGTGTGGGAAGCAGTTTGCGGGTCGTGAGTGACCATTACAATAGTCGCGCCTCTCTGGTGCAGGGTATGAAGCACGTTCATGATCTCTTCACCAGATTTGCTGTCCAGGTTGCCAGTGGGTTCATCGGCGATGATCAGCACTGGGTCGTTGATCAGGGCCCGCGCGACGGCGACACGCTGCTGCTGCCCGCCGGAGAGTTCCTGAGGCTGGTGGTCCACCCGGTCGGCCAGGCCAACCAGTTCCAGCATCTCGTAGGCCTTGTCTTCCATTTCATAGATGTCCAACTCGCTGTCCCGGTCGTACATCAGGGGGAGGATCACATTCCGGAGGGCGGTGGTGCGCGGCAGCAGGTTGTAGCTCTGGAAGATGAAGCCGATCTTCTTGTTGCGGATGATGGCCAAATCTACCTTGTCCAGCTCACCAACGGATTCGCCGTCGAGGATGTAGCTGCCCGATGTCGGTTTAGAAAGGCAGCCGAGGATGTGCATCAAAGTGCTCTTGCCGGAGCCGGACGGCCCCATGATGGCGACGAACTCTCCCTGCTCAATCTTCAGGTCCACCCCATCGAGGGCATGCACGCTGATGTCGCCCATGCCGTAGATTTTGGTGAGTGCATGGGTCTCGATGATTGTGCGTTTTGCCATTATTCTGTCTCCACAATCCCGGTGGTGACCACATCGCCAAGCTCCAGGCCGGAGATCACTTCAGCGTAGTAGATATCCATCAGACCGATCTCTACCAGAGTGAGCTTTGGCTCGCCATCTTCAATCACAAAGACGGCATACTGGCCTTCGGAGACCTCTTTGAGGGATTCAACCGGAACCAGGAGCACGCCTTCTGCCCGACCGCCGATGACTTCCACGCCAGCGCTGCTGCCTAGGGGCAGTTTCTGGACCAGGGCCTGGTCTTCAGTTTCAAGGGCCACCAGCCCGCCAATCACAGTTGCGCCAGCAGATGAGGTCAGGAAGGGATCTATCTGGATCACTGAACCAATGAAGGTTTTTTCTGGCAGCGAGTCAAAGACGATTTCCACGTTGTAGCCTAGGTCTATCTTGTCCCAGTCTGAGCTGTCAAGGTAGATTTCGACATACAAGGTTTCGACATCTGCGATAGTCAACAGGGTGTTGTTGGAGGATGTGTCGCCGACTTCGCCAACCAGTTCGGTGATCACACCGGAGATCGGGGCAACCATTTCGGCAGCTTCGAGGTTCTCCTGAGCGGTTTCCAGCGCATCCAACAGTTTATAGTAGTTGGTGATGTTGGAGCCGGTGGCGTCTTCGGAGACAGTGCCCGTTGTGATCAGAGTGAGATAGTCCTGTGCTTCGGCCAGCAGGGCTTCTTGAAGCTCCAGGGTGTAACGGGCATCATTAATGGCGGCTTCGGTGGGACCGGATACATATTCTTCACAGGTGCGATTGGGTCCGCTGCCGGAACATTCTTCATA
>JAFGDK010000073.1 GCA_016932165.1 Anaerolineales bacterium
AACTTGAGGCTAAGATTCTTGAAACTGTAACCTTGCTGCAGAATATTTCCCCTGTTTTGTTGGAAGGCAGCGGCCCGGAGCCAATCCCATCCGGGGCGCAAATCAGCCCTGAACCGCTCAAGATGACCTGGTTCGGTTTTGGCTCATCTCATGTTTTGATTGAGTTGGCAAGCTCGTCTTGCGTATAAAAGAAATCAGGGAGAAAGCATGAAAGGTCAATGATAGCTTGTTCATGTCAAAAGGAGATGAATCTGTGATTGTTAAACGTTTGCTTCAAATCAACTTGTTGGTCTCAACTTTCATCGCTATGGCCTTCATTCTCGCCCCAAAGCCAGCTCTCGCTCTCTACGGGATCAGCGGCGGCGAGTCTCTCTATGTAATTACCCAATATTTTGGCGCCACTCATGTGGCGTTTGCCGTACTGCTTTGGCTGGCCTTGAAGGCAGAGGATGCCAGATTCCTGCGCTTCATTGTGACTTCATTCTTCTTCGGAGATCTGACCGGAACCATCGTGCTGCTCGCTGCCCAGCTGGGCGGCGCCATGAACAACACAGGATGGGTGCTGGTTGGCTTTTCCCTGCTCTTCGCAACCGGCTATGGATATGGTGCGCTGAAAAAACTTCCAGCGGGGTGATTCTTCTAACCGGCCCTGACAGCCGATTGATTAGCGCCTCGAGCAGTTTTCGGCTTGTATGCGGAGAGGGAATTCGGGATGGATCACTTCTCAGGCGGGATCATCTTGTAGCCAAGATGCCTGAAGAAGGAAGATGTATCAATAATCGGCCAGCTCTCCATGATCTTGCCTTCAAAGAAGCGCACAAACCAGGCTTCTCTCCAAACCGCCTCACGCTCGAATTTTGCATGGGTGCCGCGATACTCCAATAAACTAACAACCATATCACCATCTGAAAGAATTAACTTTATGGTAGCTTTTAGGTCTGGAAAATCTGTCATGAATTCCCGCATATCCGATTTAGCCTGGTCGGTGGGGGTATCGAAGCCATTGAATAGATCTCTGGTTAATTCATACTCATGGGTCTGGTCACCCCGGAGGATTCCCAGCTTGTATTTTCGGCCCTGAAGACCCTGCTTTATCCCCTCAAAGGATGACCAGCGTTGGTATTGATCCTCTACCCAGAGCAGTTCATCTCCAACCTGGAGTTCCCCATCAGCGGGGCTGCCAGGGAAAACGTAGTTCAGTATGTGTTTATTCTCTGAAGTGTCTCTTGAAAAACCCATACCAATGAATGGCGCCCCCCGAGCGATGTATTCCGGGCTGAAGAACTGGTCCCATTTATCGATTTTCTTTTGATTAACGATCTGCTCAATGGTTTCTTGGATGATCTCAATATGTGATTTCATCAGATCCTGACCTCCTGCTGTGACTGTTATCGCCCAATCCCATTTTAGAACAAATATTCTGTTTTTTATGACCGTTGATGCCGAGAATACCAGTGCTCTGGCATTTCCATAAACAACGCTAACAAAGTTGAGACATTGATTCCTTCTCAGGTAGTGTGCTGCTTTAGAGTTCAGCCGCTGCTGGAATGATTTCCTCTGCAAAGGTTATAAGCGGTGAAATTTCGTAAACATCCGGCATATTAAAGATCGCATGGGTGAAGCCCATCCCAGAGAGTTCCTTGATACGCCTGATGATGCTGTCTACCGAATCGTTCCCGGAAAGATGCGCGGTGCCAAGAGATGTTTTTTCGATGGTCTCGTAATCTCGTCCCAGCCTTTTGCAGTGTCCTTTCAGCATGTCGAGCGCTTTTTGCATTTTTTCCATACCTGCCCCTTCAAAGATATTGCAGGCATCCGCATATTGAGCCACCATCCGCAGGGTCTTCTTCGGTCCCATACCGCCGATCATGATGCGCGGATGCGGGTTGGAGAGCGGACGGGGATTATTGGTGACTGCCGGGGCTGTAACGCGTTTGCCTTCAAAGGATGTCTCATCACTGGCCCACACGGCTTTCACAAGCTGCAAATTATCTTCCAGGAGTTCAAAACGCCCTGAGGTAGAAAGGTAAGGGATGCCAAAACCATTTGCTTCGTCTTCATACCATGCCGCACCAATGCCGAGGTAAGCACGTCCACCGGAGAGGATATCGAGTGTGTTGACCATTTTCAGCAAAACAGTGGGGTGGCGATAGATCACACCACTGACCAGCACCCCCAGGTAAGCTTTCTCAGTCAGCCCGGCAAAATACCCGAGCGTGGTATAGGCTTCCAGCATCGGGTCGGAATAGGCTTCTCCGAACAAGCCCTTGATTTGATAGTAGTGATCCATCACCCACAGGCTGTAAAAGCCGGCATCTTCTGCGGTGGTGACAATTTCTTTCAGCCTGGGACGGATGGCTGCCGTACCGCCAGGATACTTGAATGATGGAATCTGCAATCCAATCTGCATAATCGTCTCCTTCGTCTTCTTTAGTATTCGCCTTTGATCACAAAAAATGAGCCGCGGATCGTCCCGGCCAGTTTGGACTTCTGCCGGGCAAACTTGAACTTTTCTTCCAGTTCCTTGGGCACTTCCATCCCTTCGGAAAGCGTAAACCCAACCGCCCTCTTCTTTGGATCGTCGATCGTATACATGACATTGACTTCTAGCCCATCCTGATAAAAGACATAGCTCCATTTGATATTCTCTACCTGAAACTGAGATGTTTCCAGCGGTTTGGCAGAGAACGAGATATCACGTTCTTCTTTCAATATCCTGTGCACATACTCAATGATCTCCTGGCCTTCGCTGGCCGGCACCACCACAAACGCATGTTTGTATTTGTTCATAAAGTACCGGGTTTCATTTGCACGCAGACCGGCCAGCGCTTCAGCTACGGGGGAGGACTCCAACCCCACCGTGGACACATTTTTGAAATCAACGAGATATGACATTTTTAATCCTCCTTCAACGCATGGTTTATTGTTAATGTGGCGACCTCACCATCCGGTCTGACTATTTCTGACTTAAATATAACAACAAACCGGGGCACGCTTTGTTAGGCAGCGCACCGCACCTGGCTGCCTGCCATAAAGGTTTTTACAGTTCCAACTGCATCCAGACGATATCAAAATCCTCGCCAAACTTTTTCCCGACCCGCCGGAACCGTCCGCATTCCTTGAAACCATTTTTCCGGTGGAACCTCAGACTGCCCTCATTGCGTGAGGAGATGTTTGCCAGGAATGTGTCGATCCCCAGCTGCCTGGCTGCCGTCCTGAATCGTCCCAGCACCTCTGCTCCAATCCCTTTACCCGTATGCTCGGGCAGGATGAAGTAGGTGATCTCCGCGGCGCGCTGAAATGTCCGGCCCTTGCGATGGGCATGCAGGAAGGCAAATCCCACGATTGCTCCTGAGCCATCTTTGACAACCACAGCAGGATAGCCTTGCACGATCTCCAGGTAAAGGTCGAAGTGCTCGTATCCCAGCGGGTCTTCCGGATAAGCCGCAAAGCTGTTCTTGATGAAGTAGTTGAGGATATCGATCACCGCGGTGCCGTGCCTAGCTTCCATCTTCTCAAAGGTATACATGATTGTTTCTTCTCCTAATAACCTTCCACACATTCCTTCGTGTTGCAGAATTCCGCTGGCTATGTGGCTCTTTTGAGTTACTCCATAGTACTATTTATCCCTGCGGCCAGAAATAATTGCTATGGTATTTACTACAGAAACGACAGCCTCAGCAGACATCGCAGCCGTTCGAAAATCCGCAGTTCGTCTATGTTGTAACTTTAGTGCAAGGTCGAGTGCAGATTTGGCGTATGATCTCAACTCTTTATTAGATTGCCCTTTGAGCTCATATTCTATGAATGAATCAATCATCCGTTTTGCATCCGTATCACTTGGATTGATACCATCTAACGGTTCGTGTCTTGAAGGGTCATAGACTGATTGGGCTAGGGAAATTAAGACTTCTCTACCAAGTAAGCCAACTTGTTGATAATCCTCTTCATCATGACTTGAGGAAAGTTGTATTCGGATTTTATCCAAACCCCGATCAACCCTTTCCCAACCCGTGTATTCTCTAGTCTCGTCAAGAGCAAGTCCAGCCTCAATCTCCTCAAGTTTTGAAAGAAGATTTGAGTATAAATCTCTAATGTATTGGCGCCGAGATCGATATGTTTCAAGACCTTGGCTTTTCCAATAACTATACCAATCCCATAGGCCTTCGAATGGATTTGGATTATCAATTTGTAAATTTTTTAGTTTTCTCTTTATCTCACGACGAAGTGACCGATACTTTTCGTCAACCTCCTCGATTCGAGGGCCACCAGTTGCCACCTGAATCATAAGGTTTTTCTGCGCCTCGATTTCCTCAATTAATAGGCTTGCTGCGTTAACCGTATAATCATCCATACCGTTTCATGGGGAATCAAAAAGATAATATAACCATTATGTTGAACACATACCCTAGCCCCATTATACAGAAATTTACCCAAATCCCATCGGCTTGAGGAGAGAATTCCCCTGTGGAATCAAAACTGTGCCCTGGCCAGGTGAAGTAAAATAGGCAAATATTTCAGCCATTTCAGAGGAGAGCAAACCCTATGGATCAAAAAGCATTTCAGGACTATTACCCCGATGAACTCAGTTATTGCTATGGGTGCGGCCGGCTGAACGATCACGGCTTGCAGATCAAGAGCTACTGGGATGGTGAAGAATCGGTGGCCTTCTACACTCCCCTGCCGCAGCACATGGCGATCCCCGGCTATGTATATGGCGGTCTGATCGCCTCGCTGATCGACTGCCACAGCACGGGCACAGCCGCGGCGGCAGCTTACCGGCGCGAAGGGCGCGGGATGGATACACAGCCCCCCTTCCGCTTTGTGACTGCCTCGCTGCAAGTGGATTATTTGCGCCCGACACCATTGGGTGTGCGGCTGGAAGTACGCGGAAAAGTGGACGAAATTAAGGAGCGAAAGGTGGTGGTCAGTTCAACATTGCTCGCCAACGGCGAAGTGTGCGCCAAAGGCAATGTTGTGGCAGTGAAGATGCCCGAGCATTTAACCGTGAAAGACGATTTGGGCTGAGCCTTCGCTAAGCGTTAAGGATAAGGGATCGTTCGGAACAGATCTAACCTGCGCCATCCTGTCCCCCAATAACCGTTTCCTAATTACGTTTTTTTCTGGTTAGGCCTTTTTTCGTTGATACCAGTTCATGCCCAAACCAAACACCAATAACCCAACCAGGCTTACCCAACCCAGCCAATCGCCGTAACGGGCATAAACCGTACTTCCACCGCCGGTGGATACATCTGCCACCAGGATCGCTTCTTCCCCTTCGGGTGTGATCACAGACTTGACCACCTTTCCGTATGGGTCAACGATCGCCGAATTATAGGCGACATCGGCCATCACAATGGCTGTGCGATTCTCAATCGCTCTGAAAACCACCTGGGTGTGGGGCAAACTGGCGATACTTGCGCCAAATAAAGCGGGGTTAGCAATTAGCTGGGCTCCCTGGCGGCTCAATGCCCTGGCAACGTCCGTGAAATGGGCATCAAAACAGATCATGATCCCCAGCTTGCCCAACCCGGTCTCATAAACCGGGTAGCGCCCTGCCAGCACCGATTTCGGTTCCCCGGAGGTGACCATTGGATGAGCCTTGCCATATGGTTCCAGGAATTCACCGGCTGGTGTCAGCAAAACAGCTTCGTTCCGGAATCCAGCTCCATCCTCGAGCACATAGCCGATCACCAGGTATGCGCCAGTCTCTCTGGCCAGTTGTTTCAGTTCGTCGCTGTAATTCAACCTGGGATCAAAGCCCAGCGCCATTTCAGGCCAGACGATCAAGGCCGCACCCTGGTCAGACGCTTCCCTGGTCATCTCTGCCAGGACAGCGATCCGTTCTCTAGAGGAGTATTGATCATCACGGTGGGCAGCCCTCGGCAGGTTCGGCTGGATGGCTGCTGCCCTGACCATCAGTTCGTCTCCCGGTCTTTGGCTTACCATCCCCAGACTGATGAACAACCAGGCCAGCAGCAATCCTCCCACTGCACCCGCAGAACGCCCTACGGTCTTTGGTGAGACAAGTGGCTGCTGGTTCTTTTGGCGTTGGTCTATCCACCAGATCGCTGCCAGCCCAATGGCATAGTTACAGCCCATGATCAGCAAATCAAGGCCATAGATCCCAAAGATGGATAGCGGTTGGAGCAAAGCAGGGTATCTCCACAGCGGATATCCCACGAATAACCAGGTGCCGATCGCCGGGATCAGGCTGCGGATCATTTCCAGCCCCACCCAGCCCGCCACTCCTTCGAGCACAAACCAGCGGAATCCGGTTTTTTGATGGAAGGAACGCTTTCCCCGATCGGTCAGATAGACAATGGCACCAGCAGCCAGGGGTAAGGCAGCCATAAAAGAACTTTTACCGCCAAAAATTGGGATCAGCAATATCCCCAGCCACAATCCAATCGCGATTGCCGGGGATAGGCTCGCAATCTTTTGAGGAAGCAGGCAATATTGTCCGATAATCATGGGGACAAAACTGATCCAGATCAACAAACCACAAGGAATGGAAGAGAAGCTTAATATGAGTAATCCAGCGCTTGCCAAAGCCAGAGTCAAACCCAGGATGGTTTTATTCAATGGTTTCACCATCACTTCTCCATGCCAAACCAGTTAAAATCATATTGAATTGATGAATATCGATAACAGGGCCTGAGGTAAGCCGTGCACAATCGCGGCTGGAATGACAGAACCAGATATCTCACGGATATAAGTAAATACCAATGCACCAAAGAAAGTCCACGCTCCCCACCACCACATCGGTGTGAATTCGCCTGTCAATACATTCCAACCGTTAAGCACGTGTGATAAACCGAAAATTGCTGCGGAGAGTATTGCCCCCCATCCCCAAGAAACCTCATGGAACCTGTACGGACACCCGAAGGCTTCATTGAGCCTGGTTAAAACATAGCCTCGATTGAGGATCTCCTCACCAAGACCCACAAAGAAAAGATAATACACAAACCGGATTAGAGCCGTCGGCAAGCCTGGCAGACTGCCAGATTGCCATCCATAGATACCAAACAAAAACAGGGAGAGCATCACTGTAACAAGACCGGATTTCGGGTCTGGTCGTTTAAGGGCTGTGGACACCCAGAACAGCACCCCGATCTGAATCAACGACATCACCAAAGCGCCGTCCCACCGAGAAAAGGATACAAATCCCAACGCGGCGCCGCCGATGGCGGCTGGCAGGTAAGCGCTCATGGCTGTCCGGGCATCCTTGGGCAGATAGTTAAAGGCAATCCCATAGGCTGTCAGATTCCGCCTGGTAACCCACAGCCAGGTGACCGGGATCAGGATAAACAGAATATGTGAAGTAAAAACATGTGGGAGATTCCGGACCTGCCAGTCAAATATAGGTGTGTATGTCAAAGCAATCCCCAGCCCAAAGATTACCCCTCGCACGAACAAAACCTCCAAAATTGCCAGACCTTTTCCTTTTATGGTCATATTCTCCCATCCGGGATCAAGTCAGATTCCAATCTCCAATCCTGGCCGGCAAGCTGTTCAGAGCTGCCCGGCCAGGTTGATTTCCTAAATTAGCTGGCTTTTTTTATACTTTCAATCCTTCTGATGACCATCAAAAATATGATTTTTAGAATCAGAGTCAACCAGTTCTCATTTCCTTGATTAAAAAATGTATTGACTGTACCCGATGATTGGTGCGCCAGCATGGCAGTAAATAAATTCTGATTGGATAAATTAAATAGAGAATCAATAATAAAAGACAGGACAACCATGGAAAGCGCTGAATAGAATGAGGGCGTCAGTCCGAAAGTTAAATTCATGGGCTGGTGCCAAGCCCACCACAACAGCGCAACCACCAAACTCCCCAGCGTTCTTCCATATCTCTCCTGCAAAGGGCCCAAAGCGAATCCCCGCCACCCGGGTTCTTCGAAAAGCGGGCTGGTCACCAGGGAAGCAGTAAACTGCAGCAGCATGACCGGCAGGACAAAGATGCCCAACTGATCGGGCCCAGTTTTGATGATCTGCAGGTGGTCTTCCTGGTTGATAAAGAAATAGCCAAGATTGCCTAAGACAGTCAGCAGCGGCAACCCGGCAATCGCCAGGACAACCCAGATACTTTTCACCTCTCGGATTCTTATTTTTGATAGGATTTGTTTTAGACTGATCTCTTGATGAGTTACTTTTTGCAGGATGACCAGTGATAATAAAGGCCCTAATCCCCCAAGAGTTGAGAACACATAAATAACCGGGCCGGGTTGATCGCCGTCATATACCAGGAACATGATAGACCATGCAATCCAGGAAATGAAAAAAGTCACCCCGTAGAAAACTAACAACCGGTATTTTAACGCAAATTGCCTCATTCCTGTTTTACCGGAAATAAGATCACCTGGCATGCTTCAATATTTAAATAGAATTTTGTTAGGCTTCAATATAACAATTATATCCAGATATTCCAAAACCCCAAAATTTTGGTGGATTTGACACTGACATGCGTACAGAAAATCTTTCTGAGCCCTTTCCCTCATCCCTCAGTGCCCAATCACTACTCACTGGTTTTCCCCAATCACCAATCACTGCCTTTCCCTCTGATATAATAGCCTCCATCATTTTGAGGAGCGCCCTATGTGTGATACTTCCGGTTTCGGGCACCAGCCCCAGCCATTGATGATCGTACTCTCCGGCCCTTCCGGGGTTGGCAAGGACTCGGTGATCAAACGCCTGCTGGAAAAAGACCCCTCGCTGGCCTTCGTGGTCACTGCCGCCTCGCGGGATCCTCGCCCCGGTGAAGTGCATGGCGCGGATTATTACTTCCTGCCGCGGGAAGAATTCGAACGCCGCATTGCCTCCGGAGACTTCCTGGAAAACGCAGTGGTTTACGGCGAGTTGAAGGGTATCCTCAAGGAGGAAGTGCAGCGCAAGATGGACTCCGGGCGGGATGTGGTTATGCGCATCGACGTACAGGGGGCCGCCACCATCCGGGAGAAAGCCCCTGAAGCCCTGCTGATCTTCCTCACCACCAATGACGAAGAAGAACTGATCAACCGGCTGATTGACCGAAAGACCGAAACCAGAGACAACCTTGAGCTACGGATTGAGACCGCCAAGCAGGAGATGAAGCGCGTCACAGAATTCGATTACAAGGTGGTCAACCCAGAAGGCTGCATCGAAGAAGCCGTGGACACCATCTTGGCAATCATCAAAGCCGAGCACCATGCCATCCCCCACCGTAAGGTCAACCTGACCTGATAGGACCTCACAACAATGACAAATCCCCCCGAAAACGAGGATATAATCTTCCCCCTGGAATACAGCGACCCCGAAGTGGTCACACCGCTCCAGCCGGCACCACAGCAGTTCAAGGTAATCTTCCCGCAGAGCACCCCTTTCGTCACCTACGGCATCATCGCCCTAACCGTGATCGTCTTCCTGTTGCAGGTGGGCACCCAGTTCTTCCTGAATGTGGATATCCCGGCTGCTTATGGAATCAAATACAACCCTTATATCGATAGCGGACAATTCTGGCGGCTGATCACCCCGGTGCTGCTGCACGGCGATATTATGCATATCGGCTTTAATATGTATGCCGTTTACATTCTTGGCCGCGGCCTGGAGCAGTTTTACGGGCACGGGCGTTTTCTGCTGCTGTATCTGCTGGGAGGCTTTACCGGCACCACTCTTTCCTATCTGCTGACCGCGAACCCGTCTTTGGGCGCGTCCACGGCCACGTTTGGCCTGCTATTGGCCTACGGCGTCCTCGGCTACCGCAACCGGAAGGTCTTCGGGCAGCAGTCACAGCGCATCGTGCGCAATGTGGTCCAGGTGGCACTGATCAATATCGTCCTCGGGCTGACACCAGGGATCGACAACTGGGGACATATCGGCGGGGCAATCGGGGGGGCATTGCTGGCCTGGTTCGGCGGCCCAGATCTGGATTTCAAGCTGACAGGGGAGGAAGTCCACATCGAGGACCAGCGCTCAAAATCCAGCTTCCTGATCACACTCAGCATTGTTTTTTGTGTATTTGCTGTTTTGGCGGTGGTACTGAACGGGAAAGTCTAACAAACCTCATCCCTGAATGCACAATCTTTTAATTATGTTATAATTTCGCTCATCTATTCAAGGATTGAATAGTCAAGGAGTGAATATGCCCGGCAGACAGCGCACCCGCCTCAAACATGAGTTTTTCCTCCTCGGATTGCTCTACCACCGGCCCCGGCACGGCTACGACCTGCTCAAAGCCATCCGCCAGTCTCCAGGGTTGTCCGCCATTTGGTATGTCAAATCCGGGCGAATTTATGCTCTCCTCGACAGGCTGGAAAAAGCCGGCATGGTCACCGCCGCTCAGGTCGAGTCCCACAGCGCACCCAGCCGTAAGCAGTTCACCCTCACCCCAGCCGGGGAGAAAGCCTATTTAGCCTGGGTGCAGCAGCCGGTGGGGCACGGGCGGGATATGCGCCTGATCTTCCCTGCCCGGTTGTACTTTGCCCTCCAGTTAGGAGAAGAAACCGCGCTGCGCCTGATTGATGCTCAGCGCCGGGAATGCGCCGCCTGGCTGGAAGGGGTCAAATCTCAGGCCCAGACCGAGGAAGATTTTTTTGCCCGGCAGATTGACCACTACCGCACCGGCCAGATCGAAGCCATGCTTGTCTGGCTGGATTCCTGTGAGTGGGAGATAACCACACACCCCATACACCATTCCACTACAAGGAGACCTAAATGAAGATCAAAAAATTGTTGTTTGTGCTCGCTGTCTTTGTGTTGCTGTTGAGCGCCTGTTCCGGTGTACAGAACAACGCAGAAACCCCGGATACATCTAATCCCCCCGCCGAGGTGGAGGAACCCCAGCCCGAAGCGGAACCTATTGAAGAACAGGCGCCGGCGGAGGAACCCGCGGCGACCGAGGCACCAACTGAAGAACCGGCAGCCCCGGCGGTGGCATACCCGCTGACCGTCACGGATTCCACCGGGCATACCATCACCCTGGAACAAACGCCAGAGAATATCGTGATCGCTGGCAAAGCCACCATCATGGTGCAAGATGCCATCTTCATGTTTGAAGAGGCCAAGACCCGCGTCGTCGGCATCGAAAACCGCGGCCAGTCGGTCTTCACCTTCCTGCCGTATGTTGACCCCAATCTGGACAACAAAATCCTTCTTGAGATGAACGCCGGTCCCGAGCAGATCGCACCAATCAACCCGGATGTCGTCCTGATGAAGAGCTTCAATGCCAGTAAGCTGGGTGCCCCCCTCGAAGAGATCGGCATCACCACCCTCTACTTCGATTTGGAGACCCCTGAAGTCTTCCTGCAGGACATCGATACTCTCGGCCAGCTGTTCGCCAATCCGGCCCGCGCCGAAGAGATCAAAGCCTTCTACCAATCCCGCATGGACCTGGTGGATAACCTCGTCGCTACCGTAACGATAGAAGCTCCTTCTGTTCTGGTGCTGCAGTATGGCATGGATGGCGAAGAAGTTGCCTGGGAAATCCCACCCGATACCTGGTTGCAGACCCTGATGGTGGAGAAATCCGGCGGCAACCCGATCTGGAAAGGCACCGGTGAGAGCGGCGGTTGGACGATTGTCTCCCTCGACCAGATCGCAGCATGGGACCCAGACCAGATCTACATTATCGATTACGCCGGCGCCACCGCCGAGATCATTGCCGGACTGAAAACCGATCCCCTCTGGCAGGAACTCAAAGCCACCCAGAACGAACAGCTCTACGGCTTCCCGGGGGATCACTACAGTTGGGATCAGCCCGATACCCGCTGGATCCTCGGCCTGGAATGGCTGGCGGTCACCATGCAGCCGGAACTGGCCGGCCAGATTGACCTGATGGCTGAGGTCTATGCCTTTTACGGCGAGATGTACGGCATGGATGATGCCACCATCGAGGCAGTTGTGCTCCCGCTGCTGGCGGATGATGGTCTGGAATAATCTGATACAATCCAGGCATCTTGGATAACAACAATAACAATAAAAAGAAACGAATCCTATGGATCGCAGCAGGGCTGATCGCCCTGCTACTGATCTCTATCTTTGTTGGGCGGTACCCAAAACCTTACTGGATGCCGCCTGCCACCCTGCTCACCGACACCCTGGCCCAGAAACTGGTCGTCAACCTGCGGCTGCCGCGCATCATTGCAGCATTGCTGCTGGGCGCATCCCTGGCTTCCTGCGGGACGACTCTGCAGATGATCTTCCGCAACCCGCTGGTGGAACCGGGATTTTTGGGCGTCTCCCAGGGAGCGGCCTTTGGCGCCGCTTTCAGCATCTTGTACCTTTCCCGCTCTGTGCTGGTGATCGAAATCTCTGCCACCATCTTTGCGCTGACGGGATTGATCCTCTCTTATACCCTATCCCGGCGCATCCGCTACGGCGGTTGGATCCTGCGTCTGGTGCTGGCCGGGATTGCGGTCTCGGCCCTGTTTTCCGCTGGCGTCGGCATCCTGAAGTACCTCGCCGACCCGCTGACTGAGCTGCCGGATATCACCTACTGGATGTTAGGCGGGTTATGGGCGGTCACCTGGAAGGACCTGCTTTACGTGCT
The DNA here is from genome assembly GCA_016932165.1 of Anaerolineales bacterium. Lineage (GTDB taxonomy): Bacteria > Chloroflexota > Anaerolineae > Anaerolineales > UBA11579 > UBA11579. Next base: position 12,530 of record JAFGDK010000073.1, read on the forward strand.
CCCGCTGGTGCTCCCCGGGCTGGCAATCGCCTTCTTGATGCGCTGGCGGATGAACCTGCTCTCCCTCGAAGATGAAACTTCCTTCTCATTGGGGCTGGCCCCCAACCGGGAACGCACCCTGCTGCTGGTAGCCGCGGTCACCGCCACTGCGGCGGTGACCTCAATCAGCGGGATTGTCGGCTGGGTGGGATTGATCATCCCGCACATCGCCCGCCGGCTGTTTGGCACCAGCGCCCAATTTTCCCTGCCCGGGGCGATGCTGCTTGGGGGGATCTTCACCTTGATCAGTGATGATATCGCCCGCAGCCTGATCGCCGGTGAGATTCCCTTGGGGATCCTCACCTCGCTGATCGGTGCGTTTCTCTTCCTCTATCTGATGACCAGGGAGGGCGCATGACCGGCTTGAATAACAGCGCCATCAGCTTCCGCAACCTGCACTTCCGCTATCTGGAAACCGGCCCCGCCACGCTGGATGACCTCACCCTGGAGATTCCCGCGGGACAGGTGATCGCCATCCTCGGACCCAATGGGGCCGGCAAGACGACTCTCTTGCATCTCCTGCTGGGCTATCTCAAGCCGGAGGCGGGTGAAATCCTGATCAAAGGGAACCCGATCAAGTCCTATCACCGCAGCCAGATGGGTAAGCTGGTCGGCCTGATCCCGCAGAAAGAGACCCATCTACTCAACTTCTCGGTGCTAGACTACGTGCTGCTGGGGCGCGCCCCTTACCTTGCCCCGCTTCAGATGCCCACCAGGGTGGATGTTGAAATCGCCCATCAGGCGCTTGTACGGCTGGGTATCTCTGATCTGCAAGACCGCCCGCTGCCTGAACTCAGCGGCGGCGAGCAGCAAATCGTACTAGCCGCCCGCACCCTCGCCCAGGACCCGGAGGTCATCCTGATGGATGAACCCACCTCCCATCTGGACCTGAGCAATCAAAGTACCATCATCCAGGTGATGTCCGATCTGGTCTCGCGCGGCAAAACGGTGGTCTTCACCACCCACGACCCCAACATCGCAGCCACCACCGCAGACCATATCCTGCTGATGACCCGCGGGCAGATCCACACCTTCGGTGAGACCCAGCAAGTACTCACCGAGGCGAACCTGTCTGCCATCTACCGCACCACCATCCGGGTGGAAACCATCGGGGGGCAACTGGTGGTCTATATGCCCAAGGAAACTGCCTGATGGCGGGAAGGCGCGTGATCCTCACCGGGCTGCCCGGCAGCGGCAAATCTGCGCTGTGCCAGGCAGTCGTCCGGCGCGCCGACGAAGCGGGGCTTGACCTGCAGGGGGTGCTTTCCCCGCCGGTGTTTGAAAACGGGGTCAAAATCGGCATCGATCTACTTGATCTAGGTTCCAGGGAACGTCACCAACTGGCAGTACTCCGCCAGGAGGCACTGGAACCAGCCTCCCTGACCACCCAACGCTGGACTTTCGACCCGCAGATCATAGAGATTGGGGAGCAGATTCTGGCATCCAGCACGCCCTGCGAGCTGTTGGTGGTAGATGAACTCGGCCCTTTAGAATTTGAGCGCGGCGAGGGCTGGCTGGCTGGCCTGACAGCCGTTGACAGCAGCGATTTCCAGGCTGCCCTGGTGGTGGTGCGTCCCAGCCTGGTGGAAATTGCCCTCAAGCGCTGGCCGGATGCGCAGACGATTGAGATTGAGTCCGCTGAGCAGGTGCCGGCGCGGCTGCCTGAATTGCTGAAGTTATTGGGGATTTTTCGGTAGTTACTTCGTGAGCTTCTTCCACATGCGCAGATTGTATTCCTGATACCCCTGCGAATGGAAGAAATCATGCGCCTGTGTGTTGAAGCCCCAGCTGTCCAAAGCAACCATATCCAGTCCTTCCTGAGCAGCCTGCCTTTCCGCCTGCGCCATCAAGGCTTTTCCCACCCCTTTGCCCTGGAATTCCGGCTGCACGCCAATCTGATCAATGTACAGCATGTCCCAAGCAACCATGAAGGGGGTTTCCTCTCTGTGTACAACCCGGAGGATGATATATCCCAAAGGCTGCTCTTCTTCAGCAATGTAAATAAAAATCTCCGGATTTTCCATCATAGATCTGAAGAACGCAACAGCAAAGTCATCCTTTTCTGGCATCTTGAACTGGTCCGGGTGGGCTTCGGCGTGCAGACGCTGCACATGCGCATTCAGACGGGATAAAGCTTCAACATCTTCTTGTACTGCCTGTCTGATCTTCATTCTAACGCCCTTACCCCGACTTCTTGCGCTTCTTCAGGATCCCAGGCACGAACACTGCTCCCGGCAGGCTGGCGAACATCATCAGGGTGCGGAACAGCAGGGCCAGGGTCAGGCTGTGAGCCTCGCTCACCCCGCCGAGTTGGTGAAAGGTGAACAGAACCGCCCACTCCTGCAAGCCAATTCCGCCGATTGAGATCGGCAGCAGGGTGATGAAGTACACCATCCCCCACAGGCCGCCCACTTCCCAAAAGGTCAAAGGATCGTTCAGCCCTTTGAGGATCACCCACAGCGTGCCAAACATGGAGACCATGTGCGCAAAGCTGAACACCAATGGCAACACCAAGGTCTGCGGACGCCTGACCCACAGTACGATTGTCTCCCAGATGCGCTGGGTCACCCGCCAGCCTTTGCGCCACAGTTTCTTCACCGGGTTTTGTTCATTTCCCGGAGCGGCAGCAGCCATACACAGCACTGGCCCTAAGACCAGATTGCCTGCCTGGTAATGCGCCGCCACCCTCGGCAGGGTGAATGGCAGGAAGGCGGCCATCCCAATAATTCCCACCAAGCGGTCCATCACCAGCGAAGCGGCGGCAACCGCCCCGTTCCACCCGGCCTGGATCGCCCCGGCCAGCCGGATGCCGTCGCCGCCGATGGTGGAGGGGAGGAAGTTGTTGCCAAACAGCCCGGCGAAGGTTAACCGCAGGGAGGAAAAATAGGTCACCTGCTGGCCGGCACCACGCAGCAGGGCATACCAACGAAATGAGATCGCCAACCGGGAGAGCATCAGTAGCCCCACGGCCAGTAGGAAACGCGGCAATCCGATCTCGGCCACATTCTGCCCGATCTCCCGCCAATCCTGCCGGGTCAGCAACCAGGCCAGCAGACCCACCGCAACCAGACTGCCGGTGACCCGGATCAGCCTGCCGGGGCTGAGTTTTTTCGTCCCTTCAGAGGGATCATTCATCCGGGGTCACCCTTTCCAGTACATACACGATGGTTTCGCTTGGACGGCAGCTTTCATACGGACCCAATTCGCCGATCGTCAGCCAGGCTTCCGAGGTCAACTCCTCTTGCCAGCGGCTCGCAAACTGGCTGGGAATCAGCAGCACATCTGCCTCTTCCAGCCACTCTTCCTTGAGGTATTCATCCCAATAGCCGAAGCGGTAGATCTCATTGCTGTCTTCCGGGCTTGATCGGCCAATGAAATTGAAGCTGGTATTCAACTGGGGCGGGAAAATCTCAATCTCGGGGAGGTACAACAGCAGCATGTTGGTGGTCAGGTCCTGGTACACCAGAGAACCGGGTGCAATTAACCCTGCCAGTTGACTTCCGGCCTGTTCCACGCTGGCGACTACGCTGTCCTTGCAGGCCATCACCGGCGATTCATAAGTGAAGATCACAGTCGGACCCAAAGCAGCAGCCAGCACCGCAAAGACCACAAATGAAAGCCAGGCGGCTGATACCGGGCCGCGCACGGCCCGCCACTTGATTCTGTGGATCAGGGGCACAATGGCGAATACCAACAGCAGCAAGATGATCCAATAAAGGTATTTTGGCAGTATCTCTACCAGGAACTGATAGTCCAACTTGAAGATACCCTCAAAATAACCAAGCAGCGGCGCTTTCTCATCCGGTATAAATTTTCCATTTGAGAAGCGCGGGATCTCTAAATGCATAAATTTGTACCATTTTTCAAACATCCAGCGCTGGCGATAGCCACCTGTGTATAAGGTTGCATACACCATCCCGAACAGCGCCCCCATTGCCAGGGTGTTGCGCCAGCCGGGCGGGTATCTGCGCAAGCTCGAAAAAGCCGCCGGTAAAAGCAGCAGCCCAACAAAATTGAAAAAGGTAAAATACCCTGCCAGGCAGAAGAAGCGGCAGCTTCGCCCCGACAGCGCCACCCAGATATGCAGTCCCGCCATCACCAGCCAAGTGAGTAACAGCATCAAACTCAATCGCTTGTGTTGGATTGAGGGCCAATAATTGTGCCTGGGCCAGAAAAATATAGTGCCAAAGACTGCCAGAAAGGAGATCAGATTGAAATTGATCGCTTCTGAAAACGCCCTGATCCCATCCCACTGCAGGCCGCCAAAATTCCCGATCCAGGCATCAAAAGGGAGATAAGAAAACCCATCGGGGAGATGCTGCTGGCTCCAGGGACTGCGGTAAGGTTCCACAAATCCCACCCATCCTTCAGGAATCCAGCCGGCGATGAATTTAAGTATATCCGGCCAGAAAAAGGCGCCCACCACCACGATCACCAGGGCGCTGCCAAACAAACTTGTCAATCCCTTGCGCCAGCCGTGCTGCCAGAAAATATAGACCACCATCAGAATCAAAACCGGCAGGGTATTGATGCGCGTCATCGCTGCCAGGGCAAACAACCCTCCTGCCAGCCCCATCTGCCGTTTTGAGTGCGCTTTTCCGAACATGAAAGCAAAACCCCAGGCGATGAAGGCATTCACCAGCCCCTGGCTCAGACCCTGGCTAAAGACTTCTTGCCAGGCTGTGCTGAGGGCCAGCACCCACACAATAAAGGTCCCCCACCATTCCCCCCCCAGACGCTCGAACGCCAGCCAGAAACCGGCCAGCATCACCAGGCCGACGGCAAAGGCAAAGACCCTCGCCGTTTGCATGCCCGGGCCAAAGACCCGCTGCACAAAACCGGGGATGATGAACGAAAGCGGCATGTGGTTGGTCAGCGGACCATAATCCTGGTAGGCGCTGTACTTCCCGATCGCAAACAGGTAGCCTTTATACACATACATGCTCTCGTCCAGGATCATGGTCGTCAGGCGCTGGGAAAACAGCCAGGTGCGGTAGGCATACCATCCGGCAGCAATCAAGGACAGCAGATAAGCCAGCCAAGGATATTTGGTTATTGCCGCGTGTAATCGCCTCATCTTGGAAATCCTTCAAGTGCATTTTCAGCCCGGGAAACCCAGGAATACGGCTCCACCTGCTGCCGCGCCCTGGCTGCCAAACGGGCGGCTTCCTCAGGCGAGTTGAGCAATTGTCGGATTGCCTGCTGCCAGCTTTCCTGATCTGAAGGCGGGCACAAGATGGCATTTTCTGCATCCAGAAACTCATGGATCACCGGCAGATCGCTGGAGATGACCGGTCGGTTGGAGGCCATATACTCATACATCTTCATCGAGCTGAAGAAATTTACCGGCGCTTTTCCGCTGCTGCCGCCCACGTCAGGCTGGTACGGCATCAGCAAAATATCCGCAGCGGCCTGGTAGAGCGGCAGGTCGGCGTTGGGAACAAATCCGGGAAATGAGACGTTTTCAAGAGACAATGCATCGGCCCGCTCTTGCCAGCGCTGTACATCTCTGGGCCGCCCGCCCACCCAGAGGAAATGCACATCGGGCATTTTCCCCGCCAGTGAGAGAAACAACTCTACCCCGCGGCCCTCATACAGGTGACCAGTACAGGCTGCCGTGGGCATTTCTGGCAGCCCAAGCTGGTGCCGGGCATGCTCAGGAGCAGGTAAATTGGCATATCGGGCCAGATCGACACCATTGGGGGCAATAATGGTCGCCGGCATTGGCTCAGGATAGCTTTCTTCCAGCGCATCTGCCAGCGCCCGGGTAATGACCATCTGTTTCTTGTTCCCTTTCATGCGCAAAAATCCCCGGTACCAGATCCGGCCAAATCTGCCAGGCGGGAGATCGTGCAGTTCAAGGATCACTGGCAGACCAAAGACCAGGCCCATTACCGCGCTCTGCATCATCCAGGTATAGATCAGATCAGGCTTCAGACGATGAGCTCTCAGTGCCGCCCTCCAGGGAAAGATGCGGCGGGCCAAATATCCATCAAAAGGCGGCAGATATTGCGCTTCGAAGGGATTGGTCAGGCCGTATTGCTTCGCCAGCAGATCCCAGTTGGATTTTGGATCGTCTCCTTGCGGTCCCTTGCCAGGTGCGATCAGAACAACTTGATGATCCAACTGTGCCAGCGCATGGCAGGCTTTCATCGCCTGGATACTGTTGGCCGTCTCTGAGGGAATCCGGGAAGGAGAAATGCAGCAGATTTTCATTCCAGTCTATCCTCAAGGGCTTCGCGCTGCCGGATCGTGCGCAGACCCTGCCAGGCATTCAAGCCAACCGTCACCACCAGGAAGCCAGAGAGCAGCCCGGCCTGCATCAAATAACCAAATTTCGGCACCAGCCAGATCGATAAGCCGATTTTGAAGATCATTGCAACCGCGGCAATAACCAGGGGGAAGACCGGCCTTTCCAGGGCAAGCAGCAGCGGCCGGTTCCAGTAAAGGATGTTGGCCAGCCCAAAACCGATCAGCAGCAGCAGGGCAGCCCCATTGCTGGGCGCAAATTCCGCGCCATAGGCCAGCGGGATCACCCACCAGCCAAGCGCCGCCAGCAGTAGGCCGACCCCCAGCGTCCAGGCACCGGAGATCGTGGTGGTCTTGCGCAGCAGTTCCTTGAGCTTAGCCCATTCCCGCTTGGCCGCCTGGGTGGTGATCTCCAGAAATGTCGGGTTGATGAAGGGATTGATCGGCAGCAGCACCATGGCAATCACCTTCATAGCGGTGTTGTAATATCCGGCAGCCAGCGGTGATAACAGATAGGTGATCCACAGCTCTTCGCTATCCTGGGCGACCAGCTTGACCGTGGCGCTCAGGTTGCTGCTGATCGCAAAACGCCAGAATTCCCTGGCGCCGATCGATGCATTTCCGGAAGCTTTCCACCAGCGCTTGCCCAGTTCCCGGCGGATAAAGATCAGCGAGAAAACCAGCAAGGCGATGCCATTGAACACCTTGGCGATAAGGTATGCCGTGACCACATCCACAATTGTGCCGCCCTGGATGAATGCATAGGTCACAATTCCAAATGAAAGCGCATTCTGCGCCAGGTTGAGCAGGGCCAGCAGGTCAAAGCGGTTGAAGATCTCTAGTGCGGCAGTCGATGTCTGCGATGTGATGTTGGCAAACACGGAGGTGCTGTAATAAATGAATAGCGGGGTCAATTCAGGCTGGCGCACCAGATAGGTAGCCACCAACGGGGCAAAAGCCAGCACGACAGCAAATTTAAAAATCGAGGTGATCCCTTCAATCATCCCGGCAGAGCGCAGGATCGAGGCTGCTTTCTCTTTCTCCCCTTGCTGCCAGAACTGCCCCGCATAGCTGACCACCAGCTCCCCCATACGGAAAGACAGCAATTGGCTGGTATTGGTGGTGAATTTGGTGATATTGGCCACCAGGCCAACCCCCAGCACGCCAATCATGCGGGCTACCAGGATGCTTTGCACGGCGCTGATGAACATCCCCAGCGTATTGCTGCTGAACAGGTAGCTGGTATTCAGCAGCACCCGGTTCAATGGACTCTCTTTGCGGATGAACGCGATCGCACGGCGAATAAGTTTCACAGGCCTACATCCAGATCCTTTGCCCATTCGTGTTGATCGAGATACCACTGAACCACCTTGGCCGCCCCTTCCTCCAGTCCGACTTCAGGCTCCCAGCCCAGCAGCCGTTTGGCTTTCTGGGTATCGGCGTGGTTGGTGAGCATATCCGCCTTTGGGAACGGGTGCTCGATGATCTCGGCTGCTTTGCCGGTGATCTTCTCCAGCATCCTGATCAATTCCAGGATGGTAATGGTCTCATGCCCGCCAAGATTGATGATCTCATATCCCAACGGGCGCAGCGCCTGGATTGTGCCACGGGCAATATCGTCCACATAGGTGAAACCACGCGATTGGCTGCCGTCTCCGTTGAGGTGCAAGGGGGAACCGTCAACCAGCCATTTGGCAAACCGGAACATGACCATATCAGGGCGCCCAGCTGGCCCATATACAGTGAAATAGCGCACCACGCTGATATCGATCCCATGTAAAAAATGGTAGGCGTGGGCTAATGCTTCTGCGCCGATCTTGGTAGCTGCGTAGGGCTGCAGCGGCAGGTTGTTGCTGGCGGTCTCCGGGGTTGGCAGGGGCACATTTCGGCCATAGACGCTGGAAGTTGACGCCAGCACCACTTTGGGAATATCCAGCATACGGCACAGTTCCAGCAAATTAAGCGTACCAGTGATATTGGTATCCACATACACCCAGGGGTTTTCCACCGAGGCGCGCACCCCGGCTCTGGCGGCCAGGTTGATCACTGCCGCGCTGCCTGTGACCTCATCTATCAGTTCAAATAAACCTTCCCGGTCGGCAATATCCAGGCGGTGAAAGCGAAAATTCGTCTGTTTTTCCAACTGGTTCAGGCGGTAGGTTTTAATGCGCACATCGTAGGCATCGTTGAGGTTATCAATCCCAATCACGCTGTGACCGTCTGCCAGCAGCAATTCAGCTACTTTGCTGGCGATGAAACCGGCCGCACCGGTAACGAGGTATTGAGACATCAGAGCAGCTCCAGCTTTTCGCGTCCCCCGGTCATAAAGCCATATGCGTTGCGCGTATCAACAATCAAATCAGCTACATCGTAGATTGCCTGGTAGTCATAGCTGCTGTGATTGGTGATCAACACCACACAGTCGGAATCCGCGACCGCCTTGATCAGATTTGGTACGCTCTCCAGGTGCCAGTCGTCATGGTCAATCCTGGGGATATAGGGGTCATGGTAGCTGACCACCGCTTTTTTCCCTTTCAGGAGGCCAATGACATCCAGAGCGGGTGATTCGCGCAGATCGTCGATATCTGGCTTATAGGCAGCCCCCAGCACCAGGATTTTGGTGCCCGACAGCGGCTTGCCCCGTTTTTCATTGAGGGCATCTTGTGTGCGCCCGACCACATAGCGGGGCATATTAGTGTTGATCTCGGAAGCCAGTTCAATGAAACGTGCGTTGTAATTCAGCGCCTTCAGCTTCCAGGAGAGATAGAGAGGATCAATTGGGATGCAGTGGCCGCCCAGCCCGGGTCCGGGGGTAAATTTCATAAATCCGAACGGCTTGGTGGCGGCGGCATCGATCACTTCCCAAACGTCCACACCCAGCTTTTCGCACATGATCGCCATCTCATTCACCAGACCGATATTGACCATCCGAAAGGTGTTTTCCAGCAGCTTGGCCATTTCCGCCACCTCTGCGGAGGTCACCCGGACAACTTGCTCCAGTGCCTGACCGTACCACAGGCTGCAGATATCACCGCAGGCAGGCGTTATCCCGCCGAGAACCTTGGGCATGTTGGCTGTGGTCCAATCCTCCCGGCCTGGATCGACCCGCTCCGGTGAAAATGCCAGGAATAGGTCCTCACCGATCTTCAGATCAGTGCCATCAGTCAGTTCCGGCAGGAGCATCTCGCGCGTGGTGCCGGGATATGTGGTCGATTCCAGCACAATTGCCATCTCCGGATGCAAATATTCCTTGATGCTGGCTGTCGCTTTGAGGATATAGGAGAGGTCGGGGTCACCGGTTTTACGCAGCGGGGTGGGCACACAGATGCTGACCGCATCCATCTCCTTGATCGTGGAAAAATCGGTGGTGGCCTTCAACTTTCCGGCATTTACCAGGAGGGCGACATCTTCGGTGGCAACATCACCAATATAACTCTGGCGGTTGTTGAGTGCTTCGATCTTACGTTCATCCGGGTCGATCCCGGTGACTTCGAAACCAGCTTTGGCAAAGACCACCGCCAGGGGCAGACCGACGTAGCCCATTCCCAGAATCGCAATTTGAGCTGTGCGATTTTCAAATTTCTCTTGTAGTTTTTTATAGGTTGTTTGCATGCTGTCCTACCAATTCTCAGAACAGGCTCAGCTGTTCCGGTTTATCCTCATCCTGATCAGGTTCAACTTTTTCTACATATTCAGGGATATCGCCTGCTTTGTCAATCCACTCCGGCAGCCGGGCAAAATCTGCTTCAACCGTTGGGCGAAGCGACGGCTGGTGCAGGGCTGCGGCAGGGTGATAGAAGGGCACCACCAGACGTCCTTTTACCCGAACAGCCTGTCCATGCGCCTGGCTGATCTTGGCATTTGGCAAAAATTTGTGCATCGAAAACCGTCCCAGGGTCACAATCACCTTAGGATTGATCGTCTGGATTTGACGCTGCAAATAGCTGTCGCAGGCTTCCAGTTCTCCTGGTTGGGGATCACGGTTGCCCGGCGGGCGGCATTTTACCACATTTGTAATGAAGACCTGCTCCCGGCTGAGCCCTATGTTGTTGAGCAGCTCATCCAGGAATCGTCCGGCTGCGCCGACAAATGGCTGGCCCTGTTCATTCTCGTGAAAGCCCGGACCTTCGCCAATAAACATGATCTCCGCATTTGCCGGACCGGAACCTGGCACGGAATTTTTGCGGGAAAAATGTAGATCACATTTTGTACATGTGGCTGTCTCTTCTGCTATCCGGGTTAAGATTTCTTCGCGGTTCAACCCAACCTCCAGTAAATTTATGCCTCACATTTTTATCCAACGGGGAGAAATACAACAAGCTGCATGCTGGATCTCTCCTAAAACATCGCGGCTTCAGGCCTCTTTGTCCTGGCAGCCGATAAGATCCAGATGAATTTCATCCAGTTCGTGCAGGGTTAAAAGAATCGCATCCTCGCCGTTATCCTGATAATAACCCGGGCGGCGCCCCACCAACTGGTAGCCAAATTTGTAATAAAGCCGTTGGGCAGCCCGATTGCTTGCCCGCACTTCCAGCGTGGATGCGGTTGCCCCGCGGGAAACTCCATCCCGCAGTGCGGTACAGATTAGGCGGGAGGCGATCCTCAGGCGGCGGTAGTCTGGATCAACTGACAGGGTAGCAATGTGCACGTCATCCATCACCAGCCAGGTGACGATTGCACCCACGATCAGCCCGGGGCCAGCGGTTTCTTCTCCCAGCACTGCCACCCACTGGCTGGCAGCTTTGTTCTCCTCCAGTTGGTTGCGGAAGGCTTGCAGCGTCCAGGGAGAGGAAAAACAAATCTGGTCCAGTTGATGGACACGCATCAGGTCGTCCGCGGTCATCCTGCGGATGGTGACCGCCAAATTGGTGCTGCTTTGTTTTTCCATCACTCACCCAGGGATGTTTTGAGTGGTTTGCAAATAAACCGGTGCCAAGGTTTCCGGGTCGTCAGTTTCACCGGCCTGCCAGCGCGCCCAGGCTAATTCGGCCAGCAAAGCCGGGCGGCGCAGATTGGCGGACGGCGATGCCAGGATCACATTCTTATGCTTGCGGCCCAGTATTTTGCGCAGGCTGTCATCCAACTCCCCACAGACCAGGGTCGGTGTGCGGATTGCTTTCGACAACGTCTCCGGGGTATGCAGTTCGGGGGGGCTGGAAGCATGCCATTCATCTTTTGCGGCCTGATACCAGCCCACCGAGAAGCGGCCGCGCCCTGCTTCCAGCACCGCGACCAGCTGAAGATCCGGCCGCGGCGTGAAAGCCGCTGCCAGGATTTCGAAGGTAGAAACGGCGATCAGGTCCAGGCTGCGCGCCAGAGCCATCCCTTTTGCCACCGCAACTCCGATCCGCAGCCCAGTATAGGAACCTGGGCCGATGGCCAGCCCGACCGCTTTCAAATCCTCGATCGAGCATTCGGCGCGCACCAGGCAGGCATCAATCGCCGGTGCAAGCTCGGTAGTATGCCGGTAAGGGCTTTGCCAAACGGCTTCATGCAGCACGGAGATCCCATCAAATAACGCAATTCCAATCTTGCTGGTGGCAGTGTCAATTGCAAGCAGCATCAGTTCCCCCTGTAAATATTTTCTTGCAGGCTGGAAAGCATCTGCTCATAATGGCCGCCGTGGGCAGTGAATTTCATGCTGCGGTGCTGTTCCTGGATATAGTGCATCTGCAGGAGGAGGTGCTCCTCTGGCAGCGCATGGATGATCTTTTGCGCCCATTCCACCACCAGCGGGCCTTCTGCCAGCAGCGCATCCAGGTCTAAGTCCTCAGCTTCCATCGGGTGGTCCAGCCGGTAGGCATCCAGGTGGGCAAGGCGTTCAGCATCTGCCCGCCGGTAGATGTTCACCAGCACAAAGGAAGGGCTGGAGACCGCATCGGACGATCCCCATCCGGCAGCCAATCCCTGAACCAGGGTGGTTTTGCCGCTGCCCAGTTCACCATCCAGGCAGACCACATCACCGCGTTCAAGCAGCGCGCCCAGGCGCATGCCTACCCGTCGGGTTTGGTCCGGACTGCGGCTGAAAAATTCGAAGGCGTTGGCTTCAAGGATCGGCATGGTATTTAGGATTATAAGCCAGATTTGACTGGCGCGGAAGTCGCCGGGGAGAGGAGCTTGTGACTTTGACATTCTGCTTCGAATAGCATACAATTAGTTATAACTAAATTATATATTAACTAAAACAATATACAAAGAGAAACATGTCCCCCCATCTGATCTTCAACTATCTGGTCCTGTGGACTGTGATCGGGGCGGCCGCCTTCAGCCTGGTGGTGGTGTATTTATTCCGCAGCGGACGGGTGTACGATGCCCGCAACGAGGGAGGCCACTTGAAAGCAGAAATGCCGCGCAAAGGCCTGCTGACTATGCTGGGCTTCCTGGTGCTGATCATCGGCTTCATTACACTGAGCAACTATCTCAGCCTGGTGCGCCGGGGAATGGCACTTACCTATTGGCCGCTGTTTGGCCTCAACCTGGCGTTGATCCTGATCCTGATCGTCTATGACACCTTGGTGATCGATTGGTGGGTCATCGGGCACTGGCGGCCGGCTTTTCTCCAACTGCCCGCAGCCATGGATAAAGACCAGATGAAGGAACACATCCGGCGCTCTTTTGTTGTCGCCCCGCTGTTCGGTCTGCTGCTGGCCGCCCTCAGCGCAGGGGTAACTATCTGGTTGTGGTGAAGATCAGGCTTTGACGATTTGCTCAAGAGCCGCACCCAGTACCTCGATCTCCTCCTCCCGATTGTATTGTGCCGCCCCAATGCGCACCATCCCGCCGCTGTCTTCCACCCCCAGGCGTTCGGTGACAGCTAACGCATAATAATTCCCGCTCCACACAAAGATCTCCTGTTCCGCCAGCGCCCGGGCGACTTGCTCAGGGTGCTTGCCTTTCACATTGATCGCCACTGTTGGCACGCGCTGGCTGACATCATCCGGGTCATCCTGCCCGTAGATTATCACTTCCGGGATGGCTTTCAGCCGGGAGAGCAGGGATTTGCTGAGTGCTTGCTCATGAGACTGGACAGCCCTCATCCCTGACCGCAACAGCGTCTGGCGAGTATCACTGCCGCCTCCATTGAAAGTCTTTCCGATCCAGGCCAGGTGTTCCAGGGCGCCCAGTACCCCAGCAATTCCTTCAAAGCTCTGGGTGCCGGTTTCATACTTCTCTGGCGGCAGGTTGGAGGCTGGACGGACCTTGTAGGCTTTCATTTCATCCAGGAGGTGATACTTACCGTACAGCAAACCGATGTGCGGCCCATAGAATTTATACGCCGAACAGGCCAGGAATTCAACATCCAGATCGCTGACATCTATGATTCCATGCGGGGCATATTGCACGGCATCCACATAGACCCAGGCACCAGCAGCATGCGCCATCTCGGTGATCTGCCTGACTGGGTTAATTGTGCCCAAAGCGTTGGAGGCATATCCTACCGCCACCAGTTTTGGCCTTTTCTCCAAAGCGGCTTCCAAAGTATCCAGCCGGAGCTTACCAGTCTCAACATCAAAGTCCACCCATTCTACCTTCAGCCCTTTGTCTTCCGCAATCAGCGTCCAAGGGGTGATATTGGCATCATGGTCCAGGCGGGTGACTACGATCGTATCGCCTGCTGTGAACTGCCTGGCAAGCGAGCGGCTGATGTGCAGGGTAAGGGTAGTCATATTGGGGCCAAAGACGATCTCTTCCGGCCGTGAAGCGCCTAGAAAGGCGGACGCTGCAGACCGGGCCTCATCCACCAAGGCATCAGATTCCCGGCTAGTGGCAAAGGTGCCCCCATGATTGGCATTGGTACGGATCAGATACTCATTTATCCGGTCGATCGCCGTCTGGGCGATTTGAGTCCCCGCCGGGCTATCAAAAAAGATTGCCGGGCGCGCCAATCCAGGAAATCTGCTCCGCACCAGATCAAGATCGAACATGGATACCCTCCGAGTTTCGTTATCTGTTTATACTTGCCTTCACCACCCAGCGGTCCACGCCGCCGAGCTGGTACTTGTATTCCTCATCGCCGCGCATCAGGTCGAAGTCTGAATAACCTGCCTGGATGGCTTCCTCGATCAGCAGCCCCATCAGGCTGATCCCCGGGGAGAGGCTGGCAAATTTCTCCGCCTTGGCCGAGTTGTAGACCCATACCTGGTTGTTATAGACAAAGTTAAAGTAGCCGGCGGCCTTCTCGCGGCCCACCAGCATGAAACGCAGATCCAGCCAGCCGTGGTCAAACCCGGCCCGGGCGATGGCCTGCATCTGGGCTTCCATAGCCTGATTGAGAAAGGCATTCTTGTCGGCTTCTTCACGCATCATGGTAATGAAGCCTTCCATCTCGGCGCTGAGATCATCTCCGCTTTCGACCTTTGTGATCGTCACCGGGATAAAGTAGCGCAGTGCGTTTCGCATCTTGCGGAGCATCTCTCGCCGGTAGCGGCCGTCCAGCCCTTCCATGTAAGCTTCAAAAGTCTCCGGCAGGGCAATCCTGGGGGCCGGCTGCAATCGTTGCTGGGAGAAAGTCAGGGCGTGTTTTTCTGCGGCCGAGGAGAGTGCCGCCAGGCTGGGGGAAGCTTCCAGCAAATTGAACAATTCCAGCGCTTCCCATGCAGGGGCATCCGGACCGGTGAGGTGCGCCAGGGCGGCATCCAGAAAGGCTGCTAAATGCTCTGGCAGGGCCAGCAGGTCCAGAAAATCGGCGATCTCGATGCTGCCCAAACCAATCAAAACGGGCAATCCGGCATGATTCTTGCTTAAAAATAATGGAAGCGCGCCAACAAGTTCCCCGCTGGCATCCCGTCCAAGGATGACATAAAGCTGGTCATCGGCTCCCCATTCACCGCCGCCGCGGTGCTGCCACCAGGCTAGCAAGAATTCGTGGCGTAAAAAAGGAACATCCGTAACCGACTTTGCCAGCAGCCTGTTCCATGGTGCAGAGAGCGCATTCCAGGACTGGTGCGACCGGATGATTTCAAGTTCGATCATAACCTTTTCCAATCAAAATATTGAGACTTCTACTCCGATACCCGGATAGATTTTACCAGTTATAATGGACACCAAGGCAACTACGGATAAAAATCGTATGGCAGAGACTGATCTGAAAATCATTCCATTAGCCCGCAAGATGGGCCGCAAGCTGGATACCCTGCCGGGGCTGCACGTCGCTGAACCCCCGCGCCGGGCTTCTCGCAGCCGCAGGGCAGATAAATTGATCCTGCTGCTTTCCTTTGATGGTCCTTCCTTCTCAGACGAGCGTTTGGCTGATCTGCTTACCCGCCTGGAGGGAATCTATTACCAGAAGACCGGTTCCACCACCTCCGCCATGCGGGAGTTGATTGAGGAACTCAACAACCTGATCTTCAACCTGAACCTAAAATATGCCGGAGAACGCCCTCAGGTGAGCGGCACGATCGGGGTAATTGTGGTGCGCGGAGACTTATTCTTCCTGGCGCAGTCCGGGCCCGGACACCTGTTTGCCCTCCTGCCGGGCAAGGTGGACTATCTCCATGATGATCATCTCAACATGCGCGGTTTAGGCACCAGCCGCACAGCGACCGTGTATTACGCCCAGCTGCAGTTCGCCCCGGGTGACCGGTTTATCTTTTCCACCACCTTGCCGGACGGCTGGGACGCCAATACCTTTACCGCGGCGTATGATGCCACATTGGAAAATGCCCAACGGCTGTTTCTTGCTGATGCCGGAGACAACCTGGTGGGCGTGATCATCGATGCGGAAGCTGGTACCGGAAAATTAAACCTGCTCCAGCCGCCGGCAATGCCGCTGGCACAGCCCCAGATCCCTTCCCGCCAGGCAGATGCGCACCCGATACCTTCTCCTCCAACCACCCTGGCACCGGAGCGTAAACCGGCCGCAATAGAACAGACACCGCCAGTTGTATCTGCTCCTCCTCCAGCTGCGCCGGAGCAAAAACCGCCGCCCCGCAAGCGGGTGGAGAGCCGTTCTGCCGGTGAGAACCGCGCTGTTTTTCAGACAGAACCCAGCCTTGCACCCACCGAGACCAGTTGGGAACCGGAAGGACCACAACCGCGCGGCCGGAGAGGCCGGTCTTCATCTCTCCAGGCGCGGCAGGCCGCTGCCAGCCTGGCCCCGGCTTTGCTCAAGGGATTGACCCGACTGCAGAATTTTGGGCGGAGCGCGCTGCTCAGTTTGAAGAAGATCCTGCAGCGGATTATGCCCGGGGATGAGCTGGGCAAGATTCCTACCAGCACGATGGCTTTCATTGCCGTGGCTGTGCCCTTGCTGCTGGTGACGATTGCTGCCCTGGTTTACGCCCAGATCGGCCGTAACAAACAATACGAGCACTACCTTTCCCAGGCAGAGATCATCACCCAGGCAGCTCTGGCAGAGGATGATATCAGCTTACAGCGTGAAGCCTGGCAGCAAGCCGTCACTCTTGCGGACACTGCCCTCAGTTATCTGGCTACCAGTGAAGCCGAAGCGCTGCGCCAGCAGGCGATGGATGCGCTGGACAATATTGACCAGGTGGAGAGGCTCACGCTTGAGGATGCCATCTCTGGTACTCTGTCTAATTCCATTAAAATCCGGAAGATGGCGGCTACTTCGCGCGAACTTTACATGCTCGACATCAACTCTGATTCGGTCATTCACGCCCGACTGACTGGCTCCCGTTTTGAGATGGATTCCGATTTCCATTGTGGGGCAGGGAAATACGGTTCGATCATTGTCAGTGATCTGATTGACATCGCTCTGCTGCCGGATAACCCTGATAAAGCGGCCCTGGTTGCCATGGACCGGGGCGGCAACCTGCTGTACTGCTATCAGGATGATAAGCCCCCGGTGGCGATCACCCTCACTCCGCCTGATTCATATTGGGGGAAGCCGATTGCCATCACCGTAGAAAACGACAAGCTTTACGTACTTGATGAGCAGTTGAACATGGTCTGGTTCTACAATCCCTCCGATCCCAGCTACCAATTCCGGGATGCACCGTATTTCTACTTCACCGACGAGGTCCCGAATATGCAGGAGACGGTTGACTTTGCCGTTGACCAGGACAAGCTGTATTTATTGTATGTCGATGGACGCACCACCACCTGCACCTACACAGGTTTGGAAGAAGCGCCTGCTACCTGCACCTCACCCGCCCTGTATGAGGATACCCGCCCCGGACGCACCCCGGCGGAAACCATCTCCGATGCCGTTTTTTACCAGATCCAGCACACCCAACCGCCGGAACCGTCGCTCTATTACCTGGATCCGATCAACCGGGCGGTCTATCATTTCAGCGTCAAGCTCAAGCTGATCAAACAATTCCGCCCAGAAGAGGGCCTTGAAGAGGGGTATATCACCGCCTTTGCTGTCAGCCCCACCAAGACCATCTTCCTCGCCATGGAAAATAAAGTCTATCTGTCGCATTTGCCCTGAGTCTTATGCCGCCTACTTATGTGGAAGTTGCTGTGAACGTCCCCGGAGTTTCCGGGGTGTTTCACTATGCCCTCCCTGATACGCTTGTAGAGGAATTTAAGCCCGGTCACCTGGTGGAAGTGCCGTTTGGCCGCCAGCAAGTACAGGGCATCATCATCCGCCAGGTAGCTGAACCAGAGGTCAGCGAGGTCAGGGAAGTCACTGCGATCCTGGATCCGCGCATCTCGCTTACCCGGCAGCAGATAGACCTCGCCTTTCAACTCCAGCAGCAAACCCTGGCAGCTTTCACCGCCTGCCTCAGCCTGATGCTCCCCCCCGGGATCAGCCAACTGGCAGATACCCTCTATACCCTCGTCCAGACCCCGGCCAGCCGGAAAGACCTGCATCCCAATGAGAAACTGATCCTCAAAGCGCTGCAGGAGCGCGGCCCCCTGCGCGGGAGGCAGCTGGATAAAGCGCTGCCCCGGCGGCACTGGCGGGGACAGGCCCGCAAGATGGTCGCCCGCGGCTGGCTGACCGGTCAGCCGGTGCTGCCCCCGCCCCGAGTACGTCCGCGCTATATCCGCACGGCCCAGCTGGCTGTGCCCCCTGAACTGGTTGCCCCCGGGATGCAGGGGCTGAGCAAAATACCAGAGGTGCAGGCCCGCCGCCAGCGGATTTTGGACTTCCTGTGCCGGGAACCCGGTCCGGTGGATGTCAGCTGGGTGTATGCCGAGAGCGGCAGTAAGCTGGATGACCTCAAACGCCTGCATGAGATGGAATTGATCATGCTGCGAGAGCAGGAGCAGTGGCGCGATCCGCTGGCCGGCCTGGCCTACGACCCGGCTTCTCCACCGCCTCTGACCGCTGACCAGCAAAATGCCTGGGATCAGATCAGTGCGGCGTTGAAGCGCGCCTACCAGGCAGACCCACCTCCGCCGATCCTGCTGCACGGTGTCACCGGCTCTGGCAAGACCGAGCTGTACCTGCGCGCCGTGGCGGAGACTCTCCAGGCCGGGCGGCAGGCGATTGTTCTCGTCCCTGAGATCGCCCTCACCCCCCAGACAGTGCGCCGCTTCATGGCCCGGTTCCCGGGGCGGGTGGGGCTGGTGCATTCCCAGCTCTCCAGCGGCGAGCAGTACGATACCTGGCGGCGCGCCCGGGCCGGAAAACTGGAGGTGATCATCGGGCCGCGCAGCGCCTTGTTTGCCCCATTGCCTGATATTGGCCTTGTCGTGTTGGATGAATCGCACGAGCAGTCTTATTACCAGAGCAACCAGCCGCCTTATTACCACGCCAGGGACGCGGCAATTGCGCTGGCCCAGATCAGCAGTGCGGTGTGCCTGTTCGGCACCGCCACCCCAGACCTGACCAGTTTGCACCAGACTCAAAACGGCCTCTGGCAGAAACTGACCCTCCCGGCTCGGATCCTGGCCCACGCCGATACCGTGGCCGCTTATGATAAAACCTATCACACTGCTGCCCGTTACCAGCAGGCTGGGGAGCAGGCGGCGATGACCGACCTGCCCGCCGTCAGCCTGGTGGACATGCGCGAGGAACTCAAATCTGGCAACCGCTCGATCTTCAGCCGCAGATTGCAGCAGAAGCTGGCCGAGGTGCTGGAGAAAGAACAGCAGGCGATCCTGTTCCTCAACCGGCGCGGCTCGGCGACCTATGTCTTCTGCCGGGACTGCGGATATACCCTAAAGTGCCCGCGCTGCAGCACCAACCTGACGTACTACCTGGGCGGGATCCACAACCCGGATGAGACACAATCCGGCTACCGCGACCGGCTGATGTGCAATCACTGCGGCTATACCCGCCAGATGCCGTCATCCTGCCCGGAGTGCGGCGGCAAACATATCCGCCATTACGGGATGGGCACCCAACGGGTGGAGGAGGAGGTCAACAAGCTTTTCCCCGATGCCCGCACCCTGCGCTGGGACCATGAAACCACCCGCACAAAGGGCGCCCATGAGATCATCCTCAGCCACTTCACCAATCATCGCGCGGATGTGCTCATCGGCACCCAGATGCTGGCCAAAGGGTTGGATCTGCCGCTGGTCACGCTGGTGGGAGTGGTATTGGCAGATGTCGGCCTGACCCTGCCGGATTTCCGGGCCAGCGAGCGCGTCTTCCAGGTGCTGGCTCAGGTGGCCGGACGGGCCGGACGCAGCCCGTTGGGCGGCGAGGTGGTGCTGCAGACCTTCAACCCTGAGCATTACGCCATCCAGGCGGCTGCCAGGCATGATTATGCCGGGTTTGCCGAAAATGAACTGGTCTACCGCAAGCAGATCGGCTACCCGCCTTTCAGCCGACTGGTGCGCCTGGAATACCGCCACCTAAAGGCCGAGGAGGCGGAGAATGAAGCCCAGCGCATGGCCCGCTACCTGCGTTTGCAGATCAAGCAGCAGGGCCGCCGCGCCACCGACCTGATCGGCCCGGTGCCCTGCTTCTACGCTCGGCTGGACGGCTACTACCGCTGGCAGATCATCCTGCGCGGCCCCGACCCGGCCTCCATGCTGGCTGGAGACGAGAACCTGAAGGACTGGCGCCTGGAGACCAATCCGCAGTCGCTGCTGTGATGACTAGCTGATAGTTAATTGGTTTGGTCAGTGAGGAGGTTCGGATGGACTTGAAATCTGAAAAAGAAAAAATGCTGGCCGGGGAACGCTACAATTTCTTTGATCCCGAACTGGAAGCGATCCGCCAAAATACCAAGAAATTGCTCCACCGCTTTAATACAGCTGAAGACTTAGCCACAAGACAGAATATTCTGAAGCAGCTGGCCGCACAGGTGGGCACAAATGCGATGATTGAACCACCGTTCTACTGCAGCTATGGCCAGCATACCTATCTTGGCAATAACGCCTACCTCAACGCGATGTGCGCGATTGTGGACAATAACGAGGTCCGTATTGGCAACCACGTGATGGTCGGGCCGCATGTGCAGATATACACTGCGGCGCACGACCTCCAGGCGCAGCCGAGGAACGAAGGCTGGGAGGTGGCCAAGGCGATCGTGATCGCAGACAACGTGTGGATCGGCGGCGGGGCAATCCTCCTGCCGGGCGTTACCGTGGGATTGAATGCGGTGGTTGGTGCCGGGGCAGTGGTCACAAAGGATGTGCCGCCAAATACAGTGGTGGCAGGCAATCCTGCAAGGGCGATCAGAGAGATCGAACAATAGCGGCTCACTGGCGATAAAATCCGCAGCCATAAAACCACGAAACCCATTTTGGTCAGGTTCAAAACCAATACCGATCAAGGTCATCAGTCCACCGCAGGATGATTTTTCCTGGTGTGGGTGGGGCTGAAAATAGCATTTCGTTTATAATACCCCTATCGCAAGTTTTATCGAAAGGACCCTCCCTAATGAAGATCAATGGACAGCCTTACCGCGCCATCTGGCCCAAACCAGACGACCCCCGCACGGTGCAGATCATCGACCAGCGCCACCTGCCGCACCAATTCATCATCGAGGATCTTAAAACGGTCGACCAGACCGCCGCGGCGATCCAGGATATGCATGTGCGCGGCGCTCCGCTGATCGGGGCCACGGCTGCTTTTGGCATCTATCTGGCGGCGGTCACCGCCCCGCAGTCCAGCCCAGAGGAATATTCCGCTTTCATCCAGGCGGCCGCCGACCAGCTGCGCGCCACCCGCCCAACGGCGATCAACCTGGCCTGGGCGCTGGAGAAGATGCTGGCAGTGATCTCGGCTGCCGGAGGCTTCGAGGAAAAGATCAGCGCGGCGCGGCAGTCGGCCATCCAGATCAGCGATGATGAGGCTGAAGCTTGCCGGATGATCGGCGTGCACGGCCTGGATTTGATCGCTGGAATCACCAAGAAGAAGGACGGCGCCCCGGTGAATGTGCTCACACACTGCAATGCCGGCTGGCTGGCCTGTGTGGACTACGGCACCGCCACCGCCCCGATCTATGCCGCCCATGATGCCGGCATCCCGGTGCATGTCTGGGTGGACGAGACCCGCCCGCGCAACCAGGGCGCCCGCCTGACTGCCTGGGAGCTCGGGCAGCACGGTGTGCCCCATACCGTGATTGTGGATAACGCCGGCGGACACCTGATGCAGCACGGGATGGTTGATATCGTCATCGTCGGCACCGACCGCACGACCTACACCGGCGATGTGGCCAACAAGATCGGCACCTACCTCAAGGCGCTGGCCGCCAAAGACAACGGGGTGCCCTTTTACGTGGCCCTGCCTTCCTCTACGATTGACTGGACGATCAGGGACGGCTTTGAGATCCCGATTGAGCAGCGCGGCGGGGACGAGGTAAGGTATATCCAGGGACTGCATGCCGGCGAGATCAAATCTGTACTGCTGACCCCCGATACCAGCCCGGCCGCCAATTACGCCTTTGACCTCACCCCGGCCCGCCTGGTGGATGGGCTGATCACCGAGCGCGGTACCTGCCATGCCAGTGAGGAAGAATTGCGAGGGCTGTTCCCGGAGAAATAGTGATGGTGTGGAGGGTTCCCGGTTAGGCAGTAACCGGAACCCTCCTTTGCAGATATTTGAATAAATTTGAGCAGGTTAGCAACCGCTTTGCAGTCTCAAAACCTGCCAGAAAGACAAAACTAATGTACGTGAGGGTTCCCCGGTTCTCTGCACCTGGAGCCCCGCTACTCTGATCACCAGAGAGGACAGTATGCCAACCGAAGGCGTGATTAAATTTCAGCTTGAACACACACCAGCAGACCCGCTGCCAGACAATTTAATTGCCGAGATCAACCCCTGGCGCAAGTGGATGTACGAGCGGGGATTGATCGGGATAGTCCAGATTCCCGAAGGGATGGTGGGATACGGCAATATCAGCCTGCGGGTAGAGGAAGGCTTCATCATCTCCGGCTCGCAAACTGGCCACCTGCCAGACCTGACCGCCGAACACTACGCCTGGGCCACCGCCGCAACTCCCGAGGAGAACCGGCTGGTCTCACGAGGGCCGATCAAGCCCTCCTCCGAGTCGCTGACCCACGCGGTGGTTTTCGAGCAGCACCCTCCCGCCCGGATGGTGATGCACGCCCATCACAAAGGAATCTGGCTGGCCGCCGAACGGCTGGAGCTGCCGCTCACCTCCCCTGATGCGGCTTACGGCACCGTTGAGATGGCGGCGGAGACCACCCGGCTGTTCGCCGAGAGCAATGTTAAAGAAATGGGCATCTTTGCCATGGCCGGGCATGAAGATGGAATCGTCACCTTTGGGGAGAGCGCCGAGCAAGCCGCTGCAGTGATGGAGAAGTATCTGGCGCTGGCGGGGGAATAAACAAGAAATAATTCCCTTAACTGAGCTGGAAGATGCAAGGAGATTGCTTCAGTCACATGCCCATGAGGGAATGCTGCTTCGCAATGACGATGATACATGACGCTCCTCAAACTTAATCATTGGGGAAATCAAACGCACTGAGGTGATTTCCAGTGCGTTTGATTGTATTTACAGCTTGATGAGCAGGTGCTAAATGCCCTGGTAAAAATGTCAAGGTACGAAAAGGTGACAAAAGGTTACAAAAGGTTACACTTTTTTATTTGTTCTTG
>JAFGDK010000074.1 GCA_016932165.1 Anaerolineales bacterium
ATACATGATTAACAAATCTTTTTTACGAGATTAAATCAGGTTGGGAAGGCAGGTGGTTTTGACTGTGAAACAATAATTCCGGGCAAGGAGCTCAGTGGACTAATCTTTATCGCCGCTTTCTACCTTCTGGATAATCTGGTGTGCTAACCCGAGCAATCTTTCGGTGTCGATCTGATTATCTTCTGTTTCAGAACGCCAGAAATGATCAAGCAGTTCAGTTTGGGTCATACTGCCGATCAGTGTGCCTTCGGGAAGACGGCCGCGTACCTCTCGTTTGGGGCGTTTGACCAGATGGAACTCAAAGGCTTCACTGGCCAGATCGTGCAGCATGCCTTCATCGATCAACGGCTCCCACTCATGGGGATACTCAATTGTCAGCCGGACAATTGCATCCCGGATCTGATCCTCTTCAGGCATCGCCTTGCGCAGCTTTTCAGATACCTTTTCTTCAGATACCAATTGGACCGAACGCTCAACAAAACTCCTGATCCCGTTGATCTCGCACCATTGATAATTGGTCTTGCCTTTGTACACTTCCGCCATCACGTAGAATTTCTTCTCGTGCGCTTCGCCCCAATCGACCCTCTCTATCGAGCCGGGATACACGACCGGTGGATGGTTCCCTTCATTCAAGTCCTGGGGTTTATGGATGTGCCCCATGGCCACATAGTCCAGACGTTTGTCTTTGACCAGACCGCTGGAGAGCACCAGATCGTTGCCCAGGATCACGGACCGTTCGCCGCCATAGGAGGCGCCCTGGATGGAAGCATGCGCCGTCAGGATGGTGGGGAGTTCCGGATCTGCCTTGTCCAGCCATTTGTCCACCAGGTCACCCAGATTGGTTTCCAGCTGCTGGTAGAGTTTATCTGGTTCTGCCAGAGACATCCCCAGGTGAGCGACCATCCCAGAACGAGAAATCCAAGGCAAGGCGATCAGCTGGAGAGGAAGCCCCCAGAGGTTTTCCGAGAGGTAGAACCTGGGTCGGTCGGCTACGATGATGTTGGGAATCTCCAGAGTGTTGAACTCTTCCAGGGCGTGCGCCCGGTTGAGACTGGGGGTTAGATCATGGTTGCCAACCAACAATATCGTGGGGATATCGGCATTCGACAGACGGATGATTCGCCTCTCCCACTCGCGCTGGTAAGTTGGGGCTGGGTTGCGGTCTTTGTAGGCGTCCCCGGCAAAGATTACCAGGTCTACCTGCTCTTCTATCGCCGCAGCGATGATCTTGTCCAGTGAATTAAGGAAATCGACCACCCGCAGTGGAAGCCCGGTGTCCGGGTCCTGGCGGCCGTAGTTAGCCATGTTGATATGGGCATCCGCAAAATGTAAGATTTTTACCATCAGGGGGTCACTCCCAGTTCTTCCAGTTTGGTGCGGCCGGGGGTGAAGCTGGGATTGAGGTAGATGGTTTGCTTCAGGTCTTCCACTGCGTTGCCTGTCTCGCCAATTGCCAGGTAGGCCAGAGCTCGCCAGTAGAGGCTTTCTTCCAGGGTGGGATCTTCGATAAATTCATATAAAGTGGTATTGGCCAGGTTGATCACATCCTGATAGCGGCCGGAATAGTAATAAGCCCAGTAAGGCCCGGTCTGGTACCACATGATGCGGTAGGGCCGGCGAGTTTCGGCGGTTTCCCCTTCTTCTGATTGGCCCAATCCAGCATATAGAAGAAAGGCATAATCGTAGGCGAAAGCTGCATCCACATATTCATACAACTGCACGTGGCTGGTACCTTTATTGAACCAGGCGAAGAATTCATCAATGCCTTCCTCGGTGCTAATCTCGGCGTTGGCGATATCCAGGGCATGGCGGTTGGCCCAATCATTGTCTGCCCATTCTCCCAGCAAATCAAGAATCGTTTGCAGGTCCTCTGGTGGATAGACGACCATGAAGAGGTAGTTGAACCCCCGCCAGCCATCCACAAATTCCGGATAAGGAACTTGCAGATTTTCTCCGGGCTCCAAATAGGCATCCTGGACAATGAAAACCCCCTTGGCTTCATCATAACCGGTAACGAAAAGGTAATGTCCCATCCAGGCGATCTTGCCGGTATAGTCCCGTTCGTAATAGCCTTTCTCAATCAGCACCGGGTAGTTGTGGGAGAGGAGCCGTTTAATCACCTCGATCTCACCGCCGTAGCGGCTGAGCATGGCAAATCTTGTTTTGTCATTCACGAAGTCGACCATTTCGTAAGGCATCACGTTCTTGTCTGATTTGCCGCGGTCAATAAAGTTCTTTTCTGGGTCACTTTCACCGGGTTTGATCGCTTTGGCAACGTCATCCCGGTTGCCCGTCCAGCCCCAGAAATTCAGTGCCATGGTCAGGTTGGCCGGGCCGCAGTAGTTCCAGCGTTCATGCTGGTGCACGTAGGTGACCTGGTTGCGTAAGTCAATTGAGGCAGGCAAAGGGGTGGGGGTGATGGTTGGAGGAATGGTTGGTTGGGAGGTGTCTTCTGGAGCCGGGGTAGCAGTCGGGGTGCCGATGGGTGTGATTGTAAGCGCTTGCATCGTCTCGGCAACGATGGTTTCAATTTCATCCTGGCCTTCCGGGACAAAAACAGCCTCATCCGGCGGGTTAAGCAGATAGGTGATCCTGGTTTGCAACAAATCTAACCGATGACTGATGCGGGTGCGGACAGGCGGCAGCAGCAAGCTGGTCCCACCAACTACCAGCAGGGCCGCAAAGATCAAAAGGCGCTGGCTGCGTTTTCTGCGCCGCTCAATTTTCAGCCGGGATGCCTGGTTTTCATGCATAAAGGGGATTATATCATCGAAGAAATTAGGTTAACCAACTCAAAACAGCTTCATTTGAGACGCTTTTGAGGAGATTTTCTCCGGGGTAAACTTCGGCATGGAGAGGTTGATTCCAAATTTGTCACACACCTCCCTGGTCAGATCATAGAGCTTTTGAGCATCATCTGCGGGAGCGAAGTACCTGAGGCCAAATTTTTGGCGGTACTGGGTGCTGAGTCCGGGAAAATGTTGGTCCAATTGCTGATAGAGATATTCACGCTGGCGGTCCCGCATAGTCAGCCCGAAGGAAGGAAGCAGGTAACTAGCGCCGTGGTCTGCCGCCATTTGGATGATGGCGCCCACATTTTCTGAGTTGTCTTCGATCATCGGCAACAGCGGCATTAGCAGTACCCCGGTGTAGATGCCCCTGCCCGCAATTTGGGCCATCGCCTGGAACCGGCGGGAAACTTTTGGCGCCCCGGGTTCCAGTTTTTTGCCCAAATCATCATCCGCCGTGGTGACGGTAAAGCTGACTGCTGCGAAGGTTTTGTTAATCTCCACCAGGGTGTCCAAATCTTTCAGCACCAGGTCGCTTTTGGTGAGGACATGCACAGGGAACTGATTCTTTGCGATCACCTGCAATGCACCCCCGGTGAGATTGTATTGTTTTTCTACCGGCATGTACGGGTCATTCATCGAGCCGGTGCCGATTGTGCCTCTGATTCGTTTCCGGGGGAGCGAATCGGCAAGCAAGTCTACTGCGTTGATCTTGACAATCACCTCGCTGTCGAAGTTCTCGATCTGATAGCATTCACTGCGCGAATCGCAATAGATGCAGCGGTGCTGGCAGCCGCGATACAGGTTCATATTATATTTCAACCCGAACCAGTCATCCGGCTGTTTGACCGGATTGAGGATGCCCTTGGTGTGCGTCTCAGTGATCATCATTCTTCAACCATGATTGGGAGCCTTTGGGCTTTGTTAATACTATATTCGACTTCACCAGGCAGCAGGGGGATGCCGTCAAAGCCGGTTTCTTCTACGAACTTTCGGGTGATCTCCAGAATCTCTTCAGCTTGCATGGCTGCCAACTTTTTGATCGAGGTGATCCCGGCATCGTGGTGGACTACTCCCCTCTATTATAACAGAACATATGTTCATTTATTCGGGCTTTGGCCCTTTTCCGGGTGTGATTTAAATCCTGCATGCCTATGATAAAATCACCCACATAAATCCAGGTCACCACCATGGCGAAATTGAAGCAATTCTTCAAGAAAAATAACGGGATCATCTCCTTCTTCCTGCTGGCTGCAGGATTCCTGGTTTATATCCTCCGTTCAATTCATTACGCACAAACCATACCTTCAACGGTTTGGGATGAAGGTATGTACATGTACAAGGGTTATCTGTTCACGTCGGGGAAATTCCCACCATTTGAGGATTTTGGTGTGTGGACCAATCAGATGCCGCTGGCATATTTTGTGGCCGGTCTGCCGCAGGTGCTGTTTGGTCCAGGGCTCAGAGCAGGACGGGTGTTTGCCGTGGTGATCGGGACAGCATCGCTGTTTGGATTAGGACTTGGCGCAAGAAGATTGCGCGGTAATTGGTGGGCGGCTGCCATGGTATGGGCGGTTTCGCTTAACCAGGGCTGGGTGATGGCTTTCAGCCAGGTGTTTTCCCAGAGCATGGTTAGCTTCTTCCTGGCCTGGATGATCTTCTTTTTGTCTGGCAAACGGGAGTCGGTATGGGAGATCGGGCTGGCAGGATTGTTTGCTTCCTTGGCCGGGATGGTCAGGATCAATGTGCTGCCGGTATTGGTCCTGCTGGTGGTTTATGTGATCTGGCGCTATGGCTGGAAATCCGGGATGGTCGCTGCCGCGGCCGGATTGTTGCCGATCGTGGTGATCCATGCAGTTTATTGGCCGAATATTCTCAAGCTTTGGGCATACTGGATTCCGGAGAAGCTGTTCCCGGCAATTGCTGAATACCGTTCCCCCTGGCGGGAGGTGTTCCTGCCGGAAAACTTTTCCTGGTTACGTGTAGCTGATTGGTGGGGTGATCAGGACCATTTGGCCTGGGTTGGGATCAAGACTTTCGTTGATGGTCTGCGTGCCAATTTTATCTCATGGTATGGAATTGTCGTTGTGCTGATCCTCTGGCCCAGATCAGGGAAATGGAAAACTGATCATGACAGAAAATTGGCGGTCTTCTATACCGGCACTTACCTGATCATGTTTCTTGTGCATACCTGGGTTTCGATGGGCGGTAAGACCTGCCAGTTCAGCTGCTTCCCCGGTTATTTCCTGTTTTTCAACTGGTTTGGGTTGATGGCGGTGGTCACCACAGCTGGTTCGTGGAAGAAGCGCGTTAATTACATCACTCAGATCGTGCTGATCGTATTACTGCTGGCAATCGTGTACCTATTCTTTGTACAGCTGGGAGACAACTTCAGGGCAGCACGATCGTTCATTCTGATTGACTTGCTTGGAGTCTCCCTGGAAGCCCTAATGAAGAAACCCGGGGCAGAACTAGGTTCCTTCTGGCAATTTTTAGAGTCCAGCCTCAGTTTTGACAGTTTGCGCTGGTTACGCTTCTTCTGGTTGAGCGATCTGATGACAAAGGTGCTCTGGGGTCTTGGCGCATTCGTCATCGTATTGGTTTTCCCATTGCTGATCCGTAAGCTTTTCTTCAGTAAATGGCCAACACAAGTAAACTTTGGAACCCTGGTGATGGTATCCCTCCTGGCAGGCGGTGTAATTGCCGGGAGTACTGGCTTGCTGGCTCAACCGATGCGGGTGACCGTGTGTGCTGAAAATGTGATTGAGCGCCAGGAACTTGTCGGCGAAAAATTGTCTGAAATTATCCCTGATGGGGCGCAGGTTTTTTGGGATGTAAAATCCAGCGTGCCGTTGTTGTATCTTGATGATGTTAATCTTTTCCTTCCGCAGTTGAACGACCGGTTTACCTATATCCCGCAGAGTCAGCAAACAGTAGGCCAAAATCAAACCAAAGCCCGTTTCGGCTGGTGGGATTACCAGATTGGGTTGGAATGGATTGAGGAGACAGATATCATCGTGGCCCAGAACATGGTCTATGACCATCTGTGGGATTGGAAAAATAAAGTCGAGCAGGGAGAGTTTGATATTATTCTGGTGACCGAACCCTATGATACCTGCACCGGTACGAGATCGGAACTCATTGTTCTGAAACCAAGTCCTTGAGAACAAAATAGGCTGGCGATTCGCCAGCCTATTTTGTACGTCAGGGATATTTAATTTTAATTATTCTTCAGTGAACTCGCCTTCGAGGACTTCATCTTCACCCGTTTTGCTGCTGTTTCCATTCCCATTTCCATTGGTCGCCTGGCCGCCATAGTTGGGGAAGTCTGAGCCGGGCATGCCTCCGGGTGCACCTCCTGGCTGCTGCTGCCCTTGCTGGGCATAGAGCTGCTGGCTGATGGCGTGGAAGGCGTTTTGCAGGGCTTCGGTCTCCTGTTTGATGCGGTGAATATCATCTGTCTCTGCTGCTTTCCGCAGCGACTCGATCTGTGATTCGATATTGGTTTTGTCCGCCGCGGGCACCTTATCACCCAATTCTTTCAGGGTCTTCTCAGTCTGGTACGCCAGGCTGTCGGCATTGTTCTTAACTGTGATCAGCTCTCGTCGCTTTTGGTCTTCTGCTTTGTGCTGCTGAGCCTGCTGCACCATGCTTTCGATATCTCTGTCGCTCAAGTTGGTGCTGGCGGTGATCGTGATCTTTTGCTCTTTGCCGGTGGCCTTATCTTTGGCGGTCACGTTGAGGATTCCATTGGCGTCAATGTCGAAGGTGACTTCCACCTGCGGGATGCCGCGCTGGGCTGGGGGAATGCCTTCCAGGCGGAAGCGTCCCAGACTCATGTTATCGGAGGCCATGGTGCGCTCACCCTGGAGGATATGGATATCTACGGCAGTCTGGTTATCCTCGGCGGTTGAGAAAACCTCGTTCTTGCGCACCGGGATGGTGGTATTGCGCTCGATCATCGGGGTCATCACCGCGCCGAGGGTCTCTATGCCCAGGGTCAGCGGAGTGACATCCAGAAGGAGGACATCTTTTACTTCCCCGCCCAGCACACCGGCCTGGATGGCGGCGCCTACAGAGACAACCTCGTCCGGGTTGACGCCTTTATGTGGGGTTTTCCCGGTGATTGATTCAACCAACTCTTGCACCATCGGCATCCGGGTGGAGCCGCCGACGAGGACGACTTCATCCAGGTCGGATGGTGAGAGGTTGGCGTCTTTGAGAGCAGCATGGAAGGGGGTTTTGATACGGGCAACCAGATCTTCGGTGAGCTGCTCAAATTTAGCCCGGCTGATCTTTTTGACTAGATGCTTGGGCCCGCTGGCATCTGCGGTAATGTAGGGCAGGTTGACCTCAGTCTCCATCACGGTGGAGAGCTCAATCTTGGCCTTCTCAGCCGCTTCGCGCAACCGCTGGAGGGCCTGGCGGTCATTCCTCAGGTCAATCCCCTGTTCTTTTTTGAATTCATCTGCCAGGTAGTTGACGATCTTCTCGTCCCAATCGTCACCGCCGAGGTGGGTATCACCATTGGTGGATTTCACTTCGATGACACCATCACCAACCTCAAGGATCGAGACATCAAAGGTGCCGCCGCCAAGGTCAAAGACCAGGATGGTTTCGTTTTCTTTTTTGTCCAACCCGTAAGCCAGAGCGGCTGCAGTTGGCTCGTTGATGATCCGCAACACTTCCAGCCCGGCGATTTTGCCGGCATCTTTGGTGGCCTGGCGCTGGCTGTCGTTGAAGTAAGCGGGTACAGTGATCACCGCCTGGGTGACCGGCGTGCCGAGGTAGGCTTCGGCATCTGCTTTAAGCTTGGACAGCACCATGGCAGAAATTTCCTGCGGGCTGTACTCATTGCCAGTCTGAGGGACTTTCACGCGGGCATCACCATTGGGGCCAGAAATTACACTGAATGGAACCATCTCACGCTCGGTCTGGACTTCATCAAAGCGCCGGCCCATGAAGCGTTTGATCGAGTAAATTGTATTTTCAGGGTTGATCACGGCCTGGCGTTTGGCAGTTTGGCCGACCAGACGTTCGCCATTCTTTGTAAATCCGACCACGGAGGGCAGCAACCGCGAACCTTCGGCGGTGGTGATCACGGTGGGATCGCCACCTTCCATTACAGAGACAACGCTGTTGGTGGTTCCGAGGTCAATTCCGATAATTTTCGACATAATCTTTCTCCTATCTATGAGTTATTTTTAACAAAATAATTTCATTTTTCCAGCCAGAACTAGCCTGAGGGCTGTCTGGCATATTGTTAAGCATAAGATAATTTTCATAGATGATGATAAGAGGAATATTGGAGAAGTATTAGAAGGCATTTCTTCCCTGGTTATGGTAGCATTTGAGCATGCCAATTATGATCAATACAACCGAAGTTCGATGGTTTTACCCCTCCGAAATTCCTTCAAAAATACAAGCCTGGTTTACCGGTTTAGGCGATATCCAACACCAACTACCCCGAACTGACCTCTATTTGCCTGGAAGTGGTCCGGGGATGGGGGTTAAGCTGCGAGAAGGCCGATTGGAAATAAAATTCCGTTGCAGGCAGAATGGTAGCTTAACCCTATCCAAGAAAATTGCGGGTAATGTTGAAAACTGGCGTAAGTGGGGATTTCCAATACCATCCAGCAAACCAGCTTGGATACCGGTGGAAAAGGAAAGGCAGATTCTCTATTACCAGGTTGCCGCAGGTGACAAGGTAGAGCGTTCTACACCCGATGTGATCCCAAGTCAGGGAGGCGGGGTCGAACTCACCCGGGCAGTGCTAGGAGGAGAAGAGCTATGGTGGACGATCGGGATTGAGGTTTTTGCGCCTGATGCCAGGAGATTCGATGTACTCGAAATGATCGCCCGGTTGGTATTCAATCATTTCCCCGCCGGCTTACAGGTTGGGAATTCTTTCAGTTATCCTGTCCTGGTTAGAAAGTATAGAGGAGCGAAAAGATGAAGCGATTGGAGCAATTGCAATTTTTACGGTTTTTTGCCTCACTTTGGATTGTGATCTATCATTTTGGGGTAGGTACAGTGCCATTTGACAGAGAACCTTTCATCCGGGTGGTAAGGGGAGATTCTTTTATTGTCAGCTTTTTCTTTGTTCTTTCGGGTTTTATTATCGCGTATGTCTATTATCCCCAGGCACTGAAAGGGATTAACTTCAAGGATTTTTTGGTTAAGCGCCTTTCCAGATTTTTACCTCTCTATTGGGTTACTCTGGCGATCATGATGGTTCTGTTTTGGCAAAAGTCTTCCCGCCCGGTATTTGTCAGCGCGCTTGAGATTCCACTACTCCACGCCTGGGTGCCAAATGCGTTATTTGGGTTTAATTTTCCTGATTGGGCTATGTCTGTATTTTTGGCTATCTATGCGATCTTTCCACTGTTGTTCTCCTGGATAGTGCGTCAGGGTGATAAGAAAGCAGGCCAGTTGATTATCGGCTTCTGGGTTGCCAGCCAGCTAGTTATTCATATACTGGATGCCATATTTTCTGGTGGCGGCATTTCCTGGTGGGGAGATTTTATCCGCTTCAACCCGCTGTTCCACCTGAATACGTTTCTTTTGGGTGTATTGGGGGGCTATTATTATCGTCTTCACTGGGTGGAAAAACCCGCCAATCAAAGCGTTAATTCCATCCAGATCGTTTTAGCTGCAATTCTGTTTACCGGATTTGCCTTGTATCGGTATGAATTGCAGCAGGCAACCCCTTTCAGGTTAGCCTTTGCCACCGGATTATTGGCTCCTTATTACCTCTGGGTCCTCATCTTACTGGCCAGAGATACCGGCAGGCTTTCTAATTTTTTAAGTTCAAGAGTTCTGGTGATGTTAGGTGATCTCAGCTTTTCAATATATTTACTGCAAAGTCCGGTGTATGAGCTTTATGAAAAGCACTTGCTTCCCCGGTTTGAATTCCATTTCCCCTGGTCAGAACCGTTTCATTTTTATATCTACCTGATTCTGCTGTTTGCAGCTGCTTTTTTCAGCCGCCATTTGTTCGAAATTCCAATACAAAGGTTCATCCGCCAGCGTTTGGTTGCATCTGGGTGAGGAAGGACTGATCCGCAACGATTAGTGGATATTCTCTCTTTATCAATCCAGTTTGCGGCCATAGTAGATCACCGATGGTTTGCCAAATCGGGGATACTGGCTCAATTTGGAAAGCCCTTGTTTCTCATAGAATGAGATCCCCGTCTGGTTGTTTCCGGCAACTCCAAGATGATATCCCTTGACTGAATTTTGGATTA
The DNA here is from genome assembly GCA_016932165.1 of Anaerolineales bacterium. Taxonomy (GTDB): domain Bacteria; phylum Chloroflexota; class Anaerolineae; order Anaerolineales; family UBA11579; genus UBA11579. The sequence continues at coordinate 10,037 of JAFGDK010000074.1, forward strand.
GATTATTTTCGTAAGCTTCGAATAACCTGCTTCCAATGCCAGTGCGCTGGAAATCAGGATGCACGTTGATGTGCAGATGGGCCGGGTATTCTGTGATGAGACTGCCCACAGTGTTTCGGAAACTTCCTCGCATGTTTAGATACCCGCGCCACTGCGAGAAGGTTTTTGGGGACAACTTTCGCCAATGATCTCTGGCCTTTGGAAGCATGATGGACAAGAGACGTTGTTCTTGCTGGCGAGTATCAAGCGTACCGACAATGTAGCCGACAACTTTTTCCAGATCACATCTCTCAGCTACAAAGCAGTTTTCGGGTTCGTGCCATAAGTAATCCAGGCACCAGCGCAGGGCGAGAAGGTAAGGATCAATTTTAAGGTCGCCGGTAAGGTGACAGATCTCGATTATCTCCTGTTCATCTGTCGGTCTGCTGGTTCGGGTTGAAATCAGGGGCATGAAATAAATTATAACCAATCCTGAAAGATGTCAATCATCGATTATTGTGGACTTGATTTGAAAAACTACCTGTGTTATAATTTAGAAAATTTAGGTTAGGCTAAATTTAGATTTATCAATACATAAGGAGCTTGGTATGCCACATTCGTTGATTACATTATTAATTGGCCTGGGCGCGATCGGCTTGGTTGGGTGGTTTTTCTGGCCGGATACCGGCCTTTACTCCCGTCTGCGCCGTGTCCGCCGGCTGACCTCAAGAGTGCTCCAGGAGGATGCTCTCAAACATATTCAAAAACAAGAGCTCAGCGGACGGCATGTGACCGTTCTGAGTGTGGCGGGGGCATTGGGAATCGACACCAACGCCGCCATCCAGGTGCTAACCGAGTTGGTTGAGTCTGGGTTAATTGACCACAACGGGGAAGATTACATTCTTACCCAGAAAGGTGGGCAACTGGCGATGAATGTTATCCGGGCGCACCGTCTTTGGGAGCAATACCTGGCAGAACACACTGGCTATGACCCATCCGAATGGCACAGCCAAGCAGAACGCTTGGAGCATGATTTCTCCTCAGCTGAGCTAGATGAACTGGCTGGCGTGTTGGGCAACCCGGTCTACGACCCGCATGGGGATCCAATTCCGTCTAGCGAGGGGAGGGTTTTCGATCTTGATGCGATCGGACTCCACGAACTGGAACTGAACCAGTTTGCCCGGATTGTGCATGTGGGGGATGAGCCAGAGATCGTGGCTGCCCAGATCGAAGCTGAAGGGCTGCTGCCGGGGATGATTTTACGGGTATCCGAGAAGACGAAAGACCGGGTTCGGTTCTGGTCCAACGGCGAGGAACATCTCCTGGCGCCGATTGTGGCTGCCAGTATCAGCGTCCAGCCCTTGGAAGATGACCATCTGGTTGATGTGGATCAGTCTGCGGTTTATCTTGATCAACTGGAAGAAGGGCAAAAGGGTAGAGTGGTTCAGTTGATGCCCAGGCTGCGCGGTGCCGAGCGGCGCCGTCTGATGGATCTAGGGATGCTGCCCGGGACCACGATTGCAGCCGAATTAAGCAGTCCACTGGGCAGCCCGGTGGCATATCGGATTCGTGATTCTCTTATCGCCCTGCGCAATGACCAGGCCCGTAATATTAAAATAGAACCAATTACAGATGAGGAAAACCATGCCTGAACATAAAACGAAACACCCTCAAAAAATCATACTGACCGATGCTTCCGGCTGTGAAGGCTGCCCGGCGCACAACGCGGCCAATTTGCTCAAGCTGGGTGTCGATATGAAGGACTGGGATTATGTGGTGGCATTGGCCGGAAATCCGAACACTGGTAAGAGCACGGTCTTCAATGCCCTCACTGGTCTGCGGCAGCATACTGGCAACTGGCCGGGCAAAACAGTCACCCGGGCTGAGGGGGGCTTTGAGTATGGGGATGCCCGTTATAAGATCGTGGATTTGCCTGGGACTTATTCCCTGCTGGCCACCAGCCTGGATGAACAAGTAGCGCGGAATTTTATTCTCTTTGGGCAGCCCGATGTCACCGTTGTGGTGGTGGACGCTTCCCGGCTGGAGAGAAACCTTAACCTGGCCTTGCAGGTGATGGAGATCACCGATCGGGTGGTGATTTGTCTCAACCTGATCGATGAGGCCAAGCGTCACGGCTTAACTGTGGATGAACGCAGGCTGGCACGCGATCTCGGTGTGCCGGTGGTGCCAACTTCCGCCCGGTATAACCAGGGGCTGGATGCGCTGGTGGAAGCCATCCATGAGGTGGCAACTGGCAAAGTGCGGCCTAAACCACGAAAGGTGGAGACGCATTCAAAGATATTAAAATCTGCGGTGGAGAAAATACAAGCCCAGATATTGCAGCTTTATCCTGATTTGCCAAACTCGCGCTGGGTTGCCTTGCGCTTATTGGATGGTGATGAAGATATCATCCGATCCCTGCGCAATGGTGAACTCGGACAGCTGGTCCAGCTGGAAGATGCAGCAGCCGACCCGCACCAAATCCTGGTGAAGGAGGGGGCATGATGAACGAGAACTATCAACAAGATGTAGACCAAATTCTGCGCAACGCGCAAGAACTGCGCGCCCAGGTGGGGGTGGACTTCCATGAAAAACTGGTTGAAGCGGTGTACACCGATGCCTCCTATCTGGCCGACCGGGCGGTCGTCCGACCGGAGCAGGCTCCTCGTTTTGACCTCGACCGCACCATCGACCGCATTGTGACTGACAAACGCTGGGGCTTTGTGTTGATGATCCTTCTATTTGCGCTGGTGCTGTGGATCACGATAGAAGGCGCTAATGTGCCGTCCCAGATGATTGCCAGTGTGCTATTGGATACTGTTCACCCATGGCTGAAGGGATTGGCCGCGGCGATCAATATGCCCTGGTGGCTGGACGGACTGCTGATCGACGGAATGTATTTGGCGACGGCCTGGGTGGTGAGCGTGATGCTCCCGCCGATGGCAATCTTTTTCCCGTTGTTTACCTTGCTGGAGGATTTCGGTTACCTGCCGAGGGTATCCTTCAACCTGGATGCGCTGTTCCGCAAGTCGGGGGCGCATGGCAAGCAAGCCCTCTCGATGATGATGGGGTTCGGCTGCAATGCCGCTGGTGTGGTTGCTACCCGGATCATTGACAGCCCGCGCGAGCGTTTGATCGCGATCATTACGAATAACTTTGCCCTGTGTAACGGCCGCTGGCCGACGCAGATTCTGATCGCCACAGTATTCATCGGCGGCTTGGTACCCGCTCACCTGGCTGGGATGATCTCGGCGGCTACGGTGGTGGGAGTTGCCTTGCTGGGTGTCGGGTTCACCTTCCTGGTCAGCTGGTTCCTCTCGCGCACAGTTCTGCGCGGTGAAGTTTCCACCTTCAGCCTTGAGCTGCCACCGTACCGCCCACCGCGTTTCTGGCAGACGTTGTACACCTCCTTGATTGACCGTACGATCTATGTGCTCTGGCGGGCGGTTGTCTTTGCGCTGCCGGCAGGGGCGGTGATCTGGCTGGTCTCCAACATCACCATTTCCGGGACCAGTATCGCCGAGTATGTGATCAATTTCGTGGAACCTTTCGGCCTTCTGCTCGGGTTAAACGGCGTGATCTTGTTGGCATACATCGTCGCGATCCCCGCTAATGAGATCGTCATCCCTACCATCCTGATGTTGACCGTGCTGGTGACCGGTGTTGGAGGGGGAGAGGGAGCGGGGGTAATGTTTGATTTAGATTCGATCTCGGACACCTACGCGCTTTTCCAGGCAGGGGGCTGGACGCTGCTGACAGCCGTGAACCTGATGCTCTTCAGCTTGGTACATAACCCATGCTCCACCACGATCTACACGATCTACAAGGAAACGGGCAGTGTGAAATGGACCACATTCGCTGCTTTGCTGCCGGTGGGGATGGGTTTTGCACTCACATTCGTTGTTGCCCAGGTCTGGCGCTTGGTAGCGGCGGTTTAGACTTAAAGTTTAAACGAATCTCGGGAAGGGCTCTTGATTTCGAAGAAATAAGAATCCTCCTTTCTCTTGATGGGTGGGTTCTCGGTCCTCTTGACTCAGAGAACCTGCCCCTCTTGGTAATCTGAAATGCAGGGATTCATGCTTCGAAATGCTGAAAAGCAAGATTCCATCGCCATCCGCACACTGGTGCGGTCTGCCAATTTGAATCCATTTGGTTTAAATTGGCGCCGGTTTGTGGTGGCAGTGAACCTCTCCAGGCACGTGATTGGATGCGTTCAGTTAAAGCCCCACCGAGACGGTTCATTGGAATTGGCGTCATTGGTCGTAAAGGAGGAGTGGCGGGGTAGCGGTATCGCCAGAGCGCTGATCGAAAAGATCGTCGAAAATCATGATGGTTGTCTTTATCTGATGTGCCGAACTGATCTGGGTTCTTTTTATGAGCAGTTTGGGTTTAATCAGGCAGCCAATCAGGCATTACCACCTTTCTTCCGCCGGGTCAGCAAGCTTGCTGATAGATTGCAGCAAATCACAAAAAAGAAAGAGGGGGTTTTGATCATGTGCCGGGATTGCGGTGAATTGGGGTTGACCTGAAAGCTTCTTCTGGTACATAATTTGAGACATGGTTCAAAGGCGGAATATCTCATTTTTCTGGATGATTTTCCTTGTGGCCTCATTCCTCAGGTTGATACCGGTGATCGCTGCCAGAGATATGACCATTGGACTGGATGATATGTTCCAGTATGATATGCTTGCCCGCAGCCTGGCAGCCGGGGAGGGTTTCCGCTGGTATGGGGAGGACGATCTTGAACTGGTGGAGCGCTACTTGCCTGTCGAGTTCATCAAAGGAGAGTATGACCCCAGAGGCGTGCTGACCTCTTTCCGAGCGCCGGGTTATCCCATTTTCCTGTCATTGATCTACCGGGTGTCTGCCCTTGAGGATCGGTTTTTGATTGCCCGGTTGGTGCAGGCGTTTCTGATGGCTTCTATCGCTCCTCTGACTTGGCTGCTGGGCCGCAGGCTTTTCCCTGAAAATCAAAAGGTTGGGAAAGTTGCAGCCTGGTTTGTGACATTCTACCCTTACCTGTTGGTTTACCCGCTTGCACTAGCAACCGAGGTGATCTTCATCCCACTGGTACTGGCTTGTATCCTGTTTATCCTCAAGGCGGCAGACTCGCACCGCTGGCAAGATTACCTGCTGGCAGGCGCACTGCTGGGCTACGCTGCGCTGACCCGCTCGGTGGTGCTGGCTTTATTTCCTTTTATCCTGCTCTGGGTCTGGTTCCTGGTCAGAGACCAGCGCGGTGTTTTGCTGCTGCTGGTGAGCGTGCTAATATTTGTGATTCCCTGGACAGTGCGCAATACCCGTCTGCACGGCACCTTTACCTCAGTGGAGAATAACATGGGCTACACGGTTTATATGGGCTACCACCCTGAAACAGAAGGGAAGTTCCAATACCCGCAATCCCTGGAATTGATGCACTTTCTGGATGACGCCGAACGCAACCGGGTTGGGATTGAGAAAACAATCGGTTTTATCAGGGATGACCCCGGCCGGGTACCGTATCTGGTGCTGCGTAAGCTGGGTTATTTTTTCAGCCTGGAGCGCAAGGCACTCACCTATTTTTACAGTAACAACTTCCTCGGCTACATCCCGCAAGCGTGGCTGATTTTAATTTTTTGCATCTTTATGCTGCCTTTTACCGTGCTGATGATCTTTACTGTACCCGGGCTGGTGGTTCAGGAATGGACGAAACCACGAATCTTGGTTGGGATAGTGCTATTTGTGTATTTTGCCCCCCATCTGCTACTGCTGGCAGAACCTCGATTTCATTTAACGATTGTGCCTTTGCTGGCCGTGTTTGCTGCGAATGCCTGGCTGGATCGAAAGAAGATCATCGCTGATTTATTCCGGCAAAGCAGCAAGTGGAAATTGGCCCTGACGGTGGTGCTGATCGGACTGCTTTTTATCAATTGGGGCACAGAGCTCTGGCTGGATGCTGAACAATTAAAATTATTGTTCAGTCCGGAGGGAAACCGGCTGTATCTGAATTATTAGGCGGTGAAGGATGAAAGATTTATTCAGATTTAATCTCAAGTTCAATAGGAAGATCGTGATTGCGACGATTTCATCGACCTTATTGCTGATGGTGGATCACTATCACCGTTTGACCGATTTTAAACCGCTGGACCGCTTCATTTTGTATCTGCTGATCCCCCTATTGATCATTATCGTAGTGCTGAGGGAGAATCCTAAAGAGTATGGATTCCAATTGGGGGATTGGAAAGCTGGCTTGGCATTGACCGGGATCGTGATCGCCATTGCTGCCCCGATTTTATGGGTCACCGCTAGAGGCGACCCCACCATGCAAAAATACTATGAATGGCTCCTGGGACCGGATTTGCCCACCTACGTGTTCCTCGATCTGATCGGTTGGGAGTTCATCTTCAGAGGGTGGCTGCTGTTTGGTTATGCCCGGGTTTACGGTTCGGACGCCCTCTGGCTGCAGTCGGTTCCTTTTGCCCTGGCGCATATTGGCAAGCCAGAGATAGAGACATTCTCGACGATCTTTGGCGGGTTCCTGTTTGGGCTGGTTGCCTGGCGGACAAAATCGTTTCTCTACCCGTTTCTGATCCATTACTTTATTTTTGCGTTTACCGTGTTGGTGGCTGGCGGAGTGTTTGGTTAACTAGAGCGATGCGTACTTATAACTTTGAATACCATCCAGAGATCATCGAGGTATTTCCCAATATCCAGGCCGGGGTATTGCTGGGCGTAGGGATTACCAACCAGCCCTCGCCTGATAAATTGAGGCAGCTCTATTATTCAGAGCAGGCCAAAATCCTGAAGAAGATGGGGGATACTCCTTTGAGTCGATTGCCCGGCCTGGCTGCCTGGCGGGCTGCCTTCCGGCAGTTTGGGGTCAACCCGACCAAGTACCGCAGCGCGATTGAGGCTTTGCTACGCCGACTGATCAAGAAAGGCGATATCCCTTCGATCAATACTTTAGTGGATATCGGCAACCTGGTCAGCATCCGGTACCAAATCCCGGTGGCAGTGTTTGATGTCAACCGGACGAAAGGATCTATTCTGGTGCGCTTTGCCAACGGAGAGGAATTTTTTACTCCACTGTTCATGGAAGAAGCGGAACATCCTGAAGTGGGGGAGGTGGTGTTTACCGATGGGAATGACCTGGTAGCGGCCAGACGCTGGTGCTGGCGTCAGAGCGACCAGAGCGCAGCCCGGATGGATACCACGGCAGTGATGATTGTCACCGAGGCGCACCATGACAACGCGTCAGATGATATTACCCAGGCAGTTGCAGATTTGAGAGGGCTATGCGAGCAATTCCTAGGTGGGGAATGGTCTTCTGGCATGCTCAATGCCGGGGTAACGGTATTCTAATCCTAATCCAGGTGGCCTTTCTTCATCGCAGAAAGCTGCTGCTGTTTTGCCTTTGACATCTTCGCCACCACCAGATCGTAGGAATGGTCAATCAGCTCAAATAACAGGTCGTTTGGCAGACTGCCGTCGATTAACACGGTATTCCAGTGCTGCTTGTTCATGTGGTAGCCGGGGATGATCGCTTGGTAAAGCGCGCGCAACGCCAGGGCATCATCGGGATCGCATTTAAGGTTAATCCGCAGGGAATCGGCATCCTCCGGGATCAGGGCGAACATTTTGTCGAGCACTTTGTAAACCCGGGCGGTTTCGTCAAAGGGGTAGGTTGCCCGCGTTCCCGGTTTTGAGAGGCAATAGGCGTCCAGTTTCTCATAGGTCATCGTGCACATGTGATTGTCTTCATGCTGTTGCCAGCAGAGATTGCCCTCCAGCGTCAGAGAGAATAAAACCTGGTAAACGGCTTGCTCAGCCTGGATGAAATTGTTTTGATCAAGTAAGCAGATATCAAACTGAGGGCAAAAACGAGCAGATAGGCGGTAAACCTTCCCGGTAGATATTTTTGGAAAAGGGTGACAAAAATAAAGTGGATCAGATATATTTCATAACTGATTGAAGCAATAAAATTTAATAACCGGTTCAAGGTGGATTCAGCCGATCTAATTAGACCGGCGATTCCCATGATAAAGGCATAGCTGCAGATCAGCGCCAGAAAAATCACCAGGAAATTATGAAGAGCTGTATTGGCAACCCGTGATAAACCAAAATAGCCAACAAACGATAATAATGAGATCATCACCCAGAACAAATTTTTCCTGTCCTTGGATTCCTCAGAAAACTGGACGTGATAGGCAACAAACATTCCCATGGCAAAAACAAGATAATGGAAAGTCAGCCTTAGCAGCGGAGCGGCAGATATGCGCAGGTACAAATCCCCATAATTTAGCGAGAGATTCGTTCCTGATCCTGGATTGCTTCGAATCAATGCCAGGGCTAAAAAAAACGAGAACAAAAAAAGGATGAACCCATAGCGGTACTTTAGTACCAGATTTCTGGTCAGATCAAAAGAAATGTAACAAACAAGGATCAGGGTAACAAACCATAATTGTTCACCGAAGGTGGTGATATTGAAGAAATATTGAAAGCCGGTTAGAGAAACCAGGAAATCTGAAATGTCAATGGCCTTTGATAGGTCAAAGATGATTGTTATGGTTAGAATGATGATCAATGAGAGCCAATAAGAGGGGTAAATTCTGAGCAACCGTTTTTGATACCAGGACCTGTCGATTTTTTGATGCTGATAGCGTATCATCAGCAAGTAGCCAGATAGTCCCACAAAGATGATATTCAGGATAAATCCGCCGGTTGCCAACAATCCCAAAACAGGTATATGCAGGCGTTTTGTATGGTAATTGACGATCAGCAAAGCGGCGATGGCTCTGACTGCTGCGATCCCGGGAATTTCTTTTTTCACTCAAGCCTGCTTGTGCGGGATTTTGCTCAGGGCATACTCCGCCAGGGCGGTGATCGTCAGGCTGGGGTTAATTCCTGGATTGGCCGGCATCACCGAGCCGTCGATCACATACAGGCCGGGGTAGTTGTGCACCTGGAAGTCCAGACCGATAACCCCTTCCTTGGCTGTCCTGCCGATGGGGCAACCTCCCATGATGTGGGCAGTTGTGGGCATCCCCAGCAGGGTTTCCGCCACTGATCCAACCGGAGCGCCATCCACCAACTCAGCCATTCTATTGGTGATCTGATGTCCAATCTCGATCTTGGCTGGGATGGTTTCTTTGTGTCCTTTCTCGAATACGAGACCTGGTCGGAAGAAGGTCCAGGAATTGCGCCCCAGCCGGACATTGACCATGTTGTCCTCGGTTTGCATGATCAACAGGATGGTGGTTCGTTCTGCCCAGCCAGGTTTGATCAGGGATGCGAACAGGTCACGCGGGCGGGTGATCAAACGCAGGAACAGTTGGCCAAGGCGTTTGATGGCGGGCTGATCAGAATCGATCAGCGGCCAGGCAAGCAGTCTAATCAGCCCTGATTTTGCTGGATAGCGGGTCGGTTCGATGCGGGTGATCTCATCCGCCTTGAAGATCGAGCTGATTGAAATGTTGTCGGAATAATCAATGTCATCCCGGTAAGCAGTAGCCCCGGTGAGGGCTTCGCTGTTAGTGCGCACCTGGTTTCCCAATTTGGGGGAGAGATTTGGCAGTGTTTTGGTGATCTCTCTGGCACGGAAGAGCAGTTTTAAAGTACCCAGCACACCGGCGGCCAGGATGACGTTTTTGGCTCGGAAGGTTCTCTTCTGCTTTCCGATTATCCTGGCAGGGTTAAAGGTGCTGACCTGATAACGAGCGCCATCTGGCTGGACACTGTCTAGCTGCCAGATGTCCCTGACCTGAGTTTGCGGCAACACCTCGACACCCATTTTTTCTGCAAAGTAGAGATAATTCTTGGGTAGGGTGTTCTTGGCATTGTGACGGCACCCCACCAGGCATCCGCCGCAGAACTGGCAGGTATTGCGGATTGGCCCCTCGCCGTTGAAGAAGGGATCAGCAATCGGCTGACCTTCTTTGCCCTTGGGTCCGAAAAAGACACCCACTTCTGTGGCGGCAAATGTGTCTTCAGTGCCAAGTTCGGTGGATATCTGGCGCAATTTATGATCTGCGTCTGTCAGCCGTGGATTGGTGGCCACCCCAAGCATTTTTCTGGCAGTCTGGTAATGGGGGGTGAGTTCTGCCTTCCAATCAGCGAGGTCTTTCCAGGCGGGTGCATCGAAGAGCATGTCCTCAGGCTGCATGAGAACATTCGCAAAGCCAAGACTTCCCCCACCGACACCCGAGCCATGCAGGATCAACATTCCGTTCAAAAGGCTCATCTGGAAGATGCCAAAGCTGCGCAATGCGGGGTTATATAGATACTTCCAAAACTGCCAGTTGGATTCAGCAAAATCCTCATCATTGAAACGCTTACCGCGCTCAAGCACGAGGACGGAGTATCCCTTCTCGGCCAACCGCATGGCAGACACGGATCCGCCGAAGCCGGATCCAATGACAATGTAATCGTAGGTGGTTGGATTATTCATGTCTTTGATCTGCTAGCCAATTGAAAGATTGGCTTTTCCTATAGTACCTTATTTTTCATCTGTCTCCAATTTATTTGTTAATGCTCCTCCAACAATATGTTTATCTTACGATGATTGGATACTAATATTCTTCATATACAGCGATAGTAAGATAGCTCTGAGGTTAAAACTCTAAGTTACGCAATCAAACAACTATTACTGATTTCGGAGGTATTGAAATGACAACTTATTATGTTTCTCCCCGCACTCGCATGCTTCGCCGTTACCGTGAGCTGGATGCCCCTCGCCCTGATGTCCAGATTCCCCTGGATGTAATCGCAGAAGGCGATGATTATATTCTGGTGGCCTACGTGCCTGGTGTAAGCGCAGATGATTTGCAGATCGAAATCCTCGAGGATGTGGTCAGCATCAAAGGCGAGTTTCACAGTGACCTAGCTGAGGATGCAAAACTGCTCCGCAACGAGATCCCGACTGGTGCCTTTGCCCGCTCAATGCGCCTGCCCTCCCCATTGAATGCTGCCGGCGCTGAAGCTGAAGTGATCAACGGCGTACTCAAGCTGCGGGTGCCCAAGGCTGAAGAAGCCAAGGCCAAGCAGATTAAGGTCAAAGTGAAATAACCACTATACTCCCAAACTCCATAGCGAACATCTTCTAGTGGAGAAATCGCCCCTGAAGTCAGGGGCGATTTTTTATGGTCGCTTTAGTCAGTTGAGGGCGAGACGCTTGACTGGGGAATGATTTACAGCGTACCCTTATACATCCCGCCGTCCAGGCTGAGCATCACACCGGTGATGTAGGCAGCCGCAGGTGAGACGATGAACACCGCCGCGTTGGCAAATTCCTCCGGGGTGGCCATCCTGCCCAGCGGGGAGTCGGCCATTTGTTTGGCGATTTCTTCCTCAATGGTGGTGCCGGCGGCTTCCGCCCTCGGTGCCATCAGTTCCCGGACGCGCTCGGTCTCCGTCCAGCCTGGCAAAATCGAGTTGAAGCGGATTGCATCAGCACCGAGTTCCAGCGCTAGGGTCTTGGTCAGGCCGATAGTGGCCAGCCGGATGCTGTTGGAGAGTACCAGATTGGGGATCGGCTGTTTGACTGAATAGGAGGTGATCGTGAGTACGCTGGCAGCCTTGGATTTGCGCAGGTAGGGCAGGGCTGCCCGGATCATCCGCACGTGGCTCATGAATGAGAGGTCTACGGCTTTCTCCCAGGCGGCCTCATCGATACTCTCAAATGCACCGGGTGGCGGACCGCCGGCATTGGTGACGAGGATATCTACGCCGCCTAACCGATCTGCTGCCGCTGAGACCATTTTCTGCGGAAAATAAGGGTCGGTCAGGTCACCGGCGAAGGGGTAGATCTGCTGTCTGGTTTCGCTGGCCAGCCTTTCCGCCGCGGACTTGATCTTTTCTTCGTTCCGGCTGTTGATGGCCACATCTACACCTTCCTGGGCCAGCCCGCGGGCAACAGCATATCCCAACCCCTTGCTGGCTCCGCAGACAATGGCCTTTTTCTTGTTTAATCCGAGATCCATTTATTCCTCCTTTTCAGACCAGCTCGATTTGCACATCTTCTACTTCAACGTCACGCCATTCCTGATCCACCCAGTTGGCGGCTTTCTGGAGTATGCTGCGGGTGTGGTTTGGGTCATTGCTGACCAGGGTGCAGCCGATCACAGCCCGGCCCCAGATATCCTGGTCATCCACCTCTGCTGTAGAAAGGTTATAGTTCTTGTGCAGACGTGCTAGCAAGGGCTTGAGGCGGCCGCGTTTCTCTTTCAGCGAGTTGCATCCGGGGATACGCAGGATCAATACCAGAACGCCAATAGACATAGTTGAAGCCCTACCTGGTAAAAATGTGTTGGGTAGACGACGGTTATTATTTTATCAAAAACTGCAACCGGTGAGAGAATTGTGGGTTTTTGCTTGTAAACAGATTTGTCACTTAAAAGCAATTAAAAAATCTTGTGGAGAGTATTGTATAATCCAGATATGAACAAGAAAAATTCGATTGAAAATGCAGGCGGACCCAGGTGGGGAATCATTGCGCTGATTGCCATCGTGGTCATCGTGGCGTTGGCAAGTTTGGCAGTGGTGAACAGGGTGAACAAGGTCACTGGCGAGCTGCTTTCGCCGGTACAGTCTTTGGGCACGCAAGCAGCAAAGGTGCTCAATCCCACACCGACGGTGATCCCAGACCCAGTGACGATCATTCACAATATCCAGGCATTGGCGCGCCTTGAAACCATCCAATACACTATGGAAAAGGTCATCACTGCCGAAAGCGGTCATGCTGAAGCGTTGGAATTTTTGTTTGGGGATAAACTGTTGCTGATTGCTTATGGGGAAGTGATCGCCGGGATCGACATGTCCAAGGTAGAGGTGGAGGATCTGGTGCTGAAGAATGGCGTTCTTTACGCCACCTTGCCATCCGCGGAAATCTTTGTTGCCGAATTAGACAACGAAAAAACCAATGTCTATGATCGGGATACCGGCTTATTTTCTCAAGGCAACATAGACCTTGAAACAATTGCCCGGCAGGCAGCTGAAGACGCGATCCTGGAAGCTGCACTGGATGATGGTATCCTAGTACAGGCCGAGATCAACGCTGAACATTATCTCAGCCGTTTGTTCAAGGCGCTTGGCTATCCAGATGTGGTTTTTGAGTTTGCTGACGAGTAGGTCTCTCTTGAGACTAGCATCGAAATAAAAGACATCAGCCTCTTCAGAGGAGGCTGATGTCTTTGTGGGGGAGGGAAGGCAGGAATTACTCCTCACCGGGAAAGCGCTTTACACCGGTAATGGATCTGGCAATCAGCTTGCCATTCTCATCTTCCAGGTAGAGTACCAAAATGCGCATATCTTTTTCCAGGTCATCCAGGTCGTTGACATTCCAGCCGTTGATGCGGGTGTTTTCGTCAATGGTGAAGTGCATCACCTGCCCGTTGGCATCCAGGGTGAGTTGATTGGCGTTGATCGATTTGATGATCCCGTTGGTGCGCTTCAATCGAAGGACGGGTTCATCGGCAACCAGTACAGCCTTGGCTTCATTTGCTTCTGTTTCTCTTGGGTGTACCACGATCAGCACCATGCCGATTGCCAAATCCCCAGTCCCATCAACCTCACCCGCCCGGTCTTTGAAGATGGTATTCTCCGTCAACAAGAAGGTGTGGGTCAGACCGCGACGGTCTGTGATGGTGATCTTATCGCCAGCGATCTCGGCAAGCCTGCCGCTGGTCTGGGCAAATTCACGGGGTTGGATTTTTTGGGTGACCACAGCTTTGACCAGTAAATCGCCGTTTTCCTGTTTCAGCGCAATCACGCCGACTCTGTCACCTTTTTCAAGATCTTCCAGGGTTTCTATTCCGTCAGCATAGCGGGTGTGTTCATCGACAGTGAAGGTTAGCTTCTCCCCATTGCGGGTTTCAATTTTAAAGAAGCCCCCACCAGTGGTCACCATGCTGACCTCTCCTGATACCCGAAGCAATTTTAGGCGGTTGGGATCGAAATCCTCAGGCAGGAGTACCACCAGACGGGCGCTGAAACCGCCCCAACTGTCTTCGTGGTTATACACCCCCACATACATCCCGATTTCCAGATCGCTAAACGATGCTTCTCCGGGTTGCTCACCGTTTCGGGTTCTATAAACGGTCTCATCCGTCACGGTGAGGATGTGCAGTTCTCCGTTCAAGGCTTCTACCGTGAACTCACCCGCACCAATTTCGAGAATCTGTCCGATCAGCATCCGGTGATTGGGGTCGAGATCCTCTCCGCTTTTGCCGGATGAACGGGCTTTGGCAGAGGCTGCGCCAGTGACCAGCCCAGCTGCCAGCAGTGCAATAACAATCGGAAAACTTATCTTTTTTAACATGGTTTTCTCCAATTTCCTTTGAATGGGTTGTCTTGATGACTGCCTCCAGTTTAAATCCTGGAGGAAAAATGCTTGTCAAAGGGTTGTAAAAAGGGCGTAAAAACGTGCAGAGGTTTGCAGGCAGCATGCCACGGGCAGTAACTTGTATTGGTGCATGGTAGATCAGATTTAAACCACATAAAGTGTATAGGATTTTATGGACACACCTAATTTTTGTTTGACAAGCTCCCCTCCGCAAGGGTATAATTAGGCTTGCAGTGAGACAGATTTGCCTTATATGCAAATCTGGTGGTCCGCGGCGCATAACTGTAAAAGGATTGCATATCGAACAGAAATAGCTTCGAACACCCATTCTTTTCGTTCTTACGCTCGGCTTGTGTCTCACAGCCGATTTTTTTTTGACCAGATTTTAGGAGATTGTATGGCGAAAGATGATGACAAGATCAAAGTAGAGGGGACTGTGATAGAAGCTCTGCCGGGCACACAGTTCAAGGTACGCCTGGATAATGGGCATGAGGTGCTAGCCTATTTATCTGGCAAAATGCGGCGTTACTACATCCGCATTCTGCTGGGAGACCGGGTGGCCATGGAAATGTCCCCTTATGATCTTAGCCGCGGCAGGATCACATATCGCTACAATAAGAAGCGAGTTCCCAAGAATCCTGCATGACTAATCGTTAACAAAAGCACACTTCTCTGATTTGAGAAGCGTGTTTTTTGGTGGACAGGGAACCGGTTTGGTTTGATAGCCGAATCTTATTCCTGTTTTATCCATTTTTCAGGGGACGTTTGGCAGGAATCCCTACTCGACGGGGGTATGTGGATGGAGTAAGGGCTGATTTTTCAATCACCAACAGGTAGCGTTTATCTCTTGCTTTTGGAAGTTGAACCTCAACAGGAGGCAAGCTTTTGCCTCCGAGGAGCGCAATGGCCTCTTTTGCCTGTGCAAGCTCTTGGATTGCAGTCTCTCCTTTCTGGGCAAGCATGATCCCCCCGACCTTGACCAAAGGCAGCAAATATTCCACCAATACCGGCAGGTTGGCAACAGCCCGCGCCAGGGCAAGATCATATTGCTCGCGGTGCTCGGGCATCTGGCCGAGGGTTTCTGCCCGTTCAGTAAGTACTGCCACCTGATCCAGGTCTAATTCTTGCACAACCAGGGATAAAAATGCGGTCTTTTTAGCTACCGAGTCAGCCAGAATGAGATTCATCTCAGGGTAGAGCAGTTTCAGCGGCAGACCGGGAAAGCCGCCGCCTGTACCGATATCGATCACTCTAGTTTTAGGCCGGTTTGATAGTACTAAGTGGCAGCTCAGTGAATCCAGAAAATGCTTGATGCGCACTTCATCAGGGTCATTGATGCTGGTCAGGTTGATTTTTTGATTCCACTCAGCTAACAGGTCGGCATAGCGGTGTGCGCTGGCCAGTTGGGCGATATTCAGGGAATCGCCGGTCAAATCCTCAAATTCCTGTGAAAGGAGGTCAAAGTTTTTCATGATAGGAAAATTATACCGCTTGCCATCAGATTTTTGATTGGCTACAATGAGAA
Organism: Anaerolineales bacterium; assembly: GCA_016932165.1. Taxonomy (GTDB): domain Bacteria; phylum Chloroflexota; class Anaerolineae; order Anaerolineales; family UBA11579; genus UBA11579. The sequence goes on from JAFGDK010000074.1 coordinate 25,858, forward strand.
GGATCATGCAAAGCGTATTTTGCTTGAAGGTAGGGAGTATTAGATTTGTTGAAAAAAACAGCAGCGCTGATCATCCTGATCCTGGGGTTGGCCGGGCTGCCGCATCCTGTCTATGCACAGGGTGACCTGCCAGATTCGGCCTTCATTGATGATCTGGTTGCTTATGGGCAGACCTATCCACTCTCCTGCGAATCGCGCTCAGCCTCCGACCTGGCAGCTTATTGGGGCATCAGTGCCCCAGAGATTCAATTCTTCAACCGGTTGCCAGTCTCCGATAACCCCGAGAAAGGCTTTGTGGGCAGTGTGTTTGGCGCTTGGGGCGGTACACCTCCGAATGCGTATGGTGTGCATGCCAAGCCGGTGGCCGCGCTGTTGCGTGAATACGGATTGGATGCCGCTGCCCGCCGGGGGATGACCATCGAAGATTTAAAGAATGAAATCGCCAATGGACGCCCGGTAATCGTCTGGGTGGTGGGGCATGTCTGGCAGGGCACATCAAAGGAGTATCAAGCCAAAGATGGCAGCACCGTGATTGTTGCTCCATACGAGCATACCATGATCGCTTACGGCTATGATCCCGGAGGGATTTACCTGGCAGATGCCGGGAATGCAAGCCGCAGGCAGTATGCGTACCGCGTTTTTGAATCATCCTGGGCAGTTTTGGGCAATATGGCTGTCACTGCTGACGGGGGCAGAGAGGTTGAGGTAGACCACCAGTACTTTACCAGCGGGGATACTTATACTGTCCAAAAAGGGGATTATCTATCAGAACTTGCCAGGCAGTGGGGGATGGACTGGAAAGAATTGGCTGATATCAATAATATTGGTTGGCCGTATACCATCTATCCAGGCCAGGTATTGGTTACAAATTGGGATGCCAACCTGCAGGCTCCGGCAGAAACATCCCAACCAACCAAGACGCCAAAAGAGACAATCGTACCTGAACCAACACCCACACCTGGGGAGGACCCGCCGGTGGCTGCCAAAGCGGATCAAGAAGGTGGGATCATTCCGCCCCCTGAGAATTACACCGTTCAAAAGGGCGAACATCTGATGCAAATTGCCCGAAATCTCAACCTCAACTGGCAGGCGATTGCCGAAATGAACCATCTGCTGCCGCCTTACCAGCTGTACCCCGGTCTCGTGCTGACTTTACCAGGTCCCGGCAGTGCCCTGGACGAGAGCGAATCCGGCCAGCCTTTCACCGGGGAAACCTATGTGGTTCAAAAAGGGGAATATCTATACAGAATTGGCAAGAAGATAGGGATTAACTGGCGTTTGCTGGCTGACTTTAATGGGATCCATTCGCCATATATTGTCTATCCCAATCAGGTGCTGCGAATTCCGTAGAAGAAAAATGTTATCTCTTCAGGATATCTGATCCAACACCCCGCTATCAATTTTCCATTTGCGCCAGTTCGAGATGCGGCTAGAATCAAATAGCTGTAGATCAGTGGTGGTCAGCAGGGCTTGTTTGTGCGCTGAGACGCGTTGGACCAGATCAGACCGGCGGGTTTCATCCAATTCGGCCAGTACCTCATCCAGCAGCAATACGGGAGAGGAGCCAGTTTTCATCCTCATCCAGGCCATCTCTGCCAGTTTCATGGTCATCATCGTGGTGCGCACCTGTCCGCGGGAACCGAAAGTTCCCAGGTCGATGCCATTACTCAGGAAGCGCAACTCGTCACGGTGAGGCCCGATGGTTGTTACCCCGCGGGCTATCTCCTGGCGGCGTTTTTCACGAAGTGCGGCGAGCAAACCCTGCTCAATCTGGGCGCGGGTAAACCCTGTGCGGTCTGGCGGGGTGTAGATCAGCGCGGGCTGCGCCGGGGATTGGCCGGTTGGATCGAAGGCGGGCTGGTAGTCCAGATGAAGGATTTCGCTTCCACTGGTGATATCATGATGGATCGTGCGGGCTGTCAGGTCCAGTTCGTTAATTGCGTGGATCCGTTGGAAGATGATCTCTGCACCGCGTTTGGCCAGTCGTTCATCCCAAAAGGTAAGCTGGTCTGGGTCTCCACCGTTTTCGTTGAGCTGTTTCAGCAGGGCGTTACGCTGGGAGACCACCTTGTTATATTCAATCAGAGTAATTGCCGCGTTTGGCACCACCTGGCTGATCGCCAGATCAAGATAGCGGCGGCGTTCTTCAGGCGGGCCTTCTACCACGCGCATCATCTGTGGCAGGAAAAGCACCGCATTGAACTGCCCAATTGCTTCCCGGACTGGTTTTTTTACCCCATCCACCAGAACTTCTTTTCGTGCTCTTGAAACACCGTTTTGGGTATGTTCCTGGATGATGCGGATTTCAATTTTGTGCGCATGCCCCTGTTTACGGAATTCCCCCACAATCCGGGCGACTGCCAGCTTTTCCCGGGCGTGGATCAGGTTGATCAACTGCCTGTCGCTGCTGGCATGGTAGGTGGACATGGTTGCCAGGAAGAAGATGGCTTCCAGCAGGCTGGTTTTGCCCTGTGCGTTTTTGCCAAGAATCAGGGTGGTGCCTTCTGGCACATCAATATCCACGCGGGCAAGGTTGCGGAAGTTTGTCAGCGAAATGCGGGTGAGCTGCATTTGAGAAGAATATCAGACGGAGAGGGGCGGTTGGTCAATCTCATCGATTGCTCCGCCGGCCTCAGCCCTTTCTTGGGCGGCAAGGATTTCTTCAAGCTCGTAGACTTCATCTGTCCGGTCTGTGAATAAAATCCCGTTGGTATGGTCGATCTCATGCTGGAAGATTCGTGCCAGCCATCCTGAGGCTTTGATCTTGACCACTTTACCATGCCGATCCTGGGCTTTAATAGTCACAGATTCTGCCCGTTCCACGTTGCCAAGCAGATCCGGGATCGAAAGACACCCTTCAAATCCAAAGACTGTCTCTTTAGACATTTTACTGATCTCAGGATTGACAAGGGTATAGAGTGTTGGGGGGATTTCTTCATCTTCTTCATCACCAAACTCAACCACAATCACACGTAAAAGCTGGTCTACCTGTGGTCCGGCCAGCCCGACGCCTGGAGCATCGCGCATGGTTTCAACCATATCATCAATTAACTGCTGGAGCTTTGGCCCAAAGTCTGTTACTGGTTTGGCTTTGGTGTGCAGCACCTCATCAGGGACTAAAACAATATCTAACACTACCATATCGTTATTTTATCGCATTTTCAGTAAGATTGAAATTGGTTAGATAGAGTCTTCTTCTTCATCTTCCAGATCGACGAAGAACTCCTGGTCTTCATACAATTCTGCCTCCGCCTGAATCTCGTGGTAAGCGCGCAGCCAGCGGGAAATATGCGCCCGGTCCTTCTCCATTTCGGTTTCATCCTGTTTGAGTTTGATCTGTTCCTGGCGGTAATAGATATCCTGCTGCACCTGAGCGGGATTGTGGACATCATAAAAGATCAGGGTTTCGTCTGCCACCACTACCTTCACCATCCCAAAATTCAGCAGCAGGCGCAATATCCCCTTACGGTTGTGTTCCAAGCTAATGATATTCCTGATCGGTGCTGTCCGGCTGATCTCCTCCCCAAAGGGTTTTTTCTCGCTGTCGATCAACTTGTCATCTTTGGTGATTTTATAAATATCGTTGTACCAGTCCAGAGAGTGGTAGGCAATCACCATGATGCAGCCGAGGATGCCTAAAAACCAAAAGGTGATAAATGATTTTGCCGGGAAGAACATGCCCAAAACGGTGAAGTTGTTGGTCAGGGCGTAAAACAATAATGCAATCAGGCTGATTAACAAGAGAAGCGAGAACCAGGTTTTAGAGAGTAAAACCCACCAGTGACGGTGATAAGTAATAGTTTTTCCGTCTGGGGAGACCTCTCTTGTACGCAGCAGTTTGAATCCGGCGGGCGATTCATCCTCCGGTGATTCGACATAGAATACCGGATCTTCAATGACCTCTCCTGCTTCCAGACCCAGGCCTCGGCGGATGGATTGACGAAGCCGCTTTTCTTCAATGTTTTCTGTCTTTTTTCGGACGCGCATTAATAATTCTTCAATTTCACCTTTCATCTGCTTGGGGTGATTCACAGTGGTGAGTTTGAGGCTGCCCGTGCCAGTGAAGGTGCGTACCAGCACATCTCCATAATCCAGAATCCTGCCAAGCTGGGTGGTTTTCACATCTACCGACTGGACCGCGGCCAAAGGCGCTTCCTGCCGGGCTGCTGCCTGGAAAATGATCTGCTCCAACCAGATGACCCTTTGATTGGTCAGGATAAAGTAATCGTTGCGCCAGTCCAGGAAGACCCAGATCATCCAGATGAATGCGGGAATTAAAATGATAACGCTGATGATCAGGAAGATTGTCGGGATGGTGACGTTGTAGGAAATGTAAAGGAAACCCACCCCCACACCCGCGGTAATCAAAGGTTGAAACATCCGGTCGATCATCCGGATAGGATGCCGCCGGGTGAGGATTTGGACGATTTCGCCAGGATGCAGCCAGGGGAAGACGGTTTGCCTAGTTTTGCGACGGGTATTCATCAGGGTGGTTATGAATTTATCGACGGACGGGTAAGTATCGAGCATGTGTTCAAAATCCCCAGCGTGCATGACCAGGAAGGTCGTCTCTTCCAGGGTGGTGATACTGAAAGACCGCGGCCGCCCGGTAATCAGAGATTCCTCACCAAACTTATCGCCAGCTTCAAAAAAACCATAGTCAAGTTCTTCCTCATTCGCATCAAGCCCCCAAACACGCACACTGCCCTCGTAAATAAAGTAGAAAACACTCCCCGGATCGCCCTGCTTAAAGAGTACTTTCTCAGCTTCCAACTTGTATTCTTCCAGCCGCTTGGCAATATCGGAGATGAATTCGTCATCAACACCATTGAACATCTGGCGTTGTTTGAGGAATGCAATCCGGTCTTCTCTCTTGATGGCCATGGTTCGATTTTAGCATGGTTCATCAATTCGGATGCGGGTTATCAATGGATGAGATATGAGGGAATCGAGGTCATCAATGTCCAGCTCAAACTGTGCTAAAATCTGAAAAATCTGTTTTGAAAATAGGAGAAACCGATGCCAATTCATTTTGGAACTGATGGTTGGCGTGCTGTAATTTCAGACACGTTTACTTTTTATAACCTGCGCCTGGTCACCCAAGCGATTTCAGACGCGCTGTTGGCGGAACATCGCAATACTGGCTCATTGAAAACCGGCCAGGAGAATGGATTGAATGTTGTTGTCGGATTTGACACCCGCTTTCTTTCAGACCGGTATGCGGCAGATGTTGCCCGGGTGCTGGCCGCCAACGGTTTTCACGTTTATCTGGCTCAGTCAGACTGCCCCACGCCGGCTATCTCGTACGCCATCCCCCAACTCAAAGCGGTTGCAGGGATCATGATCACAGCTTCGCACAATGCGCCCCGCTATAATGGGGTAAAGTTGAAAGCGGCTTATGGTGGAGCGGCTCCGGATGAGCAGTGCCGCCGGGTGGAAGTTTACCTGAATGATAATGAATCTCGCGGCCGCGGTCCTAATCAGATGGATTTTGAACAGGCCAGACGCCTGGAATTGATCGAACGTTTTAACCCAATCCCCATGTATTATGATCATCTGCGCACCTTGATTGATTTTGACGCCATTGCTGAGAATCCGATCATGGTGGTGGTGGACTCTATGTTTGGCTCTGGCCGGGGGGTGATCAAAGGTATTCTCCAGGGGACAGGTTGTGAAGTGTATGAAGTCCGGGGGGAGATGAACCCAGGCTTTGGCGGTGTGCATCCTGAGCCGATTGGCAAGCATCTCGGCCCGCTTGCCGGGGCGATCAGCCAGGGGTACGGGGTACTCGGCTTGGCCACAGATGGGGATGCCGACCGGATCGGCGCTATGGATGAGCGCGGTAATTTTGTGGACCCGCATAAGATCATGGCTTTGTCGATCAAGCACCTGGTAGAAAAACGCGGGATGAGCGGAGCTGTGGTGCGGACTGTCTCCTCCACCCGGATGATTGACCGTCTGGCAAAGAAAAACGGCCTCAAAGTATACGAAACCCCGGTGGGTTTCAACTACATCGCAGACCTGATGTTGTCGCAGGATATCCTGCTTGGCGGCGAGGAATCTGGCGGGATTTCTTTCAAAGGGCATATCCCTGAGGGAGATGGGATTTTAATGGCGCTGCTATTATTAGAGATTGTCTCTACTTCGGGCGGTTCTTTGTACCAACTGGTCGAAGATCTTCTCGCTGAGGTGGGGCCAGCGTTTTACGAGCGCACCGACCTGCGTTTGCGCAAGCCTGTGGAAAAAGCGTCCATGACCCGGCGTCTGGCAGACGATGCCCCAGTCAGTATTGGCGGTGAGAATGTGGTTCAGATCTCGACTACAGATGGCTGTAAATATGTGCTCAATGATGATTCCTGGCTGCTGATACGCCCATCTGGGACAGAGCCGGTACTTCGGGTATATGCTGAGGGACGCAGCCCTGAAATGGTGCGTGCCTTGCTGGATTATGGTGAGAAAGTGGCTGAAAAAGCAGTATAGAAGAACTGATTAACGCAAAAACACAGATCTGTTGCGTGTCTGTGGTTTTGCCTGCCTATAGTTCCAAAACCGGTCCGTCCTTGCAGACTAATTTGGTTTCGCCACTTGTGATCCTCACTGCACAGATACCGCAATCAGCCAATCCTGCGCAAGGCAGCTGGCTGAAGACCAGAATCTGGCAGGGGCAGCCAAATGGAGAAAATTGGGATAAGACCCCGCAAGCTGAGGAGAACTCCTCAAGTTCCACGGAGCAGGCAGCATAATCCGCCCATTTCAACCCATCGCTGATCTGCGCCAGTTTGCTCACCTCTATCCGTGCTGGCAGGCGGGGTGGAAGGGAATCAGGGTCAGATTTAATGAACATCGCCACCTCACCGCCGCGCGCCAATAAAGCTGCGGCCAGGGGGAGTAGATGGTCACTCAGATCGCTAAATGCGATTAAGGCGAGCCGGCGAGCTTTTTCGGGGATTTGGAATCCTTTACCTAGTGGGCCGCGAACCTGGAGTAGATCACCCGGAACCCAATGGGGTGGAAGAGGTCTGGCGGTGGTGAAGTATTCGGAGGGGGCTTCAGTATCTGGCAAACCGCCCAAGTATAGGCTGACACCTGCTGCACAGCTATCGTCTGATGGGTGGTGGACTTGGAGGTATTGTCCCGGAACAGGGATGGGGATACCCGCTAGATGGATTTTTGCCAGGTTGGAGCCGCCATAGGCCTGTCTGATCTCCAATATCTTACCCGTTCCCAGCTTCATGTTTGCAGTGTAGCATGTATCCTGCAGTCAGGCAACCTCTCAGCGAACATTGGATTGGCACATAATCAAACCTCCAAACTATCATAGGAATAGCAGCAATCCCATACTTTGTAGGATGTTTTTAGTCGGGAAATTTTATAAAACTTTAATACTCAAACACTATAATAGTGCTGATTGCAAATTACCTAACTCAAAATGGAGGAATAAGATGAATCTTGTTACCGTGGTGAAAGGTTTGGCTGCATTCTCATGGCTTGCACTGCTTGGTGTGATCGTGTTCATTGTTATGCGTGCTGCCAGGGATAAGACCACCAAAGGCGCAGTGAGCATCATAGTGGGTGTGATTGCGATTGCCCTGGTCTTGAACATTGTGGCTGCCGGGCTGGTATTTGTGGAACCGACCGAGCGCGGTGTGGTGGTGACCGCTTTAGGCGAAGGTGGTGTCCGAGATGAAGCCTTGCCCCCAGGTTTGAACTGGGTGGTTCCGTTCTTTGATCGGGTGGTGAAATATACAATCTCGCGGCAGACTTACACCATGTCGATTGCACATACCGAGGGTGACCGGATAGGCGACGACTCGATTGAGGCGCGCACGTCTGATGGTCAGCTGGTGAGAGTAGATGCATCTCTGATCTTTGCGATTGACCCTAACAGGGTGGTGGATGTGCATATTTCGTGGCAAAACACCTACCTTGATGGCCTGATCCGCACGATTGCCCGCGGTGTGATCCGCGATGCTGTTTCTCAGTATGGGATTGAAGAAGTCTACAGCTCTCAGCGGCAGGCTCTCACCGATGAAATCAACCGCGATATGGCCATTCGGCTGGAAAAAGAGGGCTTTGTACTGGTGGACTTTGTACTGCGCAACATCGCCTTCTCGGATGAATATGCTGCCTCGGTTGAGCAGAAGCAGATTGCTGAACAGCAAGCCCAGCAGGCTGCCTTTGTGGTCGAGCAGCGCCGCCAGGAGGCAGAACAAGCCCGCCAGGAAGCTGAGGGTCTGGCAGATGCGGTCGTGATCCGGGCAGAGGGCCAAGCCGAGGCGCGGGTCATCGAGGCACAGGCCGAAGCCCAGGCCAGATTGCTGCAGGCGGAGGCGGAAGCGAAAGCCCTTGAATTGTTAGGTCAAGCGCTGGCAGCCAATCCGGATGTGATCCAACTCCAGTATATTGAAAAGATCGCCCCGAATATCAGTGTAATTCTGCTGCCGGGTGATAATCCTTTCCTGTTCCCCTTGCCGGGGTTAGAAGAAACAATTACAATTCCTGAATAGGATTGAATTGAGTATAATATCCGGCGGGAATTCACTTCCCGCCGTTTTTATAAGGAGACACCGTTGAGTACCAAGCCGCGTGACACTGAATCCGGAAAAAAGATCCGCCTGACCAGTTACTCCCGCTGTGCGGGTTGAGCATCTAAACTAAGCGCGGAAGCGCTGGCGCAGGTGCTGCGACCAGTTAAAGGGGTTTTTTCGGGGTTGGAGTTTCCGGACCTGCTGGTGGGGCTGAACGATCCTGATGATGCTGCTGTCTGGCGGCTGGATGAAGCCCGTGCATTGGTGGTGACCACTGATTTTTTTACACCGGTGGTGGATGACCCCTATGATTACGGTGCGATCGCGGCTGCCAACAGCCTGTCCGATGTGTATGCGATGGGTGGTAAGCCTTTTCTGGCTTTGAATGTATTGGGATTGCCAGAGTCTCTGGCCGCAGATGTCGGCGGGCAAATATTGCTTGGCGGTGCAGAGAAAGCCAAAGAAGCGGGCGTGGTAGTGGCTGGTGGCCACAGCATTCAGGATGAAGAACCTAAATACGGCCTGATTGTGCTGGGATTCGTGCACCCTGAGAAGGCTATCACCAAAACCGGGGCAAAACCCGGAGACCGGCTGTTCCTGACCAAACCGTTGGGGTTTGGCGTGACCACATCGGCGTTGAAGAAAGAAAAAGCCGATCCGGCGGATGTTCAAGAGGTGATCGGCTGGATGAAACAATTGAATGATAAATCGGCTGATCTGGCGGTTAGCATTGGTGTGCGCGGATGTACCGATATCACCGGATTCAGCCTGCTGGGGCATGCTGCTGAAATGGCGGAAGGTTCAGGGGTGGGGCTGCGGCTCCACTTCAGCCAGATTCCGGTTGTAGATTGTGGTTACAAATATGCACAAGAGTGGCACTTCCCTGGGGGAGCCTTTAATAATCGTTTGTATTTTGGCAAGCAGGTCTCCTTCAATGTGGATCTGGATGAATACAAGCAGATGCTGCTCTTTGATCCCCAGACCAGCGGTGGGCTGTTATTAAGCGTTCCGCCTGGAGGGATTGAGAAATTTGTCTCCCTGGCGAAGAAAGTTGATCAACCCATATGGGAAATCGGCGAAGTAGTTGAAGGCCATGGGATTGTGGTATTGGACTGACCGCCAAACATTGATATAAAACAAAGGTGAAACAACCTCCATCGATTGGAGGTTGTTTCACGTAAGAGAGGAGAAAAGAAAGTTGAGGAGTAATCCCTATAGGCAGCAGGATTTACTTTCCACTTCTTTTGGGTAGAATTTCTGGCTGAAGCCAGACCAATAATCAAAGGACCAATCCGGTTCCCCTGGCCGGGAGGATTTTGAGGGATTCTCACCTGGGCCATATAGTACTGCATAGGCCAGGGCTTTTATGCTGCCAAAATACTCGTGGTCCCTGGAGGTGGGGATTACATTTCGCCAGGTGCCGGTGTTGATATGGTAGCGCTCAACGCCGTCTCTGGTATTAATCAATGAGACTTCCGGGGTGTGGGTATGCCCGGTAATCACACATTTTATTGAACCGCCGTTCTGGTAGAGGGCTGCTTCGCGTCCTGCAAAATTGCCTGATTCGGGGAGGTGAGCGCGTTGGCTGATAAGGCGTGAGATGCGCTGGATTACCCACAGCGGAATTCCACTGCGCCATGGTCTGAGTTTTAGAAGGGTCAGGATGGTACCTGCGAGACTGCTTTCCGTTGGGTTGTAACGCCCCAATTCCTGTAAGAAGAATCGGTTCTTGGCCATCATCTCGAAGGTTTCGATCATAATCGGCTCGAGATAGCGCCAGACCTGGCGGGGGGTCATATTGGGAGTGGTCAGTAAATAATGCATGGTTGCCGTTAACGGACGGACATCATCGAAATTTGCCAGCCTGGTGTACAGATTTTGCAGATTTTTGTTGTTTTCAATTTCTTGCCGGTCATAGGTCTGGGTAAAAAAGTAGAGCAGTTTGTTGCCAAATTCCAGCGCTAGAAAGTCTCCCAATGAAGGGGCATCGTAGATTTCTTCCGCGATCGAATTTGGGATATGTTCGTTGTGGTTAAATTTCTTGGAGAAATTGGCGCTATCATATTCATGCCCATGACGGATCAGGGCAATTGGGCTGCCATCTGGGGAGAAGGTGTGGGTGTGAGGAATGTAGCTGTCATCATCACCAATTCCGAGCAGCAACCGGGCCTTGCGACGGGTGGCAGGGGTCGCATTTACGATCCTGTCGTGATTGCCTATGAGGTAATGCAGCTTCACAGGGATATTGAAATAATTTTGCAGGTTGCGGAAGATGTCGAGAGTGGCGCCGGCGTGTTCTTCTTCTGCAATTGAATCCAGGATTTCAAGAATTCGCTGCTCAAGGATTACACCGGGTTTGATTTGGCTGAGGTGTACATAGGGCCGGATTTCATCCTGGTACCAGACGGGGGATTTGAACATTTCAAAAATGTCACCTGCCAGCACCAGATCAAGATGATTGGCTTGATTGACCTCAGCCTCGCGCACCAGCCTGGTCACAAAACGCTGGTAGGTAATGTGCTCAAGGTTTTTATTGCTGAATAAGGTGCTGTTTACACCGTTATTGGCATGTACAAGGTGTAGGTCGGAGATCACTGCGAGCATTGTAAGTTTCTCTTATTTAGTTGCGTCTAAAAATTAATTACACTCAAGTTATAGCATTGAACAGCTAGAATGTAGTTAACGATATGTCAAAGTCTATTTAAGGTTTATTTCAACACCCTGCCGGTGAAAAGATTCACCCAGGGAATCAGAATATCAAGGAGATAAAAAAATGCTAATTGGTGAACGATTGGAAAAAGCGATCAACGAACAGATTGGGAATGAATTTGGCGCAAGCATGGAATATTTACAGATTGCCTCTTATTTTGACACAGAGGATATGCTCAAATTCGCCGCTATCTTTTTTAATCAGGCGGCTGAAGAAAATGCACATGCGATGAAACTGTTGCGGTATGTGCTGGATGCCGGCGGGGAGGTTGAGATTCCGGCGATTACCAAGCCGCGTAAGCAGTTTGAGTCTGCCGCAGATGCTGTCCAGGTAGCCCTAGATTGGGAGGTCACCGTGACAGGTCAGATCAATAATCTGATGCAGATAGCAGTAGAAGAAAAGGATTTCATCGCTCAGGAATTCCTGCGCTGGTTTGTGAATGAACAGCTTGAGGAAATCTCCAAGATGAGCACGATCCTGAACATCATCAAACGGGCAGGAAAGGACCTTCTCACCGCTGAGACATACATCACTGAGATGATTGCCGAGATCCAAACTGTGGAGGGCGGTGCGGCAAAAGAGTAAAGACTGCCAGGATTTATTTGGAAACACCTTGATCTTAAATCAGGGTGTTTCTTTTTGGGGAGAGGGCTAGAAATATTTACCCAAATTAGATAAATTATGTGTTAAAATTACTGTTGTTAAAAGCTTGTAAACAGACAAAAGTTTACTATAATAAGTTAATGGATAATTATGACTAAAAGGAGGATTGCGATGGCCTTTGAATATACAAATTCAAAAGGGAAAACCTACTACCTTCATGGACGGTGGACCACACTCAAGGGTGGCGGGGAGCGAATGATCTATTTCTTCGCTGGCGAGGTCAAGGATGGCGCGTTGGATGCAGTTCCGGATGGCTATATGGTCTCTGAGACCAAGAGCGGTTTACCAGTCTTGAAAAAGGCCGCGTAGTTCTTTCTGCATTCATTGATGTTAAAAAACACAACCGACTGGTTGTGTTTTTTTTTCTTGGTCTCTGCAGCGGATATTGACCCAAATTTCACAATCATTTATAATTCACACACAATCAATCTGAGCCGGAATCCTATAGGCTCTTCATACCTTCGGGGCAGGGTGAGTGACAGGTCTAGACCTGTTGCAATTCCCGATCGGTGGTACAGCCCACGAGCAGGTTTTTCCAGCCTGCATGATCTGGTGTAATTCCAGGGCCGACGGTATAGTCCGGATGAAAGAAGGATGCACCAGGCAAGCGCGAGAGCGCGGATCTCCTGTGTGCCGAAAGCAGCACCCCGAAAACATATCGTTTTCGGTTTTTTGTTCTAGGCGTTGTCTTTCTGGATTGAAATCCTTTTCCAGCCCCGGGGGAAATTGGCTGGTGGCATCTCAATTATGGAGAAAAACAGGAGTGAACTAAAAATATCTGCAAAAGGCAGGAGGAATGGCCTCTTCCTGCTGCCGTTCACCATCGCGCTGGCCCTCTTCCTCTGGTATCTGATCGTGTGGCTGGGAGATTTGCCGTCGTTTATCCTGCCGACACCTGATTTGGTAATAGCTCGCTTTCTTCAAATCTTACAGGATGGTTCTCTGTTAAAGCATTTTGGCATCACATTAGGGGAAGTCTTGCTTGGGTTGGGTTTTGGTTCTGTGACAGCAGCCTTGTTGGGGTATCTTCTGGCAAAATCCAAGCGTCTGGAGCGGCTTCTGGCGCCATATATTGTGGCCAGCCAATCAGTGCCAGTGGTGGCGATTGCCCCACTGCTGATCATCTGGTTTGGTCCTGGGCTGCTCTCAAAGGTGTTGATCTGCGCCCTGATTGTGTTCTTCCCGATTTTAATCAACACTGTGGTGGGCGTCCGGGCAGTGCCAGCAGACCTGTATGATCTGATGCGCTCCCTGAAAGCCACCCGCTGGCAGGTGTTCAGCCAACTGGAGGTGCCGGCAGCTATGCCAGTGCTGCTGGGCGGTCTGCGCATTGGCGCCACCCTCTCAGTGATCGGCGCAGTGGTGGGAGAATTTGTTGGATCTGACCGCGGGCTTGGTTTCCTGATCAATGTGGGACGCGGCCAATATGATGTTGCCCTGGTGTTTGTGGCTGTTTTTAGTCTGGTGTTCATGGCGTTGATGCTTTATGGCCTGGTTGTTTTATTGGAGTCTCGGTTGCTGGCATGGCAGCAGCGGCCTGAAGATGATGAATGATTACCATACAGGAGATTACGGTTGATGATGAAACGGATAACAAGAATTTTACTGAGTGGCATGATTTTGGCGGTTTTCCTGGCTGCTTGTGGGTCTGGGAGTGAACCGGAAGAGATAATCACTGAGGGAGATTTAATCGAAGTGATTCTCCCGCTGGGATATATTCCAAATATCCAGTTTGCGCCGTTGTACGTTGCTGTGGAAAAAGGATACTTTAAAGAGGCTGGCTTTGATGTCAGTTTTGATTACCGGTTCGAGACGGATGGTTTGGCATTGGTGGGCCAGGGTGAGCTTCCCTTTGCAGTTGTCTCAGGCGAGCAGGTGCTGCTGGCTCGTGCCCAGGGTGTACCGGTGAAGTATGTGGTTTCTTGGTATCAGAACTTCCCGGTCGGTGTGACTGCCAAGGTTGAATCTGGCATCCGCACCCCAGAAGACCTGGTAGGCAAAAGTGTAGGGCTTCCTGGTCTCTACGGTGCGAATTACATTGGTCTGATCGCCTTGCTGAATGCTGCTGGTGTGGATCCGGCCGATCTCACCTTGGAGTCGATTGGTTATAACCAGGTGGAGGCTTTGGTTTCTGATCAGCAAGATGCGGTGGCAATTTATGTCACCAATGAGCCGGTGCAATTACGCGCCCAGGGATATGAGATCGATGAGATCCATGTGTCTGATTATGTGCAGTTAGTTGGCAACGGAATCATTACCAATGAAGAACTGATTGCCACCGATCCGCAGCTGGTTGAGCGATTTGTGAAAGCATTTTTAGAGGGCTTGGCCGATGCAATCGCTGACCCCGAAGAAGCCTACCAGCTCAGCCTGAACCATGTGGAAGGGTTGGCCGATGCGGATAAGACCATCCAAATGGAAGTGCTTCGCCGCTCGATTGGTTATTGGGAAGCGGAACCTTTAGGAAAAATTAATCCGGACGGCTGGGATAATATGCTGGAAGTACTTCTAAGTATGGAGCTGCTGGCCGAGCCGATCCCGGTTGAGGAGGCTTACACTACGGAATTTGTGAAGTGAGGTTAGATTGAGCGCTGCTGACGCCGCCTTTCTGATTGTAGATCGGCTGTCTGTTTCATTCCCCAATGGAAATGGGGGGTTGAATGTATTGGACGATATCTCCTTTTCAATCCAAGAATCGGAGTTTGTTTGCCTGTTGGGTCCCTCTGGCAGCGGCAAATCTACTTTGCTTCGGATACTGGCTGGCTTGTTGGCTTATCAGCATGGGGAGGTAATCCTGGACAGGCAGCGGTTGGATGGGCCTCGGTCTGGCGTGGGAATTGTGTTCCAGAAGGCTAACCTGATGCCCTGGCGCACCGTGCGGGAAAATATTCAACTCCCTCTTGATCTGAACTCGGGCAGCCAATCAATTTCAGCCGAAACAGTGGAGGAATTGATTGATCTGGTAGGATTGTCTGGCTTTGAGGATACCCTGCCGCGTGAGTTGTCAGGTGGGATGGCACAGCGGGTGGCCATTGCTCGCGCCCTGGTGCATGATCCAGGCTTGCTGCTGCTGGATGAGCCCTTTGGGGCTTTGGATGCCCTGACGCGGGAACGCATGGCAGGTGAGTTACTGCGTATTTGGCACGCCCGTCAGAAAACTGTGTTCATGGTGACACATGATATTGGTGAGGCTGTTTACCTTTCAGACCGGGTGCTGGCTTTCTCTGACCGGCCAGCAAAAATCAGCCTCGATTTGAAGGTGGATTTACCGCGCCCCCGCGAGCTAGAGATGCGGTATACTCCTGTATTTGGAGAGATGGCTCTCCAATTAAGGAATGCACTGCGGCCCTGAAAAATTGGAGAATAATTGGAGCATGCAATGAAGAAATTAATATTTGGACTGGTGTTGATCGGTGTGTTGAGCGTGACCTCGCTTGCTGGTGCTCAAACAAGCTTAAAATTTGATCAGGTGCAGATCCAGTTCTGGCCGGAGTATGACCGCCCTGAAATGTTGGTGATTTTTACCCTGGAACTGCCGGCTGAACAGGCTTTGCCGGTAGAGCTGTCTGTGCGTATTCCGGCACGGGTAGCCTCCCCCACTGCTGTGGCTGTGCTGGAAGGAAATCAGCTTGTCACCAGGGAGTATTCGCTCTCATCCGAGGACCCGTGGACGGTGGTTACTCTGACAGCGGATTCTCCGGTGATCCAATTGGAATATTACGACCCCCTCCTAAGCCAATCTGACCGATCTCGTGATTTCCAATTCGAATGGTTTTTTGATTATCCACTTGATGAACTGGTGATCGCTGTCAAACAGCCGGTTCATGCTGTTGATCTGGTCTTCTCGCCTGATCTAGGTGTACCAACCGCCGGGGCAGATGGGTTGGATTTCTATAGTGCCAGTTTTGGAGCGCTGCCGGCTGGGGAGGTCTTCGCCTTCTCACTGCAGTACCAAAAATCCGATGACCTGCTCAGCGCTGAACTGCTCTCCCAACCACTGGCTGAGGAGAGTGTTCAACCAGGCGCCACTGCAGGACAACAAAACCAATTCCCCGCCTGGGGATGGGTGATTGTCGGCGCGGGTGCGGTGATTATTGCTGCTGGGGGTGTATATCTCTGGTCTATCAACACCCCAACGGCATTCAGCCGCTACCGGCAGAAGAAAGCTCGTTCACGCACTGCCAGATCTGGCGTGCCAGATGTTGTTTATTGCCATCAGTGCGGATTCCAGGCCAAACGGGGGGATAATTTCTGCCGCGAATGTGGTGAAAAATTGCGCCGCTAGGGTTGCTTATGACATTTGTCCCTTGAGATCTAGGGCAAGTGTAATAGACTAAATCAGATATTCTTGGTAAGATTAGTTTTGGCAAGTTTAAATGAATAGGAAAGGTAAATTTTCGACAAACAGTTCTACTAGTAGTAAAATTTATTGCTTTTAGACCTGTATGGAGGTTTGAATGGAACACCTTGATTCTTATGAAGAGCCGGTTGGCAATCCCAATCGCGCAAAATTTATTTTTGGCGGATTGGTAATCCTGGCAGCAGTAGTGTACTTAATCATTTCATCAACACGCGCAGGAGCCCAATATTTCTTTACAGTTGATGAATTGATGGCCAGAGGGGAGAATGCGGTAGGAACCCGAGCCAAGATCTCCGGCGCAGTGATTGGAGAAACCATTGATTATGATGCTGAGTCCCTCACCCTGCGTTTCACGGTTGCCCATGTGCCCGCAGACAATGATCTCCTGGAAGATGAAGGCGGGCTGGCAATAGCCCTCCATCAGGCAGTGACAGACCCAAATCGAAAGCGTATGGAAGTGGTTTATTACGGCGTGATGCCAGACTTGCTTCAAAATGAAGCGCAGGCGATCATGACTGGCGAACTGGGTGAGAACGGTGTTTTTGTAGCTGATGAACTGCTGCTTAAATGCCCCACCAGGTATGATGAAGCACTACCTGAGCAATCTGAGGGATAAGAAAACCCTTTAGCGAGGTGCAAACCTCTCAGCCATCCATTTTTATCGTTTTCTTGAAAAGGAGATGCCTTCATGGTTGACACGCTTGTGAATTTTGGTCTTGGGGCATTGGTCTTGACGTTTGTTGTCTCCCTGTATGGAATTGGGGCGGCGGTGTTGGGGTATTTGCGTAAGCAGGATAATTTGCTGGAAAGTGCCAGGCACGCGATGTTGCTGACCTTTCCTCTGTTGACCATTTCAGTCACTATGATCGTAATCCTCTTGCTACAAAACCATTTTGAAGTTTCATATGTTTCTCAGGTGACTAGCCGCAGTATGCCGGCTTATTTGAAAGTGACCGCGCTTTGGGGCGGGCAGCCGGGTTCCCTGTTGTTTTGGTCCTGGTTGATGGCTATCTTTTCCACCATGGTCGCCCTGCGGGATTGGTCCCGTGACCGGGAATTTATGCCCTGGGTGATCATTGTGGTATTGGTGACCCTGACTTTCTTCCTTGTGCTGACGGTTTTCTTCGAGAATCCGTTTGCCCGCCTGTGGGCTGTGCAGAATGCGATGGGTGGTGAAGTGGTTGAGTCACTTTTCCGTCCAGCTGGTGCCACCCTGTTTGCTCCCCAGGATGGCCAGGGGTTGAATCCATTATTGCGCCATCCGGGGATGTTGATTCATCCCCCCATGCAGTACCTGGGTTTTGTCTCCTTTGTGATTCCGTATGCATTTGCGATTGCCGCGCTGATCACTGGCCGTACAGATACGCGGTGGATCAGGATCACCCGCAAATGGACCCTGTGGGCCTGGTTGTTCCTTTCGCTCGGCCTGGTGCTGGGGATGCGCTGGGCATATGATGTGCTTGGTTGGGGCGGGTATTGGGGCTGGGATCCGGTAGAAAACGCCGCCCTGATGCCCTGGCTGACGGCAACGCCTTTCCTTCATTCGGTGATGATCCAGGAAAAACGCGGCCAGCTAAAGCGCTGGAATATGATTCTGGTGATCCTGACCTATGACTTGATTCTGTTTGGTACTTTTCTGGTGCGTTCCGGGGTACTTTCATCGGTGCATGCCTTTGCCGCAAGTCCTATTGGGCCTTTATTCTTTGGGTTCATTGCGCTTACCTTTGGTGTATCGGTCTATTTGCTCACCCAGCGCTGGGATGCTCTGCACACCGATACGCAGATGACTTCCTGGTTTTCCCGGGAGGCATTCTTCCTGTTGAACAACTTATTCTTCGTCGCCATTTTGGTAATTGTCTTCGTGGGGGTGACCTATCCGATCACCACTGAGGCGCTGGGTTTTGTGGGTGAGGCATTCCCTTCGGTGAGTCATATCTTCACAGGGCAAAAAGTGACGGTTGGAGCGGATTGGTATGAGCGCGCCACCGGCCCGTTTTGGGCTGCGCTGATCTTTCTGATGGGGGTTTGCCCGTTGACTGCCTGGCGGATTTCGACGATGAAATCGTTGGGCCGCAACATCTGGAAGCCGACAGCGGTCTCCTTTGTCGTCCCGGTAGTATTGGTGGCCGTTGGAATGCGCAATTGGCTGGGTGTATTTGCCTTCTGGTTGACTGCCCTGGTGACTGCCGTGACCGTGTACGAGTTTTATAAAGGCGCGGCAGCCCGCAGCCGGCGCAACCAAACGAACTTTTTTGTTGAGTTATGGAAATTAATTGGCCGCAACCGCCGGCGCTATGGGGGTTACATGATCCATTTCGGGATTGTGCTGATGGCCCTGGGTGTAATCGGCATTGAGATGTTCCAGACTCAAACTCAGGCAACTATCGGTCTGGGCGAATCTGCTACGCTGGGTGAATATGATATCACCTACGATTCGCTGGCTGAGTTTGATACCGCCGACAACCGCAACGTAGCCCGTGCGGTGGTCAGCGTGTATAAGGATGGCGACAGGGTCGGCGAGCTTTACCCGCGCCGGGATTTTTTCTATGAATCCCGCCAGCCGATGACCATCCCCGGGGTACGCAGCACGCTGGGAGATGATTTTTATATCATCCTAGTTGATTGGCAGCCGATTTCAACCCAGCGAGCGACATTTAAGCTGTACCATAATCCTTTGGTCAACTGGCTGTGGATTGGTTCGTTTGTGCTTATTTTTGGGACGCTGGTCGCCGCTTGGCCCGAGAGGGAGAACGAAGCTGTCCGTACAGCTGCTCATGAGACCCGGGCTGCTGTGACTGGATGATGGTTGAGGAGATGAAGATGCGTAATCTCAGGATCTGGCTGTTGGCTTTGCTGGTGGTGGTCGCTGTCTATGGGGCTGCTCCACCGAAGGTGGTACTTGCCCAAGATAATGGACCGCAGCCGACGCCGTCTGATGATGAGGTCAATGCGATTGCCCGTGAGATGTATTGCCCGGTATGTGAAAATATTCCCCTGGATGTGTGCGGGACACAAGCCTGCGCCCAGTGGCGTGAGCAAATCCGGGAAAAACTGGCCGAGGGATGGACAGAAGACCAGATCAAGGATTATTTTGTGCAGCTTTACGGAGACCGGGTGTTATCCGAACCGCCGCGCCGGGGCTTGAACTGGGTTATTTATATCGTTCCTGGGCTGGCTTTTGTCGTTGGAGCATATGTGCTCTACCGTGGGATTAAGACCTGGACTGCGCCGGTAGTTGATGAGCCAGAATCTGAAGAAATGGCAGATACCGGGGCAGAGGAAAAGGATGAGTATATCTCCAAGTTGGAAGAGGAACTGAAGAAACGAGGATGACCATTGCTTGTTTTTTAGGAGTAATTCAAATATGACTGATCAATTGCAAACATCGGAGCCTGTAAAAAACAAGAGATCGCCAATCTGGCAAATCGTGATCTGGGGATCTGTGATTATATTATTGGGAATCGTCGCCATACAGTTGATTAAATCCCAGCAGGGATCTATTGAGGTCGGTAAACCGGCCCCTGACTTTGTACTCACCACTTTCGAAGGCGAGGAATATGCCACCGAAGAGTTGCAGGGTAAGGTACTGCTAGTCAACTTCTGGGCCTCGTGGTGTAACCCCTGTGAATTGGAAGCGGCAGACCTGCAAACTGCCTGGGAATTGTATGAGCCGACGGGCGAAGTGGTCTTTTTGGGGGTGGATTGGACGGACACCGATACTGAAGCGCGTGAATATATGGAAAAATTTGGGATCACCTATCCCAGCGGTCCGGATTACGGCACACGCATATCCCAGGCTTTCCGCACTACAGGAGTGCCTGAAACCTATATCATTGATAAGGATGGGGTGTTAGCCTACGTGAAGATGGGCCCGTTTGCTTCGCTGCAAGAGATCATGGCGGCAATTGATCCTTTGTTGGCGCCATAGGTGAGGAATTAAGTATGGATGTCGGTTCGATTTTACTGCTGTTGGCCTTGGTGGTTGTTGTAGGCGCTTTTATTGCCAGTCCCTTGCGGGGCGGGAGGAAGAGATCTTTGCAGCCTGAGATCAATATCGAACTCTCGGAACTGTTGGCTGAGCGCGAGCGTGTGCTGGAGGCCCTGGCTGAGCTGGACTTTGACAATGAAATGGGGAAGGTGCCAGAAACACTTTACCCGGTTCAGCGGGAAGCCCTCGTCAAGCGCGGGGCGGCTGTGCTGCGGCTGCTAGATGAGCACACGCTAGAGATCAAAGATGAGAGGGCTGAAATCCTTAAGATCGAGTACGACCGGTCGGATTCGATTGAGGCCAAGATTGCTGCTAGGCGCATGGTAAAACCCTCAGATTTTGCAAGAAAAGATACTAAAGATAATTTTTGTGCAAATTGTGGTGCAAAACTCCGGCTGGACGATAAATTCTGCCCCGGCTGCGGGCAAAAACTGTAATCAACCTCCCTTCAGGATTTTCAATGAGAATGAAACGATTTTTGTTATTGAGTAACGGTTTGTTGGCGCTAATCGCCCTTTCCGCATGCAGTCTATCCCTGGCCCAGGATGTGCCTCCGCCGCCAGGCTATCAGCCGCCAGTATATGAAGAGCCAGAAATTTTAACTGGGGCAGCCCCACAGGTGCTGCCGAATCCTGAAAATGGTAGTTTGATCTATGCCCAGAAATGCGAAGCCTGTCACGGCATTACCGGGCTGGGTGATGGGCCGGATTCTACGGCTTTGCCCAATGAGGTTGCCCGGATCGGGGCAGCCAATATTGCCAACCTGGCTTCACCGCTGGAATGGTATTCGATCACCCTTCAGGGAAATATAGACAATTTCATGCCGCCCTTTGAGGGCAGCCTCTCCCCGGCAGATGTTTGGGATGTTTTATCTTATATTTACACATTCAGCGCTTCTCCTGGAGCCATTTCTCAGGGGGAAGAAGTATTTGCCAATACCTGCGCAGCCTGCCATGGTGCTGACGGTTCCGGAAGCGATGTGCCGGGAGCGGCAAATTTCCAGGATGCGGAGCGCATGGTTCTCCTGTCTGTGAATGATATTGTCCAGAAAGCGGCTACCGGCAACGGGAATCAAGACCACGTTTTCAGTACCCAATTGGATGCTGCTGAGATCGAGGCGGTTGCCTTGTATGTCCGCTCCCTCAACTTCCCTCTGGAAGGGGAAGTGGTGGAAGAGTTAGCAGATCAACCGGCAGCAGGAGAACCAGGGGCGGATCAAGCCGAAGAGTCGGGAGAGCCTGCTGTTGAGGAAGGAACTGGTGAAGAGCCGCTGGTTGGTGAGCCAGGAGAAGAACTGGCAACTGTTGTCGGACTGGTGACCAATGGCTCAGGGGGGGAACTGCCGGCGGGGCTTGAAGTCCAATTGGAAGTATACCAATCCTTTGAGTTGGTTTATTCCGATTCTGTCCTCGCAAACCCAGACGGTAGATACCAATTTGAGGATGTTCTGTTGGACCCGGAGTTGATCTATATCACCCTGGTGGAGACAGATAACGCCTTCTTCCCTTCAGCATTCCACCTGGGTGACCAAACTGTGGGAGAGACCATTGATTTGCCGATCACGATCTATGACGGAACTACAGAAACCAGCGCTCTGGCAGTCTCTCGTCTGCACGCCTTCTTCCAGTTTACCGACCAGGGGACAGTGCAGATCATTCACCAGGTTTCTATCTCTAACCGCGGCAACCAGATGGTTGCCCCACAGCGTGATACCGAACCAGTGCTGAGTTTTACTCTGCCAGAAGGTGCTACCAACTTGATATTCCAGAATGGTGTGATCGGCAATCCTTACGTGCAGACCACCAACGGATTTGCTGATCCTACTCCGGTCATTCCGGGGGAGAACAGTTATGAAATCCTTTTTGCATACGAGATGCCTTTTGACCGCAAACTGGAATGGCAGCTTCCCCTTGATTTGCCTACTGATGTGGCGGTAATTTTTGTAGAGGGTGAGAGTCTAAAACTGGATAGTGAAACCTTGTTGCCATCGGGTACTGAAGCCATTGATCAGGGTGTGTTCCAGGTACTGATCGCCAATGAACTCGCTGCAGGCCAGACGATAGATTTGCAGCTCAGTACCCCGCTTCTCAGCGGAGGAGATACCTTTGCCCAGAACAATTGGATCACGATCTTGCTTGGCGTAGTTGGTCTGGGATTGGCTGGGTTTGGTGCCTGGCGGTTCTTCGTACCTGTGTCTGATGAAGAACGTGACCTGGAGGAGGATCAGGATCAATTGATCGATGTGATCATTGCCCTGGATGAAAAATTTGAAGCTGGGTTGATTGATGAGGAACCCTACCTTAAGGAACGCGAGGCTCTAAAATCTCAACTTCAAGCCCTGCTTGATGAGGGAGATATCGCCTAGATGGCTGAGATCATTGTCCAGAAGCTGGTCAAGCGCTTTGGCCTAAAAAGTGTTCTCAAAGGATTGGACTTTGAGGCTAAAGCGGGTGAATTTGTGGGCTTGCTGGGACCCAATGGTGCTGGTAAAACCACTCTTTTGAGGATTCTGGCATCGCTCTCCCGCCCGACAATCGGGCTGGTAAAGGTTGCCGGTTTCCGGCTGCCCCAGCAGGCAGCCGGCGTGCGAGCTAGTTTGGGGGTGCTGTCTCACCAGACAATGCTTTACGGCAACCTGTCTGGGGAAGAAAATTTAAAGTTCTTTGGCAAGGTCTATAACGTCGGGGACCTTGAAACCAGGATTATTGAAGTACTGGATTTGGTCGATTTGGCCAAGCGCCGACGTGATCTGGTGCGCACATACTCACGCGGCATGGCCCAAAGGCTGGCGATTGCCCGTGCCATGATCCATAACCCAGCCATCCTGCTGCTGGATGAACCTTATACCGGACTTGACCAGGATGCCAGCCTAATGCTGGATGCCATTCTCAAACAGATCGCTGCCCAGGGACGCACCGTGGTGATGACATCGCACGATCTGGTTCGGACAGCTGAACTTTGTTCCCGCTTTGATGTGCTATCCCGCGGCAAAATCATCGCCTCTGCCAGGCGGGGTGAGATTCCGCGCGATGGTCTGCTTGCTTTCTACCGTCAGGCGATAAACCCTGAAAGGGAAGTGGAGAATGCCTAAGCAGCCGTCTCTCACCTCTTTTTGGAAGGCAATGTGGGCGGTCGTCTGGAAAGACCTGTCTGCTGAACGGCGCAGCCGGGAAATATTCTCTGTGATGGTGGTGTTCTCTTTGCTGGTGGTGATCATCTCAAATTTCGCCCTGGACCTCAATCCCAAGACGCAGCGTGAAATCACCGCTGGGATGTTGTGGATCACCTTTACCTTTGCCGGAACGCTCGGCTTGAACCGTTCGATGGCAATCGAGAAAGAGAATAACTGCCTGGACGGCTTGCTGCTGTCCCCGGTGGACCGCACTGCGATCCTGTTTGGTAAGGTGATTGGCAATCTGCTCTTCATCTTCATGGTTGAGATTATCGTGTTACCGCTGTTCAGCATATTTAACAACATCAATTTACTGAATGCCGGTCTACTGATCACACTGGTGTTGGGGTCGATCGGCTACGTAGTGGTGGGCACCTTTCTGTCTACGATCACGGTGCAGACCCGGACAGGCAATATCCTACTGCCGATCCTGCAGTTCCCGATCATATTGCCGGTGATTATCTCTGCTGTGCGGGCAAGCACCTTCTTTTTGCAGAACCAACCGATGGAGTTAATCTGGCCGAATTTAAACCTGATGATTGCATTTGATCTGATCTATATTGCCCTGGGCGTAATCTTTTTTGACTATCTGGTAGAGGAATAATCCTGAAATTAAGAAGGAGAAGATAGAATGAAACCACAACCTCTGATACTAAAAATATTAAATTGGGTCTCCGGGATTTTGCTGGTGATTGCCACATATCTGGCCATCATCTGGGCGCCGACTGAAGCCGTGATGGGCGATGTCCAGCGGGTATTTTACTTCCACGTGGCCACAGGCTGGGTGGGGATGATTGGCTTCTTGCTGGCAGTCTTCTCTGGGATCATGTACCTGATCAAATCGGATCTGAAATGGGATACCATCGGGTTGGCTGGGATAGAAATAGGCCTAATATTCTCGTTTATCAATATTGTCACCGGTTCGATCTGGGCGCGCCCGATCTGGAATACTTGGTGGACTTGGGACCCGCGCCTGGTGACAGCCACGATCATGGAATTGGTCTACCTGGCTTATCTCATGCTGCGGCAGGGGATTGATGACCCAATCCGCCGGGCACGTTTTGGGGCGATCTATGCAATCCTCGGTTTTGTCAGTGTGCCGTTCTCATTCCTCTCCATCCGTATCTGGCGCACGATCCACCCGGTGGTGGTTGGCAGCGGAGATCCTGGGGCTGAAGGCACCTTTGACATGACCCCGGATATGCAGACAGCCTTCTTTTTCAGCCTGTTCACTTTCACGGTGTTTGGCATCACCTTGTTGTGGCACCGCATCCGGATTGGGCAGCTGCAAGATAAAGTGGAACAGAAGAAACTGGAATTGATGAGCTAACAGGAGGCCCCTCAAATGGCTGATACTTTAAATTACATGATTTTAGGGTTTGTGGTGATCTTTGTGACCATCGGCCTCCACATTTGGAGTCTGATCAACCGCAGCAACCGCCTGAAGAAGGACCTGGCGCTGCTGGAGGATATGGCCGAAGAATAGAGCCTAACAATTGTACTAGCAAATCATTAGAAGGGCGGTTGCTGATTGCAGTGCAGTCAGTAGCTGCCCTTCTAATGATTGTGAGCGCAGCCAAGCTGTAACAATAGTACCATTGCTTATTTCCCGCCCGAGAACACGATCCTATCCCGATACTTGTGACTTCTGTTTGTATCCGGGTCGAAGGCTGTCTTGCTCCATGTATCATTGCTTTTCAGATGGAGATCCATCACTTTGAGCGGTTTGGGATCCAGTCCCTGAGCTTCTCGCTTATCGTTCTCTTTTTTGATCTTTTTGTTTTCTTCGTTGATCTTGTCAATATAATAGCGGGATTTGTAATGGTCGAACATGCGCATAAATTCAGTGGCGACGATGGCTGCCAGCCGCTTGTTGCCGCTGATCAAGAGAGCGTTCTCATCATTGTCATCACAGGAAGCTTGGGAAAAATTGGCAGACCCGATTAATACTTGTGGCTTATCTCCCCACGGGTCGATGACAATGGTTTTGGTGTGGATCTTGTGCTTGCCAAAGGCTTTTGCATCCCAGCTTTTGCCCATGTAACTGGTCAGACGGGTGGGTGTAAAGAAGCGGGTGCACCGTTTGCTGAACTGCTCGATCTTCTTCTGGGCAGTGCTGTTGGTCAGACCGTACTCAACAATATCCCGGGAGTTTCCATGGAGTGCATCGACCATGATCTGATCCACGCCAAAGGGGGCGCTGATCAAGACTGCAGATTCGGCAGAATTGATTAAATCCGCGGCGGCTTCCAGGATCTCGAACTCCTTGACCGGGGAAAAGAAGATTTTTTCTGCAAACGGGTTGGGGGGTGTGTTTGCCAGGTCCATGATTGCCCGGTTAGCCTTTTTGCTGTCCGCCTTGGCTGGATTCCCTCTCAAGGCCTGGAAGTAATCTTCATAAAATTGTACTGATTGCGGATCTCGCACGATCAGGGCGGCATTGGTCTGGAAATAGAAGGCATTTTCAGAGAAATTTGCTGAGCCTGTCCATACCCGCCAGGGAATGCCGCCGACCAGGTGGATAACCATCTTGTTGTGGCTGATATTAACCGTTGAGCGTTTTTCGCGGTGGTTTTGCAACTCAAAATGCTGGATGACCTTCTCTGTCTCTTCGGTTGAATTTTTGCTTGGCCTGGCATCGTGGACAATATGCACATCTACCTGGCGGTCGATGGCATCTTTAAATGCCTGGGCAACTTCATGGTCGTGGAATTCATAGATGGCCACATGCAGGGCATCTCCAGGCTGCGCCTGGGCAATGAATGCCAGTAGAGACTCTTTCAACCCCCTGGAGAGCCAGTGGTAAGCTTTTTCACCAACTTCGTGTGGAGGTGTGTTTTGGAAACGGGAGAGGTAGGCCATGGCTGCAGTCACTCCCCGGTTGACGAAGATGCCTAGGTCGCCGGGATCTTCTGGGGAAGGGGTGACATGGAATTTAAGGGGTTCACCGTCCCTCACCGGGTTTCCCGGCGTGCCGCGGATTGGAAATACTTCATACAGGTATTCTCGGGTAGGTCTCAGGGTGTAGTCATTCCAGCGGAAGCGCTGAAAAGGCGCTTGCAGCGATCGGACGTCTTCCGCACGCCCATCATCGGTCTCCTTGAAACGTTTATATCCTCCCAGCCAGTCGAGGCGCATCAATTCCCCTGTCCCGGCATTAAAATCTGACCGGCGGACGGCAAAGCCGAGTAATCCTAAGCGGTCACCGGGGTCGAGAAGATCCCAGCCGATGATGGTTGAGTGTGTGCCAACCAGGGCTGCGCCTTTTAGTTTGCCACTGGCGGCCCGGATAACCGGTTGATAAGGATTTGCCATTGGGAACCTCCTGTTCATCCTGAAGAGTAAAGACTTTTTTCCTGATGGTTTTTATTGGGGGTTGGTTGGCCTCAGGTTGAGTTGCATGGCCGCAAATTGTTTATACACTAACCACACCTAAATTGCAACCTGAGCAGCTACATGATGTAGCGGGTATATTGGGGATTGGTTCTACTGATGGCAACCATTTGCGTAATTTTCCCAATCAGAATAGAATGAAGTCATGCCTGAGAAGAAAGAACAAAATCCGGAAGATCGGCATCTGAGTTACATTGAACGCTCTCCATTTTGGGGCACCAATGTTAAATTAATCGTTGGGATTTCACTGGTTGCTGTGGCAGCTGGTCTATTGTTCCAATTCCAGCGGATTCTGACGCCATTGGCTTTTGCGGCGATAATTTCTTACCTGCTCTATTCCGTGATTGAACTGCTCGTAGAGCGCACCTTCTTTTCTTGGCGTGGGGCAACCAATGTGGTCTTTCTACTGCTGATTGCGCTGCTGCTGACTTCGCTTTCGGCCATGGTGGTCGCGCTGGTAAACCAGTTTGAAGAGTTGTTCAAGATTATATCCACTTTCGTGAATGATCTGCCGGCGCTGGTGGAAGACTTCCTGAGCAGTGATCCGGTGCTGCTGATCCCATTGATCAATTATGAGTTTGATCTTGGTGAGTACATCCGGACCTTGAATATTGATCTGCTGGCGCTCAGTGAGCAGCTTCTTTCTACTATTCAGCCGGTGTTGGGGCAGGCAGGAAGTTTGGTTACCAAATTAGCAACCTCTGCTTTTGGCGGCTTGGGTTGGACTGGCTTTGTTTTGATTGTTTCTTATTTGTTCCTCAGCGAGGCAAAGCAGGGGCGCGAGTTCTTGGTGCGGGAATTGGAAGGCATGTCGTATGACATTGGGCGGATGACAAGGGAACTGACCTATGTTTGGGATGCCTTCCTGCGCGGCCAGCTCTTTGTCTTCCTGATCTCATCCAGTACGATGTTTATTCTGATGAACATACTCGGCGTGCGCTATGCCCTGGGTCTGGCGATCTTGGCGGGCTTCGCCCGTTTTATCCCTTACCTGGGCCAGTATATCTCTGCGATCGTCAATGCGCTGGTGGCGTATTTCCTGGCAGAGGGAAACTATCTGGGGATCCAACCAGTTCCTTATATGCTCCTGGTGGTTGGATTGGCTTTTCTCCATGATCAGGTCTACGATTCGCTGGTCATCCCGCGTTTTATTGGAAATTTCCTGGGAGTACATCCCGCTCTGGTGCTGATTGCTGCCTTCATTATCACCAGTTGGATCGGCGTGCTGGGCTTGCTGGTAGCTGCTCCGGTGCTCTCCAGCGCTCAATTGATCTTGCGCTACGTGGTTCGCAAGCTTATGGACCAGGATCCGTGGCCTGATCCTGAGACACCACCACCAACCCTTGGTGAACAATTAAGTAAGGTGTTCCAGTCTGTAAGAAACTGGTTGAAGCTGATCCCTCAACAAGTGAAAGACTTTTTTAGTTCATTAAGTAAAAGGATAAAAAGAAAATGACTGAAGGACCTGAAATCAAAACGACAACGATTACCGAAACTGAGAATATGGGTGCCTGGAAGGCGGAGGAACCTGATGGGGAAGTGGTATACAATCTGCAATTGAACAATGTGACTATTCATTTCTTCCAGGAAGAGTGGGATGAATTCCTTGATTTGGTGAAGGGTTTAAAGTAAAAAACACTCTCCAGGGTCTCGTTTTCCTGCTTTCTGTCTAAGGATTAATCGGTCATGGTATTATCACGGACTTAGCATCTTATCGCGCTTGAATTCAGTTTTTCAGCATGTTACACTGTATTCATGTCAGTCTCAATTCTCATCTCTACATCAAATGCTGGCTTCGGTGAACTGGTCAGCCAGATCTTACTGGAGACCGGAGAGTATGACCTAACCGTCGCCAGGAATAAAACAGCCACGCTGACCGCTCTGGAAGACATAGATTCAGGGCTATTAATTCTGGAAACTGATTTGGAAGGCGATTCGATCGAGAGTCTCGTTGCTGAAGCCCGGAAATTGGTCCCAGAGCTGCTGCTGATCGTGATTGTTGCCGAAGGTAAGTCTGAAAAGGAACTGGAAGAGGGTTTATGCCCGGATGCCATCTTATTGAAACCGGTTTACTTGCCAGACCTGGTGAATAGTGTGGAACAAGTGTTGGCGAAAGGAGAATTGAAGACCCCTGGTGCAACTGGACCACTCGTAAAGGTAGAAGCACCCGCTGGAGAAAAATCTCCTGCGCCGCAGTGGCTGAGCGACGTTAACCTGGCAGCACAATATCTCACCAGCCTGACACTCGAATCTGCTGCGCAGGCTTCCTTGATCACCAATCTAGACCAGATCTGGGCTTATGCCGGGGAATTACCCCAACCCGCGGCTGAGGAACTTGCACGCACGGTCAGCCAACACTTCCAGAATGGCGGCGGCAGTGATCTGGCCCGCTTTATCCGACTAGAGCAAACCGGCAGTGAGTATATGCTCTACGCTACCGGGTTGGGCGGACCGTTTGTGCTCTCAACAGTATTTGATACCGAGATGCCTTTCAGTAAGATTCGAGCGCAAGCCAGCAACCTGGCGATGGCGCTGGCTTCTCCTCCCCCGCCAGAGGAGGTTGAGGACCTTCTGGAGTATGATGATGAAGAAGAATTCTTCAAAGAGGGTGAAGCACTGGAATTGTGGCCTTTGCTTGACGATGTTCCGCCGCCGATCCCTGATTTGGTGTCTGAGGATTTCGTTGAGCAGAAAGAGATCAGTCTGCTGGAAGAGTTGATGGAAGGTTCGGTTCCCGATGAATTCTCCTCTGATACGATGGTTATTTCGGGTTTGTACCACTCCGCACGGCCTGATGCCAGTGAACAGCAAGATTTGGGAGAGACAGCGGTTTCTGCCAGCAAGCAGAGAGCGGAGGAAACCGTAAGAGAATTGGATGTGCAACGGGATGCTGAAGATATGGAAGAAAGTTCCCCTCAGCACGAGGCAAATCTGGAGGATCTTCCCACGGCCGAAGAGGAGATTGTGGTAGAGCCTGTTTCTCCCTCGATGTATAATCTCACCTACGCCTGTGTGCTGATTCCGCGCTTCCTAGATCACCACCTGATTGGTGATGTTGCCCAACGGCTGTCTGATTGGATTACCCATCTGTGTGTTGCATTTGGCTGGCGTTTGGAACAACTAACGATTAGCCCGAAGTATGTCCAGTGGATGGTAAATGTTCCCCCCAATACCTCTCCGGGATATCTGATGCGTACTATTCGTGAACACACTTCCCGGCGCATGTTTGTGGAATTTCCCGCCTTGGATCAGGAAAACCTTGTTGGAGATTTTTGGGCTCCCGGGTATCTCGTTCTGGGGACGCCGCAGCCGCCTCCGATCACCTTGATTGAGGAATTCATCGAGAATACTCGCAGCCGCCAGGGTTTACAGGAATAAATCACCACCTGCAAGCACTAATCTTTGCACTATAATAGGAGCATGCCCGAAACACTTTATTTGCTCGATGGCTATGCTTTAGCTTACCGTACGTATTTTGCTTTGTCTGGCCCAGGCGCTTCCCGCTGGATGACCAGCAAAGGTGAGCCGACCGCTGGTGTCTTTGGTTTTGCCAGCGTATTGCTGCGCATCCTGGAGCAGGAAAAACCGGATTATCTGGCCGTGGCTTTTGATGTTGGAAAGACCTTTCGTGATGATCTGTTCCCCGACTACAAAGCCACCAGAGAAAAAATGCCCGATGATCTGCGTGTTCAGATCAACCGCATCCGCCAGTTGGTGGATGCGTTCAACATCCCCCGGCTGGAGGTTCAGGGGTATGAGGCCGACGATGTGCTCGGCAGCGCAGCCCGGGCAGCTGTTGATGCGGGCTTGGGCGTCAAGATCATTACTGGCGACCGGGATTTACTCCAGTTGGTTGATTCAAGAGTGATCGTCAATTTGCCCGGTCGCAGCCTTTCTGAGGCCCAGGACTATACTGCCGATACTGTGATGGAATCTCTGGGTGTGCGACCGGACCAGGTGGTGGACTATAAAGCCTTGTGCGGGGACCAATCTGACAATATCCCCGGCGTGCGCGGGGTGGGGAAGAAAACCGCAGAAAGCCTGTTGGCAAAATATGGCACCCTGGATGAGATTTATACCCATCTGGAAGAGCTTGCACCCAGCCAGCGAAAAAAGTTGGAAGAAGATAGAGAAAACGCCTACTTGAGTCAAAAATTGGCCCGGATCGTTACTGACCTTGAGGTCAAGATTGATCTTGAGAAAGCTACCATTACCAACTTCTCTGCGGAGAATGTGGCTGAACTGTTCAGACAGCTTGAATTCCGATCTTTAATGGGGCGCTTGCAAACGGTGATGGAAAGCCTGGGAATGGTTGAACCTCTTGAGCCAGCGATCATCTCCGGACAGCAGATGGCGATGTTCCCATCGGTTGTTGCCGGCACTGTAGAAACCGGGTTGGAGACGGTGATTGTGGACAGCGAGGACAAGCTGGCAGCCCTGGTCGCTGATCTGGATTCGGCGGAAATGATCGCCTTCGATACTGAAACCACTGGCACAGATAAAATGCAGGCCAACCTGGTAGGAATCTCCTTCGCAACTAGGATCGGAAAGGGCTATTATGTTCCGGTAGGTCATGCCTCTGGCGAGCAGCTTCCTTTGGAACAGGTGATCAATGCCATCCGGCCGGCAATGACCAATCCGGGTATCGCTAAAGCTGGGCATAATCTCAAATATGATTATGTGATGCTTTTCCGTCATGGCTTAAAAGTTCACCCGCTGGGGTTTGATACCATGCTGGCTGAGTGGCTTCGGGATCCTGCCTCTCGGAACCTTGGGTTAAAGAATCTTTCCTGGGTTCGGCTGGGTTTCCGGATGATTGAAATTGAGGAACTGATCGGCAAGGGTAAGAATCAGATTACGATGGCAAAGGTGCCGATTGAACAGGCTGCAGTATACGCCGCCGCTGACGCCGAGACAGTTCTCCGTCTGGTGCCTGAATTGAAAAAGGACCTGGCAGCAGTAGGCGGGGCAACACTCTTTGAGTCGATGGAAATGCCGCTGGTCGGGCTCCTTTCCGAGATGGAGATGAATGGCATTGAGCTGGATGACAACTTTCTGGCGCAGATGTCTGTTGAGTTGGCTTCCCGGATGACAGAACTTGAAGAGGAGATATTTGCCCGGGTAGGCGTCAACTTTAATCTTAACTCAACCCAGCAGCTTTCTGATGCCTTGTTTAACAAGCTTGGTTTGCAGCCGCCGGAAGGCGCTAGAAAGACCGCCAGTGGGCACTATTCCACTGCCGCAGGGGTGCTTGAGCTTCTTCAAACCCAGGATCCAGTGGTGCAGATGGTGCTGGAGCATCGCGAACTGGCCAAATTAAAATCTACTTATGTGGATGCCCTTCCCGCCCAGATTAATCCGGTAACCAAACGCGTGCATACCTCTTACCAGCAAACCGGGTCTGTCACCGGACGTTTAGCTTCGTCAGATCCTAATTTGCAGAATATCCCCATCCGCTCTGAGATGGGGCGAAAAGTTAGGCAGGCTTTTGTGGCTGCGCCGGGGAATGTGCTTCTGGGAGTGGATTATTCACAGGTGGAACTCCGGATCGTGGCACATATGGCGGACGATGATGCGATGATAAAAGCTTTTCTCAAAGATCAAGACATCCATGCCACCACAGCTTCGGCGGTGTACGGCGTTTCTTTGGATGAGGTAACATCTGATCAGCGAAGGCATGCCAAGGCGATCAACTTCGGTCTGATCTAT
The DNA here is from genome assembly GCA_016932165.1 of Anaerolineales bacterium. GTDB lineage: Bacteria > Chloroflexota > Anaerolineae > Anaerolineales > UBA11579 > UBA11579. The sequence continues at coordinate 58,381 of JAFGDK010000074.1, forward strand.
GGAATGAGCCCGTTTGGTCTCACCCGCACCACGGATCTGACCCTGGCAGAAGCGGAAGATTTTGTTGCGGCTTATTTTACACAGTTCCCTGGGGTGAAAAAATTCCTTGATGGTCTCCGTCAACAGGTGCAGGAGAAAGAATATGTTGAAACCTTGCTTGGGCGAAAACGGTATTTTCCTGGTTTAAGTACGCAAAGCAATCAAAACATCCGCAGCCGCCAGCTTCGTGAAGCGATCAATGCGCCGATTCAAGGTACGGCGGCTGATATTATGAAGGTGGCAATGCTGGATGTATCCAAAGCTTTAAATGAATCCGGACTGGGTGCAAAATTGTTGCTTCAGGTGCATGACGAAATCGTGCTTGAATGTCCTCAAAGCGAACTAATAGATACCGCTGCTCTGGTTAAGGATCAAATGTCTCATGCCTATACCTTAAAAGTTCCACTCAAGACGGATGCGCGTGCCGGTGTGAATTGGGGTAAAATGAAACCTGTTGGGATATAACTGAAGCATATCTGGAAAAACGATGAACGATCGCGAAAAAACCTATCATGAGGCTATGAATCAGGGCCATTCGGCAGCCTGGGATCAGGATTGGGAATCGGCTGCCAAATACTATACTGCGGCTATAGAAACCAAGCCCAACAGTGTGCAGGCAATTAATAACCTCGGATTGGCTTACTTCCAACTTCAACGTTTTAACGATGCTGAAGCCTGTTATAAACAGGCTAATAAACTCTCTCCGGATGACCCTCTGGCAATCGAGAGGTTAGCTCAAATCTGTGAGCGGACAGGGAAATTAAAAGAGGCGGCAGAGCATTCGATGAATGCTGCAGAACAATATCTGCGATTGAAAGATGTGGATAAGGCGATTGTTAACTGGCAGCGGGTAACCCTGTTGATCCCTGAACACCTCAAAGCCCATTCCCGGCTTGCGCTGGTTTATGAACGTTTGGGGAAAACTGATCAGGCCGTCGATGAATACCTTGCCGTGGCAGCGCTTTTACAAAATATAGGGCAGGTCAGCAAGGCTGTTCAGATCGTCGAGAAAGCACTAAAGCTTTCTCCTGAGAATGAAAGTGCTCTTGATGCGCAGGAATTAGTCCGTTCTAATAAGACCTTGCCAAAACCGCGGCGCCAACACGGCGCCACTGGTCCATTGCGGATGGCTGCGCTGCGCGAGATGGAGAAAGAATCCAAACCTGAGAGGACAAATGTTTCAAAAAGAGGGCCAGATCCGATCGCAGAAGCCAGACAGCTGGCGCTTACAGATTTGGCTGGTTTGCTTTTCGAGGTTTCATTGGATGACCTGGATCCAGAGAGTACACAATCAGGTCTGCGGAGTATGTTCGGCCGGTCGAAGAACGGGGAGTTGCAAGATATTTCCCGCCATTTGGGAAATGCCATAGACCTCCAAACGCGGGCAGAGAACGCCGAAGCAGTGAAGCAGTTGAAGGGTGCCATTGAACTGGGACTTGATATCGCAGCTTCAAATTTTAATATAGGATTGCTGTACCATTCACTGGGACAGAAGGAGCGATCCAATCGCCATTTGCTCAAGGCGATCCGCGATGAAAAATTTGCACTGGCATCGCACCTGTTGATTGCTCAACAACACCGCAGCAATAATAATTTGCAGAAAGCTGCCATTTCTTATCTCGAAGCTTTGCGAGAAGCAGATATCCAGATCATCGAGCTTGAACATAAAGCCAGCTTGCGAAGCCAGTATGAACCGCTGATTGAGGGGTTTTCGCAGCAGCGTGATACGAGCATATTGGAGCAAATCTGCGACAATGTCACCGAGATGTTGGTGCGTCAGAACTGGCGCGACCATATTGCAAAAACCCGCAAACAAATGCCAGGCAGCGGCGGCAGCGCCCCGATCCCATTGGCTGAAATCCTGACAGAGGCCAAAGATTCCCGGATTGTTGAAGGACTGGCCCGGATCAATGAGATAGCCTCAAAGGGATATCTCCGTTCTGCGATGGAGGAGGCTTATATGCTTCTCTCGATTGCGCCCACATATCTGCCGCTGCACATTCAGATGGCGGAATTCATGCTCAAAATGGGGAACCAGGATGCTGCCATGCAGAAATTTATTGTGGTTTCCGAGGCATATGGCACCCGCGGCGAGCATAAACGCGCTACAAATCTGCTCAGCAGGGTGGTGGAATTATCTCCAATGGATTATAAAGCCCGTCATTATCTCATCCAGCGGCTTGTAGAAACTGGCGACACCGAAGAGGCAGTACACGAGAATATCAAGCTCGCAGATGTGCAATACCGCCTTGCACAGCTTGATCTGGCCCGTAAAACATACGAAAGTGCCCTGCGGTTGGCACAAAAGTACAATGCCGGTGAGTCTTGGGTAATCCGAATTTTAAAGCAGATGGCAGACATTGACTTGCAGCGGCTTGATTGGCGTCAGGCTTTGCGAGTGTTTGAGCAATTGCGAAAGCTTGATCCTGAGGAACAATCTCATCGCCGCCAATTGGTAGAACTGAATGTCCGGCTGGGTCAGAATAAGCAGGCAGAAGCAGAGCTGGAAAATTTCATCAGTTATCTCTCCAATAAGTCCCAATTGGATACAGCCACGGTTTTCTTGGAGAAATTTATTGAGGATAATGATTCAATGGCTTTTGCCCGCGATAAGCTGGCTGAGTGCTACCACCAGGCTGGCCGGCCAGAAGAAGCGATTGAACAGTGGGATAGAGTGGCTGAAATGATGGTCGTCCAGGGGAACCTGGAACGCGCGAAGGAAGTAATCCGGGCTATATTGCTGCTTGATCCTCCCAATGCGGACCAATATCGGGTGGCCTTACAGCAATTGGGGTGAACTGATCGGGTGAAATACCCCGATTTTTTCATCTTTGATTATTCCGGCGATAAAAGTCGCCCTCACAGCAAAAAACTGCCTGCAACGAAAAAGCTCATCGAATATCTCTGTTCGATGAGCTTTTTTGTTCCACAATGATGGATTTGTGTAATTTGTAGAGAATCTCTCAAACACACCAGTCGGCAAGGCTCATGTGTTAGTACCAAAGACGGAAAGAGGTAACCGTCATATCTTCCAGGGAGGTTATATATGTCATCCGGACAATAACTTCAACAAGGCCAAATTCCTCTGAACTGGCGGTGAAAGCCACCTGTGCCAATCCATGTGAATCGGTGGTGATGTTGTTGAGCTGTGTCACCCGTCCGTCTGGAAATTTGATCGTGATGAATAGAGATGCCTTTGACAAAGGGGAGCCGTTATTGTCTTTGGCAATCATATTCAACAGTTGAGTTTCATCCTTGGAGAGAACAGCATATTCTGGAAAAGCGGTCACATCAATCTTTTCAATCTTTTCCCGGTAGATAATGTTGTCGTTATCCTCCGGTTCAAGCAGACGATAATTAGTCTCGTAGGCATAAAAGAATTTATAACCCAACGGTGCCAGGATAACCTCAGATTCAAGGGGGTTCTCTGGATACCAGACCAGTTGGCCGAACTCGAAGAATTGCACCAACCGCCCGCGGAGATATTCCAGCCCTGAAACCGGCTGACCAAGCTGTTCTTCACCACCAAGATGCAAGTAGAAGAGATAGAAGGAATGACAAACCGGGTAGTCCCAGTGGTCTTGCTGGTAACAATTAGGGGTATCTTTGGTCAGACCGGGAATATAAGTGCCATGTTCGTAGAGTTTTTGGCCTACCGGGGTCAGTTTTACCCTGCTGCCGGGGGGGTTCTCTGGGTAATATTCAAATCTGACATATTCGAAATACTGCACCGTGCGCCCGGTGTTGGCGTCGATAATCGCTTCTGTGATTGGATTGCCATACACCGTTTTGTAAAAGGGGTTTGCATAGTAATAGGTAAAAAACTCGCCACCCAGATTGTGACCGGTTTCCCCAATATAGTTTGGATATAACTCCTGTGCAACAGCGCTTTGCACGGTGAGGGTTAATATTAAGATCACGAATAAAACCGCAGTATGCACTTTCCCACTCATAGTGACATTATTATAGGGAAATTCAGATTTCAGACAACCAAAATTGGCAACGAATTTGCACTCAGCCGTTGAGGATGATTTGGGTCAGGGTGGCTACATCCTCCACAACCAGGTCTGCGCCGGCCCTGAGCAGTTCTTTCTGGTCTCCAAAACCTGACAGCACGCCCACTGTCTGCGCTCCGGCAGCTTTCCCAGAACGGATATCCACGGTGGTATCCCCGATCATCAGACAGTTTTCCGGGGCGACTTTCATCTCGCCAGCAGCCCAGAGCACTGGATCAGGCCAGGGTTTGGTATGGGCGGTAGTCTGGCCAGATGCAATGCAGATGAAGTGCCTGTTCAACCGCTGATGGGTAATAAATTCTTCGGTTCCTGCTTTTCCCCGGGCGCTGACCACAGCCATTGGGTATCTGGCAGCCAGCAGGTCCAAACTCTCTTTTGTGCCGGGTATCAGAGGCAAATCTTCCCTGGAGGGCCGTAATTTTAGGTCGTTAAGTTTCTCCAGAAGGCTGATTACCGAGGCATCCAGATGTAGCCGGTCAAGAAGTGTGTAAACCGCGTTTATCGGCGTATCGAGGAACATCACAACCCGGCGTGCCGCCTTATGTACATCCTGGTTAGGAGCCAGCCGGAAAGCGGGTGTAAACAACCGGACCAACTTGTCTTGATACTGGTCATCGGTATCCCTCAAAGTGCCGTCTACATCAAAACAAAGGGCTTTAATCCTGTCAAGTTCCAGCGGCATAAGTTCACCTCAGAATAGATTGCGGTATTGTACCAGACCAGTTTCAAGATAAAAACTAGTTGCTATCTCCGTTGAATGCCGTCCTTCGATGATTTGTGGTATATATTACCTGGCGATATTAATCGTTACAAGAGGACTTTGATATGGAACGTGGTGAATCTCAACTCGATGAGGCTAAGATGGTAACTTATGCCCTTGAAGGTGACCTGGATGCTTTCAACCGGCTGGTACTTGCCTATCAGGATATAGCCTATAACGTGGCTTATCGTGTGACGGGGGAACGGGCTTCAGCTGAGGATGCTGTTCAGGATGCTTTTATTTCTGCATACCGGAAGTTAAAAACATTCAAGGGCGGGTCTTTCAAAGCCTGGCTGTTACGGATTGTGACCAATGCCTGTCTGGATGAGCTTCGCAGGCTGAAGCGGAGACCGACAATCCCGCTGCAGCCTGTTGGCAATGATGATGAGGAGATTGAATCCCCCGACTGGTTGGAGGACCCAGGGGAGTCTCCGGAGGAATCGATCCTCCGTTCGGAGTTAAGCACAGCTATCCAGAATTGCCTGAACGGGCTGGAAGATGATTTCCGGGTGGTTGTGATCCTGGTAGATATCCAAGGGATGGATTATGCAGAGGCTGCGGAAGCAGTCAATTCCCCCCTGGGAACGATCAAAAGTCGTCTGGCCAGGGCCAGGGCAAAGATGCAAGATTGTCTGAGGGCAATTGGGGAACTTTTGCCAGGGAATTTCCGTTTAGAAGGTGAGAGGATTTCATCATGAAGATCAATAAATCCGGCAACACCATAATTGAAACCCTTTCTGCTTACCTGGATGGACAACTCCCTGAAGAGGAACTTCGTTTGGTACGCGAGAGGTTGGCGCATGATGCAAGCCTTCGCGCCATGCTGGACGACCTCCGGCAGGTACGGTATGTGCTCCGGCAAACTCCCGGGTTGAAGCGCAGGCGAAATTTTGTGTTATCCCCTGAAATGGTCCGCAAGCAGAAAACTTTCTTCCGGGCAATGAACGTCTCCCGGGCGATCTCTGCTGTGGCGTCAGTATTGCTTGTTGTGGCTTTAGGCAGCCAGTATTTGCTCTCAGGCGGCATGAATTTCGCCGCCGCGCCTGCTGCGGATATGGCGGAAAGCGCCAATTCTGAACTGACTGAGGCGGTGGCAGAAGAGCCGATGATGATGGAAGCTCCACAGGAATTGCAGAGCATGGCGGCATCCACTGAGGAAGATGCCGCCGCCGTGGAAGAGATGGCAGATCAACCCGCTGAAGAACCAGCTGAAGCGGCTTTGGCTCCTGAAGTTGAGACAGAACCAGCGGCAGATAGTGCGGAGGGGACCGTTGAACCATCTGGGGGAGGGGGATTGCCGCCAACGCCTACCGAAGAGGCGCAGCAGGTGGTGGGTGCTGCTGCATCTACCCCCACAGTTGAGGGTGATCAGCGCGGTCTGCCACTCGAAAAGGAGGGGGATGCTGATCAGGTAGAAGGAGAAGCCGGCACAGCTGACGAGGATATCCTTCCCCCCCAGCTTACGAGGCCGGGCGATGAGCTTCTGCCTGGCAGCCAGATTTCCACCATCAGGATTTTACAGGGTGTACTCTTGTTGCTGGCATTAGCTGGCGGCTTGGCAGCGGCGTATTTCCGTAAAAAGGTACGCTGATCACTCTTCCATTTTAAAATTGATCACGATGATGGCGATATTGCCGGCTACGTCCAGGGCACGGATTTCCAGCTGATGTTGGCCGATCGTGCCGCTCCAGGGAATCGTGTAGGGCGGGTCTGAGATCATTGAGTGCAAGCTGCCATCAATCCAAAATTCTACCCGTACCAGGCCGAGATTATCTGAAACTGTCACCTGAAAGGTCTGTTCCTTCTGATCGGGAAACTGTAAGATTTCCCCTTCCAAAGGGTGGAGGGGCTGGATCACGGGGGGCTGATTGTCTACCGTTACCTGGATGGATGCTGTCTCGATAGATTGGTTTTCAGCCACAACCTGCACTTGAAGCGCATACAAGCCATTCAGGCCGGTGGTGTCCCAGCGAGTGAGGAGCCCATTTTTTACCGGGCGGTTGGAGCCCTCTCCAATTTGCAGCCATTGACGCGGGTTGAGTCCTTCTCCGATTCGGACACGATAGAGTTCAAAATTCTCACCACTTGCGCTGCCGCGCACTTCCACAATCCCAGAAACGTAGCTGAAGACCTCGGGTGAGGTGATGCTGGCCGTTTCACTGGGCGGGCCGGGGTTGAAAACCACATCGTAGGTATCAGGCGGGAGCGGCAGGCCTTCCTGTTCCGCCCAGGTCTGTGCTTCGGGCGGCACAACCAGATAAACCCGTTCTTCCACGAATTCGGGCGGGGTGCTGATTGTCGCCAGGCGATTGGTCTGGGTATTGATCACAAAACTCTGGTAGAGATGATCTGCTTGCAGCGGTTCGCTGCCAGTGATGAAGACCTCATTAGCGGTATTTGGACACTCTTTGGTGGGCAGCATTCCGGAGGGATCGCAGACAACCTGATGGACAATGCCGATCGGCTCTACCCAATCTTGAATTTCTTTTCCTTGGCTGGCAGTTTTCATGATCGCGTGCCACAAACCGCTGGCGGCTGACACAGATAAGGATCTCTCTCCGCTGGGCATATCTTCCGGCTCTATTCCCGCCCAGACACCGACGATAGTCTCTGGTGTATACCCCAACGTCCAGACAGAGGATTCGGTCAGTCCACGTCCCTGTTTCCCGGCAACCGGTCTGGCAATATCAAAATCGTTGGGGTGCCCCAGGCTTTTCCGGCGGAGGGTTTCATCACTGAGCATGTGGGTGACTAGGTAGGCAAGCTGAGCGGTAGTTACAGGTTTGGATGACGGCACTTGAAGATTCCATTGCAGACCCAGCCTGTCGTTTATCTGGCGGATAAGAATTGGGACAACGACTGTATCGGGACCGTTGATCGCCCTGCGGCTGCCAGGGTCTGCCCCTGCCAGCGTGCCTGAGTTTGCCAACATGCTGTAGGCCTGAGTGATTTCCATCAACGAGACCCGTCCTTCGTCAACCAGAGGAGCGTAATCATTCAATTGTGCATAGGTAGCCAGGGAAACCAGCCCCGACTGGTAGCTGGTGTTCCAGGCGTTTCCTGCCCCGACTTGCTGTAGCGTCGATAATAAAGGTACCAGATAGTCATACGCAGAGGCAGTCCGGATTCGCATCGGGCCGTGGAAAGTGCCGTCGAAGTTGCTAAAACCTTCCAGTTCTGGAGGGATGCTACCGGGAACATCCCAGACGAGTGATGCTGGTTCCATTCCCCTAGTAAAGCCTGTCAGGTAAATAAATGGGGAGAGGATTGTTCCTGCTTGGTGGGTAACCTGGGCATCTCCTGCAATGGCCAAAACTTCGCCACTCAGGGGATCAGAGACAACTACACTTGCATCCAAAGATTGGTTGTTGAGGATATCACCCTGACTGAGTCTGGGGAGCAGCGCTCCACTTGGGCAATTCTGGCTGCCGAGCGTATCCAAAGGCAGGGTTCCGCCAAGCCTGGCAAGTTGGATCGCCCTGGCACAGCTGGCTTGTTCTTGCAGGTCCAGGTTTACGCTGGTGATCACATCCAACCCACCGCGTTGGACGCGTCCTGCGCCAATTTCTGCATAGAGAACTTCAAGTGCAGAGGTGGTGAAATCCGAGGCTGTCATCTGGAGAGGCAAGGCGGTGGTCAGCACCAGAATGGGTTGCGCATTGGCACTCAATGCCTGATCCTGGTTCAACAATCCAAGGGCGAGCATATCGGCAAGTACCTGGCTCTGTCGCTGTCTGGCCACTTCAGGAGCATCAATTGGGTTCAGAGCGGGAGAATCAACTACAGCACCTAGCAGAGCAGCCTCAGCAAGGTTTAGATCCCGGGCAGATTTATCAAAATAGACCCAGGCGGCTTCGTCCACTCCATAGGCCAATTGACCAAATGCCGCATTATTCAGATACCATTCCAGTATGGTCTCCCGGCCATATTCCCAGGTTATTTGGGCGGCCAGCAGCCTAGTGCGCCAGATGCGCTGGATGCTTTCTTCTTCATCATAGAGCAAAAAATCAAGAACCAGCTCCTCAGCCAGACCTGGATTATCCGATTGGCGTTGGAATCCCGGATGCTGCCAAAAATCAGGATCACGTACCGCGAGGGTGGCATTAATCACTTCTTTTGGAATTAGTTCCAGGAACTGATATTTGGCTGGCGCGGCATTTGGGTTTTCGAGGGTGACTAGCAGGTGTTCTCCGGTGCGGTCGTAGAGCCGGGTGGGCTGCCGAAAAGTCCCATCCTCGCCCAGCAATTGGGGCAGGATTTCTATGCTGGGCAGATCGGCAGCGATGGAGGCGTAATACAGTGCAGATACCAGAATACCAGCTACTAGCAAGAGGCTGAAGATTGCTAGGAGCGCCACCCCGCTGCGTTTGATCCCAAAGGATGGCCTGTTGCGCCCACTGCGTTGCCGGTGCCGTCTTTTGGAAATGATCTGGGCTGAATTTGGATAGTCTGGCATGCCAGAATTGTACATGATAACTTTGAATGGTGGCAAATACAATTAAGAGGAAAAGCGATGGCGGATTTGAAAAACCCCCGGCACTTCGCCGGGGGCTATTTGTGATGGGATGAATTTATTCTTCCGGCACCAACCAATCATTTCCAAGCACCACAGCGATATCGATTGGGCTGGTAGGGTCGTAGCTGTTAAAGATACGGGTGTTTTGGATACCAAAAACTTGAACGAGATATTGAACTGTATAAGGTTTTCCACTGTAGTCATAAATAGTGGTGGATGGCACATAGTCTCCATTGCCGACCTCGCTGACGTTGACCTTCAACCCAGTTAGGTAGGCCTCTGTGGCCGCGGCCAAACCATTCACCGAAGAACCATTATAGACGCCGACTTTTGCTTCTTCAGACTGCATTAGCACATTCGGATCTGCGCCAACTGCACCAGGGCCAACGATCCCCGAGGGAGTGAAGATTTCATCTCGCAATATGCGGATATTCTGGGTGATTGGTTTGAGAATATTCAGCCCGTCTGGCGAATAGGCATGGGTTACATAATCAGGCGGTGAGATGACATATTGCCCAATCTGCTCAGGGTTGATTTGAATGGCTAATTTACCGAGATTGAAAGCATCGGTGAAGGGGATATTGGTCTGGATGTTTTCGGAAAATATATCCCAAATGCCCTTGGGGTTGCTGAGGATCATTCGCTGGACATCCTTACGCGCCACCTGGTTGCGAATGGCTAAGATCACTTGCTGCTGGCGTTGCGCGCGGGAGAAGTCTCCATCCCCCTCAGAGCGGTTGCGTGCATAAGCCAGGGCAATTGAACCTGGCAGTGTGACGCGCCCGGCAGAAAGGTATTCTTTTTTCTCTGTACCGATTATTTCAAGGGTGATCGGTTCTGGGATATCCATCTTGATACCGCCAATGTAGTCGATGAATTGCACGAAGGCGGTAAAATCCACCTGCGCCCAATAGTGTATTTCGATTCCGAGGAATTCTTCAACCGTACGGCTGGCCAGCTCAGGTCCACCGCCGGGCAGGCGATTGGCATCTCCAAGAAAATAGGCGGTATTGATCTTGTTCTGCCCATAACCGGGGACATTCACCCACAAGTCTCGGGGAATGGAGAGCATGGCCGCGGTTTTTCCAACCGGGTCAATGGTGAATACGATCATAGTATCTGACCGCGATGGGCCGCCGTCGGCTTCCCAGTCACGATAGTCCAGACCTAATAGAAGGAAATTTATTCGGTTGGTAAAATCAACCTCGCCTGATTCGGAAACGGTCAGTTCGCCGGTGGAGATTTCTTCGCCCGCAGCATCCACAAGTCCGTCTTCTTCAGATTGATCTGAGGCTTCAACTGCCAGTCCACCCAGTTGAAAGATATCGGTGGTGCTGATCATCTCCCTGACGAACCTGAAGGCAAAAATCGCGGTGACCAGTGAAGAGAGGATAAATGCGCCTCCCAGGATCTTCATCAGGGTATCAGGTTTTACCCTTTTGCCCTGCTTGTTTTTTTGAGGCTTGTTGTTTTCTGTCATATTTTCTGTACCCTGGGGTTTTTTCCCGATTACAAGGCATAGATTATATCATGTTGTTTACCGAATGATGATGCAAACCCTGTGCCAGATTGATCACACCTCTGGTCCCATAAGGATATTTGGCTGGAAGCCAAACATCTTTGCGTCTGATTCAGTTATGTCGTTTTATCATAAAATTTCAACCCCTTGACTTTCCTGCGGTAAAATTATACTTCGGAGAAGATATTTTCCCTTTGATAATAAGGCGAGTTCATCACCGATGAGACTACGATCATGGCCGTACTGACTGCAACCAATCTGACAAAATCGTTTGGACCTGAAGTGATCTTTTCAGGGATCAATCTGAGCATTCCGCACCGCGCCCGTGTGGCTATTGTTGGCCCGAATGGGATTGGTAAGACAACCCTGCTCAAGATTCTTGCCAATCAGGATTCAGCTACCAGCGGGAATGTCCAACTGGCAAAATCGACGCAATTGGGGTATCTTCCGCAGGAGGTAGGCCGTCTGGGTGGTCAGTCTTTATGGGCCGAATGCCTTGATGCGCTTGCGGGTCTGCGCAGCCAGGAAGCACGGCTAAAAGGACTTGAAGCCAGAATGGCTGCCACCCCGGATGATCAGGAAGTGCTTGCCCAGTACGGCCGTTTGCAGCAGAAATTTGAGCTGGCTGGCGGTTACACTTATGAAACCCGGATTAGACAGGTGCTTACAGGTTTGGGTTTTGATCAGTCTGATTATCATATGCCGCTGGACCACCTTTCCGGCGGGCAGCGGACAAGAGCCTGGTTAGCGCGTTTATTGCTGGCTGCCCCGGATATGCTAATCCTGGATGAACCGACCAACCATCTCGATATTCAGGCTGTTCAGTGGCTTGAGAGTTATCTGCGGGATTGGGAGGGGGCGGTATTAATCGTCTCACACGACCGGTATTTCATTGATCAGGTGGTCAATTATATTTACGAGATGAGCCGTTATGGTTTTGAAACCTACCGCGGAAATTACACTCACTACCTGCACCAGCGAGAGGAGCGCTGGAATGAACGCAAGCAATTTTATGAGAGCGAGTTGGCCCGGATGCACAAAGAGCTGGATTATATCAAGAAAAATATTGCCGGGCAGCGTGTTCAGATGGCTAAGGGGAAACTCAGCCGTCTCAGCAGAGAAATTGAAGCAGTGGAGAAATTAGGCTTTGACGGCATCCGCGGTAAAAGTTGGGCGCGGGTTGCCCATGAGGCAGGCGGTATTGACAATAAGCCAATGCGCGTCCATGAGGCAGAAAGCCGCCTGGCGGCTTTGCATGTCCCCGACAACCGCCTGCAGCGCCTTAACCTCAAGATCAGAGCCAAGCAGCGCAGCGGGAATGTTGTGCTGAGTGCTGAAAACCTGTCAATTGGATACCCGGGAAAACCATTGTTTGAGGTGGAAGAGTTGGACCTTCGCCGGCAGGAATGTGTTGCCTTGATCGGCCCCAACGGCTCTGGTAAAACCACTTTTCTGCGTACCTTATTGGGGCAGATTGCGCCTCTAAGAGGGGAACTGCGCACCGGCGCCAGCCTGAAGATTGGGTATTTCGCCCAGGCTCATGAAGACCTGAGACCTTCCAATAATCTGATTGAGGAGCTTGATCAGATGGGAAATGCCATGCTTGAGAAAGAGATCCGAAATTATCTGGGGCGGTTCCTCTTCAGGGGGGAGGATCATTACAAAAAGATCTCTGTTCTATCGGGTGGGGAGCGCGGCCGCTTGGCTTTGGCCAAGCTGGGTTTGCTAGATGCTAATTTTTTGTTATTGGATGAGCCGTCCAACCATCTCGATATCCCCGGGCAGGAAATCTTGCAGCAGGTGCTGGCTGAATTTGAAGGGACAATTCTCATGGTTTCTCACGACCGCTACCTGATCAATGCCCTCGCAACTCAAATCTGGGATATTGATCCATCTGCGCGTTCACTGAACGTCTTTAAGGGCAGTTACCGGGAGTATTTGGGTCTGGAGCCCTCCCTTGCTGTCGAAGAAAAACCAGTCTCTTCATCAGAAGATCAACCCGCCGCCGGTGAAAAATCTTCCCGGCCACAGGTAAATAAACTATCTAAATTCGAGCGCCAACGCATTGAGACGCGAATCCATGCGCTGGAAGATAAGATCATCCACTTGGAAGAACAGATGGAAAAACTAGGGTTGATTCTACAAAATCCTCCACCAGAGCCTGATGCCATCCAGCAGTTGGGTGAGGATTATGCGTATCTTGAACTAGAGCTGCAGCAAAGCATGGCTGAGTGGGAAATTGAGCACAACCGGTTGTTGGGGGAGGGTTAATCCCTGCCTGCGAGTGCCGGTTCATCGCCGTAATAGTTTGGTAATTGCGGCCATTTTTTGGCGATCAGGATTACACCGAGGATACAGGCAATCCCTCCAATGACGGCTGCCGCCTGGACCCCAAATGCCTGCCCGACCACGCCTGCTTCAATCTCACCCAACTGCGGGCCTCCTGCAAAGAATATCTGGTTTACACTGGTCATCCGGCCGCGCAGCTTATCCGGTGTTTGCAGCTGGCGCAAAGTCTGCCGGATCACCATGCTCACAGTGTCAGCAGCCCCGGTCAATGCCAGCGCAGCCCACGACAGCCAAAATATCCGCGAAAATCCGAAGAGGACAGTTGCCAGCCCAAATACGACCACCGCAGCTAACAGGATGCGCCCTTGTTTTCTTATTTCTTTCATCTGAGAGATCACTACAGCGGCTGAAACGGCCCCCACCGATTGGGCGGCTGACAAGATACCATACCCTGTAGCATCCTGTCCCAATACCTCGCGGGCAAAGATAGGCATCAGAGTATTGGCGCTGGCAAAAAAGGTGGCGACAAAATCCAGGATCATACTGCTCAATATCAGTGGATTGTTGAAAGTGAAATGCAGTCCTTCGCGGATCATCTTCCTATCAACGCGGGCATGGGTCTGGCGGATGGAGGTGTCCTGATGGATCGGTCCCATTAGGATGAGGGCCAGGATCACAGACCCAAATGACAGCGCATTGATCAGATATGTGTATTGAATCCCGGCCCAAGCAATCACCAACCCACTCAAAGCTGGGCCAATAACTGATCCAAGCTGGAAGGCAATCATGCTCATGCTCAAGGCGTTCGGCAAAATCTTGCGCGGTACCAGATTGGGGATCATCGCCTGTCTGGCTGGGATATCAAAAGAAAAGACCAATGCCTGCAAAGCGGTGATCAGGTAAATGTGCCAGAGTTGAATTTGCCCAGTGAAAGTTAAGAAGAAGAGAGCCAGTGCCAACAACGCCTCGGAGGATTGAGTGATGAAGATTAACTTCCGCCGATCGAAAAGATCGGCAATTGCGCCGCCGAAGATAGAAAACAGGATAATCGGCACCACACGCGCTGCTCCCACCATCCCTAATGCAATTGGGGCTTTGGTGATCTCGTCAATATGCCAAAATAAAGCCCACACCTGCATTTGGCTGCCAACCACAGAAAATGCCTGCCCATACCAGAGGAGGGCAAATTGGCGGTGTTTCAATGCGGGTGGGATGCTAATTCTCATTTTTCTATTATTCAAGGGACCTTAGATGGCAGTGTAGAGAGCGATAAAAAAGACCTCGCACATTTTTTCGATCTTTATAACCAAAGTAACCCCAATTTGCTTTGGTTAGGTGCCCCAATCTCTTAAGTATAGAAAATCATACCCGACCGTGCGGTTACTCAACTTGGCGATCGGCGGCATGATCCGTTTGTAATGATTCTGTTGAATACGCTGAACTACCTTTTTGACGAAACCCTGGTCGAACCCAACTTCAACACATTCTTCAGGGGAAAATCGCTGGTCAACAAGAAGATAAAGAAGCTGGTCTACCCGCTGATAGGTAAAACCGAGTTCATCCTCATCGGTTTGGCCGGTCCAAAGATCTGCCGAAGGGGGTTTTTTGATGATTTGGTCAGGCACACCCAGCGCGGCAGCCAGTTGGCGCAGTTGGGTCTTGTATAGATCACCAATCGGGTTGATCGCGCAGGCTGAGTCGCCGAAGATGGTTGTATACCCCAGCAGGATTTCGGTTTTATTCCCTGTACCAATCACCAAGCCGTTGAAATCAGCAGATTGGTCGTACAGCACGACCATGCGCATCCGGGCCATGATATTGCCGTGGCGCAGGGTGGCATCCGGCGGTGTTTGTGCAATCAGTGGATCACACATATCGGTGATCTCGATTGTTTTGGATTGCACCCCAAGGTCTTCAATCACCAGTCCGGCATGCGCAGTGGATTCGGGGGAGGAGGTTTTGTAAGGCATGCGTATAGCCAATACGTTATTGGAGCCCAAAGCTTGGGCTGCCAGATAGCAGCTGACTGCAGAGTCGATGCCGCCAGAGAGTCCAATCACAGCTTTTGAGAATCCTGCCCGAGTGAGCTCGCTTGTAATAAACCCAGTCAAAATTTGAGTCGCCAGCTCAGGATTAATTGTCAGGTTAATTTCCATATCAGGATTGTACTGGATTAAATCCATTTGCCCAAGCAGTTAGCGGATTGCGGCATCAATCCGGCAAGGAAAGCAGCTCCACAGTTCTGGACGCGGTCTCCCGGATATACCCCTCACACTGTGTTTTCAGGCCGCGAGTTCGATATGCATTACTTGCTTCCTCAGTCCCTAATTGGAGTTGGATTAGATTTTGGCAATTGATGTGGCTAAATTTCTGTTCAAATCCTTCGACGAGGAGGTTTGCCTTCTGATAAAGGTCATCACGGCTATCTTTTATAGCAGACCGGCCTTCAACCATGCTCAGAGCCAGCAATCCGCCAGAAAGCGCACCGCAGATGTTCCCTGTCTCGGCCAGGCCGCTGCAAAATACGGTGGCGATTTTGGGGATCAGCTCAGATTCAATTTTCTGTTGGGCAGCAACTGCTGCCAGTACGCTCTCTGCTCAATAATGGCCGTTATTCCAGAGACTGGCAGCCAGATTGGCAGTCTCCTGAGGCGTGTTTGGGGTTGTTTTGATATTCAATGCGGCCCTTTCTTGTCTTTATTTGAGATCAGGGGTGGTCAAATCGCCACAAGCCTGCCTGACGGGCATATTGGTATGCTTGTGTGATCTCCGAACGGGTCGGACGGCGGCCGATCAAGGAATAGCGGTCATCGCTGCCGACTTTGCCATATGGGCGGTATTGTCCCATGATGTTGATGAAGGTATCAGGGGATATTTGTGCCAATTTTTCCATCACCACCTTGGTGCCGGAGACATCCTCGGGCATTACCAGGTGGCGGACGAGCAGCCCCCGCTTGGCAATTCCCTGCTGGTCAAGCTTCAGGTCTCCCACTTGGCGGTGCATCTCCCTGATGGCTTTTTCGGCCACAGCGGGATATTCCTTTGCCTGCAGATATGTTTTTGCGTGATTAGAATCGGATGTTTTAAAATCCGGCATGTAGATATCGATGACCCCATCCAGCCATCCAAGTGACGGCATGGAGGTAAAGCCGGAGGTATTATAAACAATTGGTAATCTCAACCCTTTTCCTATCGCAACTTCCAGAGCAGCGAGGATTTGGGGAATAATATGATCTGGGGTGACCAGGTTGATATTATGGCAGCCAGATTTCTGCAGAGAAAGCATCATTTCAGCCAATTCACTGGTTGTGACCTCGCTTCCCAGTGAGGTATGGCTGATCTCGTAGTTCTGGCAAAAGACACACCTCAGACTGCAGCCGGAAAAGAAGATCGTGCCAGACCCAAACCTCCCCCGGAGGCAATTCTCTTCTCCCATATGCGGGAATGCGCTGCTTACGATCGCATGTTTGCCTGTTTTGCAGGTCCCAGAGAACCCGGCAAGACGATTTGTCCCGCATTCCCGCGGGCAGCCATGGCAATTTTCCAGCGAGGCAATCGCTTCTTCTACCCGCTCGGCCAGTTCTCCGGTCTCATACAGGTGGAGGTAGGCGGGTTCAAAATCATCCGCCAGCAGGAAAAATTCAGCGGATCGCATCAGGAATAGAAATCATTCTCCAAGTTTGGCCAGATCGCGCCCAGTGGTGATGATCGTGGAGAAGAAGATGATATAGATCAAGGCAATCACGATTAGTAAGAGCATATCGTATAAAGTCAGGGTCCAATTAAACACAACTTCAAATTTTGGGTTCCCCAAGAAGAATACCGCAGTGTTTATTAGAATGATAATCACTCTCACCTCAGTCGGACCCAATTTGCCGAATGAAATTTTAAAAACATCATCCACATAAGTTCGTAAAAAAGTGTGCACGGAAAGCATCAGGTAGCCGATTAAAGTAAGGGCAGCGATCTCGAAATGTACAAGTGAAGAGATTCCCATCGCCATGATGACAATGAATTCGTTGACTATATCCACAATATGATCAATGTAGTACCCATATTTGGGACGTTCGATTTTGCGGTAGCGCGCCAGAGAGCCATCCATGCTGTCACCATACCAGTTAACCAGATAACCGGCGCTGGCCAGCCAGAGGAACGCCAGGTTCTTGCTGGCCAGTATATACCCTGCAGCGATCATCAATGCACCGAATATGCCGATGAATGTCATCGTATCAGGTGTCATCCACGCCGGGGCAGTCTTACAGAAATATTGCAATGCCGGTCTTTCAACCGGTCCAAGCAGAATATCATTGATCCTGACATGTTCCCGTTTTTTGTCAGACATGCTTTTCTCCTCTGAAGTTGGACTTTTCTTCATCAGCCCAGAATGGATGGAACATCATCCATTGATCAGGGTATCGCTGGATGTATTCCTCAAAAATCCGCATATATGCTTCGGTATTCAAGATAATCTCTTCTTCGCGGTTCCCAGTGCGGATTACATCAATCGGGTCTGAAATTATAACACCCTCGTTGCCGTCTGGTTTTGTGTAGAAGCTGACAACCATGGTCAACGCATTACTGAGCAGAGCCAAGCGGGCGGTACCAAGCGGCACATATGCCGGTTTGCCAAAGACATTGATTCTGCAAGTTTCTTCTGGATGCGGCCAATCCAGGCCGGTGGCAACAATACCATTGTTCTTAAGCAGTCTCAAAGCTTTCTTCAACGATCCCGGATTGATAGGCAAGAGTTCTAACCCGGATTTGGACCGCAGCTTATTTTGAACCTTGTAGGCTTCGTTGGGATTGGCAGATGAAAGGGCGGTGATCATCAAACTATCTGTGGCCAGCGCGACCATACCGAGGTCGAAATTGCCGGTGTGAATGCCGGCGAGGATGACACCTCTCCCTGTTTGTTGAGCATGCTTGATCTTATCGTATACTTCACCTGGGATGTGTACCGAGCGTTTGACCCGATGGTCTGGTCTCTTCGCCATACGGTAAAAATCGAAATAATACTTAACCGCATGGTAAAATGCCTGGCTGGTGAGTTGGTCTAATTTCCCTGGGTGAGCATCTGTACCCGGAATATGGGCTAGATTCTTGCGCAATTTATAGTACACCTTGGGTTTTTGTTTGGTTATCCGCCTGGCGGTAAGGTTTACAATCGCGTACCCCAGCCGGGGGGGCACCAATCTGACAATTCCCAACACGGCGATGATCACCCAGCGTTGTTTGAGAAATTCCTGAAGGTCCATATAATCCTTAAAAGTTTTTGAATGGGGGTGCCTCAACCAGAAATTATACTCGAATTGAAATCGGATGTTAAGTTATGTAAACAATTGCGAGTTCACGGCTGGACGAAATTAAACCGCCACGAGCCGTAATAGGATTCCCCTCCGTCTTCACACAGCCGTCCGGTGATCGATTGGATTGGATCGCCGCCATTTTCCAGGCGCAGGGTATAAGTTTTGAGCGGGTCCATCTCAAAGTCGGCATAACCCAGCCCAAATGTGGGTTTCAGACCGGTCACAAAACGATCCACCTGGCCTTCCCAGAAGACCAGGGCAGCCACACCAGGGACAGGCTCTCCAGCGGCATCGAACACGTAAATCTGGATCTTTGGCGGGTCGATTGCCGGGTTACATTCCAGCTGCATGTCATTCAGGATGAAGGGGGCGCCAAGTGTCGCGGTGGGTGTCGCCGTGGCGGTCGGTGTGGTTGTTGGTTCCGGTGTATTGTCAGTACCCGCATCGCGGGTGGGCGCCGGGGTATTCTGGGTGTCAGCGGGCTCAACAGGTGTGGCCCCACCCTCGGTGGGCTCTGGCGTTGTCTCCCCGCTGTCTGCCTCTCGAGTGATATCCATGAGAAGGGTGCCCTCTACCGAAGCCATCGGCGTACCCTCACTCTCTTCCTGCAGGGCAGCAGCCAGCGCTGCCAGGGCGTGGGCTGGCCGGTTTTCAGCATCCTGCCCAAGGGATAGCTGTGCCTGGACAGCCAATTCACGCACTGGATCTTCATCGTCTAGCAATGCCAGGCGGGCTTTCGCTCTACCGAGATCATTGCTGTATAAGTATGCCCTGGCGATCATTTCGCGGTAGGTATCCTTGAAGTCGCTGCGCAGCATCGATGGCTGGGTTTCAAGCGCTTCTTGCGGGGTAAGAACCCAGGCATAGACCACGCCGAGGATTAGCCCGAAAAGCAGGCCGGTGAGTAGGTAGAACGGTGATTTACGCTCTGGCATCAGTTGTCGCCTTCTTCAAATTCTAACAGTTTTGGATCCCAAGTGCTCATGGCTTCACTCAATTGCTGAAGTAACACCAGGTCATCGGGGGAATAACCGTTTTCAAGGGCGAAGACAATTGCCAGATTGACCGTCTCAATCGGTTTAGCGGAGCTGAGCTGGGCCAATTGTTTGGCTGCCTGTCCCGGATTTCCATCCAGTGAGTAGACTTCCGCAACCATCAGCACATAATCAGTCTTATAATCCACCCGCAGGGTATCCAGAGGGGCATCCAGGACTTCAAGCGGATTGATTTCTGCGGCATAGTAATTGCCAAGCACCACGCCTAAGCCGATCATGAAGACAAAGAAAATATAACGGATCATGATGCTGTTATTCTGCCATAGACCTCCGCTCCCCGCAAGTCGAACAGGTATAATACTATTTGTGGACATATTGGCAGGATCGATTGAACGAATAACTTTTTATAATGCTGAAAACGGCTATACAGTATTCAAGCTGGAGCCCGATGATGCACAGCGAGATGCCGAAGACCGCCAGGGTTTGGTGACTGTGATTGGCAATTTGCCTGATCTATCCCCGGGTGAGTATCTCAAAATGCATGGGGAGTGGGTGGATCATCCCCGGCACGGACGGCAGTTCAAGATTGAAACCCTTGAGCAGGCTTATCCGGCTACACTGGAAGGTGTGAAGCGTTATCTGGGCTCAGGGTTGATTGCCGGGATCGGGCCCAGGATTGCTGAACGCATCGTGGATCACTTTGGTGCGGAGACCCTCGATATTATCGAAAACCATCCCAAACGCCTGCGCGAGGTACCGGATATCGGCAGAAAGCGTATGGCTTTGATTGTGAAGGCCTGGGAGGAGCAGCGCCAGGTCAAGGAGATCATGGTTTACCTGCATGGACACGGGATCACCACCAATCTGGCTTTGAAAATCTATAAAGAATACGGCGATCAGGCAATGGGGGTGGTGCAAAATAATCCGTTTCAACTGGCACGCGATATTTACGGTGTCGGTTTCAAAACTGCCGATCGGATTGCCCAATCCACCGGACTGCCCAAAGGTGATCCCACCAGGATTGAGGCTGGGATCCTCTACCTTCTCGAGGAAATGACCGGAGATGGTCATGTTTTTGGATTAAAGCCTGAATTGATCTCCAAGGCTGTCAATCTGCTGGGGGTTACAGCTGGTCAGATCGAGGAGGGCATCAGCAGTCTTTCTGCGGCTGAGTTGGTGGTATTAGATAACCTGCCCCCAGGACAACAGATTGGAACTGAGCTGGATACAGTTTACCTGGCGCCGTTCTATTATGCTGAATTGGGGATTGCCCGGAGGTTGACTGATCTGGCGGAATCTTTTCCACCGGGATTGAGCGATATCCCTCCGATGTTCACAGAACTTCCTCCTGGCCTTTCTGAGAAACAGACTGAAGCAGTCTTAACCGCGCTGAGTCACCCGGTCAGCATCCTCACGGGCGGCCCGGGAACTGGAAAGACGACGTCATTGAAATCTCTTATTACGATTGTGGAAAAAGCCGGGAAACGCTTTGCCCTGGCCTCTCCCACTGGACGGGCAGCCAAGCGTCTCTCAGAAGCAACCGGCCACCCAGCCAGCACGATCCACCGCCTGCTGGCTTATTCTCCGGTGGATGGATTTTCCCATAATGATGAGAACCCACTCAAGCTTGATCTATTGGTAGTGGATGAGGTCTCGATGCTGGATGTGATCCTGGCGAACCAGTTGCTGAAAGCACTAGAGCCGGGTACGCATCTGCTATTGGTTGGTGATATCGATCAGCTGCCTTCTGTGGGCGCTGGAGATGTCCTCAGGGATATTATTGCTTCGGGGGTTGTTCCGATCACTACACTGACAGAAATTTTCCGGCAGGAGGCAGGGTCAGAGATTATTACCAATGCTCACCTGATCAATCAGGGTGAAATTCCATTGTTTGAAACCAGCGCGGAAGATTTTTTTCGCTTTCCGGCGGATGTGCCTGAAAAGGCTGCCGATTGGGTAGTTGATCTCGTCCGGAATCGCATCCCGGAGAGGTTTGGCATCTCCCCTGGCGAAATCCAGGTGCTAGTGCCGATGTACCGCGGACCAGCAGGAATCCATGCATTAAATTCCCGTCTGCAAGAGGTATTGAATCCGCCAGGTCCTCTCAAACCGGAACGCAGCTTGTTTGGGACGATCTTTCGTGTCGGGGACCGGGTGATGCAGACACGCAATGATTACAATAAACAGGTCTTCAATGGGGATATCGGCTTTGTGAAATCAATCTCTGCGATCGAAAAGCTGCTGACGGTGGATTTTGAGGGCAACAAGGTGGTCTACGCCTGGAGTGAGGCCGATATGCTCACCCTGGCCTATGCGATCTCAGTGCACAAGTCTCAGGGGTCTGAGTTTACTGCCGTGGTTATCCCCCTGCTCACCCATCATTATATGATGCTGCAGCGCAACCTGCTTTATACTGCGGTGACACGGGCAAAACGGATTTGCGTGCTGGTGACCAATACCAAAGCGCTTTCCATCGCGGTGAACAATGATCAGGTTACCAGGCGAAATTCTGCGCTAAGCTGGCGTATACAACATGCCAAGTGAGGTGATTATTTAATATTTTTCGCTCAAGTTTCGAAGAATGACGATCGCGATCCCGGCAGCATCCAGGAACAGGTATAAGTAACCCAGCATGCTGACGCGCTCAAAAATTTCAGTAAACACCTTCTCGCCTTTATTGGTCTTCAGGATCAACAACAGTGAGATGACCATCGCGGCGATCACCGCAGCTGAGATCAAGGCATAGGTCGTTGCGGTGAAATTTTTAAGCCCGTAGAGATATTGCTTTGAGATGCGAACCTCACTGAACGCATGAAAAGCCATATCCACAATGCTAGCGCCTGCAAGGATCGAAAACAAACTGCCGGTGACCGCAAGCATTCTGCTTTCTCCCCAGCCTTTCGGCAGCAGCAGGCTCAATGCCCAGACGATCACAGAAAGCAAGATGCTCTCCACCAGGATAAAGAGGAGAGAATAACCGGAATAACCAAATGCATCCCATAGATTTGTGCGCTCGGTGATGAACTCGATATCGCGGAAAATCATCAGCAGTCCCCAGACATGCAAAGGGAAGGCAACGATCAGAAAGAGTTTGAACCAGTAACCAAATGAGAGTCTGGAATTTTTTATTTTTTCAGTCATAATTATCCCTTATTCTTTCACACTTAACTCGCGCATCTTTGCGTACAGTTCACCGAGAAGGGCATTCCCCAGTTCAGTTTCTTGATCGAACAAATTGGTGATTTCTTCTGGGTCGTTCTCAAGATCGTAAAGCTCTGATAATGGATTTCCTTTAAGGCGTTCATAGCCAAACGATGAACCAAAGTGATGGATAAGCTTATATCGGCCTTTTCGCAGCATCAGACTTGCGTGCCTGAATGGCTCGCCTGCTTCATACTCCCGGCAGTCAGGGATATTTATCGCACGGTTCTCGGTATCGTCCTGGTTGAAGGGCGGCAAAACCTGACCCTCTGCCCACTCAGGAGTCTTTTGCCCCAGGATGGTTTTCAAAGTTGGCAGAAGATCAATGGCCGATGTGGGGACATGGATATCGATCCTGTTTTTCTGGCCAGGAGGGAAGATTAATAGCGGCACTTTTGCGCCAGGGTCGTAGAAGCTGGGTTTCAGATGCGCCTTCAAACCTCTTTCGAAGATTTCCCCATGGTCAGAGGTCAGGAGTATCCAGGTGTTTTCTAGCTTGCCAGTTGATTCAAGGAGAGCAAAAAGGCGGTCAATCTCGGCATCTACATACAATAAATATTCATCATATTGCTGCCGGTTAATCAGGTTATTTGCATGCGATATTCCGGCAGACAAGAAGTGTTCAGGTTTCTCTTCAGGGGCGTATCCATCATCTTTAAAGTGCTGATGATACTCGAACCGGGTGTTGTAGGGGTCGTGAGGCGGGAAGAGGTGATAGTAGGCCAGGAAAGGTTCTTCTTCTGATTTGACGAAATTAGCCAGCCAGTCAATTGCATCTTCCAAGATAAAGTGGAAGGATTGCCCGCTCCTCGGTATCCCAAGAGGGAAAATTTCTGCTTGCTTCTGATTTGCCCTGTCGATAAGATAGGAAAGAAGTCTCGACAAAAAGACCGAGCTGGCAGCCCCCGTATCAGTGGTATCCATTGTACGGATCCAACCAATGGACGAGATATCGTTGTCTCTAAAGAATAAACTTTGTGCCGGGTTGGGCCACTTGTACAGTTCTTGCCATGGTTTCAGTTTATCCAAGGAATCTGTCAGGAAATTTAAAACATCGTTTGCCAGCAGGTTGTGTGAATAGGCGATCCGCTTGTATTCAGGGAAGGCGCTAAATAGATTGTGTTCTTTATAATAAGGGGCCAGCTTATATTTGGTCCGGAAATAAAGGTGCTGCCAAGCAAGGACACCGGTCAGCAGGCTGGTAGTGCCCGGAACCGTGAAATAGCCGCCTGCATAGTGGTTGTGGTAAACAATTGCTTTTTGAGCCAGTCTTTCCAGATAGGGGGTGGTATTTCGGGGATAGCCATACAGGGATACATTCTTCGCTGACCAGGCATCGAACAGCAAAATTAGGATGTTTGGCAGATTGTTTTTTTCAGGATTTGGAATTCTTGGGGCGAGGATCTTAACAATCGGAACCAGCGATGCCAGCTTGAGGAAATCCCTGCGGGTCAACTCTTTTCTCATCGGTCAATTGTATCTTACAAGTTCTAAATTCTTTTCCAGGAGTTTATCTTCCATCATCTGCAGGAATGTTTGTGAGAGGGAATCTGAAGGGTCAAACAGGTTTTCCATCTCCTCTCGATCGTTTGCTAGATCAAATAATTCAAATCCAAAGGAGTCTGGGAGTTTACTATACTTATTTTTTGTCCCAAAAAAATAAGTGAATTTGTAGTCGTAGGCTCGGATCATAATTGTGCCATCCGATAAGGGGCCGGATTTGGGGCTCAGTCTGAAGTCGGCGGTGATGATGGCGCGCTCGGATCGGTTTTCTGTCTGGAATGGGGGAATCAACTCGCCTTCCAGCCCGGCAGGGGTGGGATTCCCAGTCAGGTGCAGGATCGTGGGTAGTAAATCCACAGTGGTCGTTAGAGCATGAATATCAATCCGTTCCTGCTGGCCGGGCGGAAATATCAGCAATGGAACATGAACCAGCGGATTGTGGAAGGATGGGGTTCCATGTTCTGGGATTCCTCTTTCGAACATTTCTCCATGGTCCGATGTCAGGATAACGATCGTGTTTTCTAAACCCCCTTTCTGGGCTAAATTTTCCATCAGCCGCTGGAATTCTGAATCGGCATACAGGAGATATTCATCGTACATTCTTCTGGATCCCACTTGTTCTTGGTAGGTGATCGGTTTTTGCCCGAGAAGATGGTGGGGTTTCTTAATTGGGATAAATCCATCAGATTTAAATTGATCCACAAACTCCCGGCGGGTCCGGTATGGAGAATGAGGGGGAAGCAGGTGAATATAACTGAAGAATGGGGTGGCGCTTTCTTGCAGGTTCTCTGCAACCCAATCGATAGCGGTTTCCAGAACAAAGTTATCCTTTAGGGAGAAGGCTGGAATACCCCTTGGAAATTGTTCTCGATACTTTGCCAGGCTTATCTCTCGAAATTGGCGGTAAAACCTGGATAAGAAGACTGAATTCGCAAAACCCTCCTCCAGGTTCTCCAGGTTCCTGATCCAGGAAAGGATTGAGATATCTTCGTCGTGCGAGAAAAGCCGATCGTACCACTTATTCGGGATGATAGAGAGATTGTACTTCGGCAACAGTTTATCTATTCCGGCAGCCATATTCACCAGTAACCCATTGGCAAGGGAGTTGTGGGTACAGGCTGACCGGTAATATTCGGGCAGATAATGAAAGATATTTTTTTGGTAATAGGGTTCTTGGATATTCTCGTATGGGTTGGACCAGTACCCCTTGTGCTCCCAGGGTAATACTCCGGTGAGAAAGCTGGCGGTGCTGGGATAGGTGTAATGCCCGCTGGCGTAGTGATTGTGGTAAACAATGGCATTTTTTGCCAGCTTATCGATGTTGGGTGTTGTTTTTCGTGGATAGCCGTAGAGAGAAGTGTTTGAGGCAGACCATGAGTCGAAGATGATGACCAGTACGTTTGGTTTTTCACCGTTTATCGAGGATGTGATCTTGGGCAGGTACAGGCTGACTGGCAGCAGCGCGGCCAGTTTAAGGAAATCACGTCTGGTCAGGTGGTTATCCATTGATAATTCTCTCCAGTTCCTTCAGAACAATCCCGGGGCGCTCATCCCGAAGCAGAGGAAGGCGTGTGCGAATATGCTGCAATTCTGACAGGTCAATCTCTACCTTGGTCAGTGCTTCATTCTGGTAGGGACCTTTACCAATCAATTCGCCATCTGGCCCGTAGACATGCGCCCCTCCCCAGAAATTAATCCCATCCTCGTACCCTACCCGGTTGGTGCTGGCAACAAAGCTGGTGAACAGACTGGCATAGGCCCGGTTGATGTGCTCCACCCAGCGCGAGGCTTCCAATGTTGGAGAAGCGGTTAATCCGCGGGAAGGCGAAGCGGAGATGAAGATCATCAGGTCAGCGCCATCCAGCCAGAGGAGATATGGTGGGGATGCATGCCAGAAATCCTCGCAGATCAGGATGCCCATGCGCCCAAATTGGGTATCGAAAGCCTTCACACTGTCTCCAGCCGCAAAGAACCGGCCCTCATCGAACAGGCCGTAAGTGGGCAAATACAGCTTTCGATGCACATGGACCACCTTGCCATCCGAAAGATATGCCGCCGAGATGAAATAACGGCTGCGGAGATCTTCTTCCACAAAACCAACGACCAGGTCGAGTTTTTGGCTGGCTTTAATCAGTGGGTTGAAGATGGGATCGTTGTTTGTTGGGCGGCAGGCGACTGAAGGAACCAAGTCCTGGAGGATATAACCGGTCAGCGAAAGCTCAGGGAAGACCAGCAGTTCCACATCCTGGCTGAGAGCTTTTGCGATATAGTCGAGATGTTTCTGTAAGTTGTCGTCTGGGCAGCCTAACCGGGTATTGATCTGGGCAAGGGCAAGTTTCATTTGGTTCCTCGTATTGGCGTTTCGGGGGATTTAACTTTCCTCTTACAAAATATGATTGTACTCGATTTGGGGGTTATGTATAATGATATTAGCTTGGGTACTATCAATTTTCAAAGATTAGGATTTCTGTTGGAGGTGTGAATGGACATTATCTTAGATCCGAATGTGGCCTATCTTCTGATCGTGGTCGGTTTCATGCTGACGATCTTTGCCATTCTCACGCCAGGGACCGGACTCTTTGAAGTTGGTGCGGTGATCGTGCTCGGTCTGGCTGCATGGCGCGTGCTGGACCTTGAGATTAATGTCTGGGCGCTGATTGTATTAGTGGCGGGTATCATCCCCTTTATTTTTGCATTACGCAATCAACAGCGCAGGTTGAATTTGGTGCTGACCTTGGCGGCGTTTGTGATTGGCTCAGCATTCCTGTTCAGGTCTGATACATGGTGGCGGCCGGCGGTGCATCCGGTGCTGGCGATCGTGACCTCGATAGCAGCCGGCAGCCTGATCTGGCTGATGATGGCCAAGGTGTTGGAAGCGGAGACCAAATCTCCTGCCCATGACCTAAATGTACTGATCGGCAGCATTGGCGAAGCCCGAACAGATATCCATGTGGAGGGTTCTGTGTATCTTCAGGGGGAGATGTGGACGGCGGAAAGTGAGCAGCCGATCAAGGCTGGCAGCTTTGTGAAGGTGCTCAACCGGAGTGGATTTGTACTCAAAGTGGAAGAAATCGACGAACCTGTTTTGTAATCGTTCGATCTAACTATCATCTAATGAAAGGATAACTAAATGGAAACAACTTTTTTGATCTGCGCAGTCGCTGCAGTGGGTGTAATCGGAGTGGTGCTGCTCGCCACAGCCATCCGGATCGTACCGGAGTATCAGCGGCTGGTGGTGTTCCGCCTCGGGCGTTCGATCGGTGAGAAAGGCCCTGGCCTGGTCTTTTTGATCCCGGTGGTGGATTCTGCCCGCAGGGTAGATTTGCGAGAGCAAGTCAGAGAGATTCCACACCAGACTTCGATCACTAAGGACAACGCTGCCATCTCGGTGGACTTCATCTGGTATTACAAGGTGCTGGATGCTGAAGCCAGCGTGATCCAGGTGGGAAACTTCGAGAGCGCGGCAGAAGGTATGGCCACCACCACACTGCGTGCGGTGATCGGCGGTATCCCACTGGACGACGTGCTCTCAGAGCGCGACCACATCAACAACCTGCTGCGCACTCGCCTGGATGAGGTCACCGAGCGCTGGGGTGTCAAGGTGACCAACGTTGAGATCCGGGAGATCATCCCGCCGAGGGAGATCCAGGACTCGATGAACCGGCAGATGGCCGCCGAGCGTGAACGCCGCGCTCAGGTGACCCAGTCCACCGGTGAGAAGGAAGCCTCGATCAATATTGCTGACGGGAAGAAGCAGGCCGCCATTCTGGAAGCAGAAGGTCTGAGACAATCAGCCATCCTGAATGCTGAGGGATATGCCGAGGCACTGCAGTTGGTCTTCAAAGCTGCGGAAGATATTGATCAGAAAACCATGACCTTGCAGTATTTTGAAACTCTTAAGAAACTGGGGCAAGGCGCATCGACCAAATTTATCTTCCCGCTGGAATTCACCAGCATGATGGGTGATTTCATCAGGAACGTGGAGAAATAGGGCACAATTAAACTGACAGGCAAGGGGTAATGGTATCATTCCCCTTGCCTGCTATTTAAGCTGACATTGCTAATTTATCACCCAAATATGAACGAACTGCTGTCAAAGCTCCAAATCCAGACTGCCCATTTGTTTGATCTCTCCCCACTGCGCCGGCTGGAGAAAATCTGTTTTCCGCTAGATGCCTGGCCGCTGATGGACATGATTGGGGCGCTCTCGTTTCCTAATATTGTGCGTTACAAAGCCCTGTGGGAGGGGGAGATGATCGCTTTCATCGCCGGGGAAATCCGCTACCCGTCCCGGACGGGCTGGATCGCCACGGTCTGCGTGCACCCCGACCACCGCCGCAAAGGCATTGCCCGCACCCTGATCAGCATGACCGAGGAAGAAATGGGCCAGCCGCGCGTCCGGTTGACGGTGCGGGCAACCAATTATGCGGCAATCAATCTCTATAGGGCGGATGGCTACGTGGAGATTGACCGCTGGGTGAAGTATTACAAAGGGGAAGAAGACGCGATCGTGATGGAGAAAATCCGCTAGTTTCCAGCTAAATAAAAAAGTGTCCTAATGGACACTTTTTACTTGGCGGAGAGGGAGGGATTTGAACCCTCGATACCTTTCGGTATACACGCTTTCCAAGCGTGCGCACTAGGCCAGACTATGCGACCTCTCCACAGCGGAGCACATTTTACCATAACCTCGGGTTAGTTGGGTAGTTTTTGGATGAGAAGAAGTGATCTGGCACTTTGTGGTTGGGGATTAGGAGAAGAAATAATGCCATAGATTGATACAGATGTGGTTGAGAGTATCTATACCGGAAATAGATAGTCGAACACACCGGGGGCATATTTCCGCACCATTTCAGAGGTGAGGGCGTTCTTTTTCACGATCTCGGCGTAGAAATCAGCACTGGGGCGTTTCTTACGGGCCTGGGTTTTGGTATCCAGCTCCCAGAGCCCAAAGCGCCGTGTCCAGCCGTGGTTCCACTCGAAGTTGTCCACCAAGGTCCACACAAAATAGCCTTTAATCGGGTAATTAAAATTGACTGCCTGCCAAACCTGGTGGATGTGAGCTGCCAAATACTCGCGCCGGAAAGTGTCTTCCGCGTCCTCGGTGCCGTTCTCGGTGATGATGATCGGCACGCCGAATTGGAGCGACCATTCAATTGCCTTGTAGAAGTCGTGCGGGGTGCTGGCGATCATCCCATTGGGGCTGAGCGGGGCATCTTCCGGGAATTGGGTCTCGGCGAAGAAGTTGGCCGCCCCCGCGTTGAGTTTAAAACTCACCTCGTCGCTGGTGTAATAGTTCAGCCCAAAGAAATCCTGGGTACCTTTGGCTTCGGGGATTTGCAAGATTCTGGTGCCCACTCTTGCCTTCCCGTGGGTGAACATGTTCGGGAAGAATTCATTCATCATCTGGTGGTGCATTTTGGCCGACCAGCGGTGCAGCGGGTTGTGCGGGTTTTTGGGATTGAACCCCCGGTAGGCGTGGGCGTATCCCACGCGCGCCTCCGGCTGCATGGTTTTGATCTTCTGGTAGGCCAGGGCATGTGCCTTGGCAAAACTGGTCATTACGGTTATCGAGCGGTTCAAATCCTGCACGCCGGGTGGGAATTCGCCAGTCAGGTAGCCGAGGATTGCAGGCACGTTAGGCTCATTCGAGGTCAGCCAGGTGGTGACATAGGATTTCAGCGCTTCGGTGACTTTCTGCACGTATACGGCAAATAATGCGGGGACTTCCTCATTCTCCCAACCGCCCATCTCTACCACCCACAATGGGTCGGTGAAGTGGTGGAAGTTGACCAGCGGGAAGATGCCCAGCTGGTCCAGCCGGCGAAGCATCTCGATGTAATGATCCAGGGCATCTTCGTCCCAGCGGTCTCGCTCGGGCTGGATGCGGCTCCATTCCACCGAAATACGGATGGCGTTGTGCCCACCTTGTTTGGCGCGGTCAAAATCCTCCCGCCAGCGGCCGCCCCACCAGTCACAGGCCAGTCCGTTGACGTGCCCTTCGGCGATCCTTCCGGGTTCTTGCTCCCACAGGTACCACTGGTGGTTCTTGCTGTTCCCTTCCACCTGGTAGGCAGAGCTGGCTGTTCCCCATAAAAAACCTTTTGGAAAATTAAATTGTGCGTCAGGCATAATTCCCTTCATTTGAAAAATGTTGGATCTTGTAGATGTATCCGCCGGCAAGTTTGGATTCCGCCATGACATGCTTGAGCACGTATTGCCCGCAGTTGGAGCCGATACGGTTCTCTTCCAGATCTCCCACGCTGACGATCACCTGGTAGCCAGCTTGTTCCAGCGATTCCACCACCAGGCCGCTCATCTGACCGGTCTTGGTATCGATGTACGAGTCCAGGCCATGGCTCTCGGCGGTGTAAGTCGGGTTCAACGGCGTGATCTTGATCAGGAATTTCTCCGGGGAGAAATGGGGAGTCAGATCTTCCGGGCGCAGGGGGATTTCCTTTGCCAGGGCAAAGTTGAGGGTGATTTTGCGGTCTCCGGGGCGAAAATAGCGGTCTCCGAAGGCGCGCATTTCCTCAAAGGACCAGGTCTTCACCGGGATCAGTTTCTTGCGCAGCTCCTGGTCGGAAGTGTGGAGAGAAAATTGGAACTGGAACTGGCCGCTGGCATAATACTGGTTCTTGACCTCGATCAGCTGCTCGAAGAAGTGATCCACGCCGCGCGGGGCAATTGTTGAGAGCGATGGCATCAACCCAGGGGCTCTGTAATGGGTTGGCAGGGTCTTCAACACCTCCAGTACGTCTGGGTTGAAGGTCGGCTCACCCATGCGGGCAAACTGG
The DNA here is from genome assembly GCA_016932165.1 of Anaerolineales bacterium. Classification (GTDB taxonomy): domain Bacteria; phylum Chloroflexota; class Anaerolineae; order Anaerolineales; family UBA11579; genus UBA11579. Next base: position 89,322 of record JAFGDK010000074.1, read on the forward strand.
ATCTTGAACTGTTTGCAAGGGATTACCCCGTCAGGATAGTGCCGGTAAACCATGTAATCCAGCTGGGCCAGCAGCCTTTCGGTGCTGATCTTGCCGTGGTAGAAGCCGCCAGCATCGCACATTTGGCATTCCACCGGGCAACCGTAAAGGGTAGAGAGCATCAGCACCCATTTATCTTCCCGCGGCCTGGGTGGCTGTACCGCTTCTACAAACTCGACCAGTTCGCCGTCGTCGAATTTACCCACATAGACTACAGCAATATCATCTGAACCCACTTGTGCTTCGATTATCATTGTTCGTCCTCTCCCCTGAGAAATTGATAAATTTTCATTGCCGCTTTCAGCCCGTCCCCCACTGCGATGGCGGTCTGGCGGTAGATGCCGTTGTGGAGGTCGCCGACAAGGTGTAGCCTACCGTTTTCCTGGAGATGAGCCAGATTCGCAGACAGGCGTTCAGTGCGATGCGGGCCTGTGGGAGAACGGCCGAGAGCACCTAACAGCGCATCCACTTTATACGATGTCTTGCCGCTTACGTCAACCATCCCTAATTGCAGTTTTCCTTCTACTGATTGAACTGCATTCAGGCTGGTATTCTGATAATAGGTGATGGATGAGAACTTCAAAACTCTATCCAGCAGCAACGGCAGTGCTTTTATTTCAGTGCCCCGATTGAAGATCATCACTTCGTTTTCCCAGCTGGCAAGGTTGAGGGCGTAGTCAAAGGCGGCATCTCCAGCCCCGATGATGGCGATACTTGCTTTGCACCGGTCAGCCAAATCAGAGACTTCGTAGTACACCCGGCTGGCAGCTTCATCGGGGATCAGGCCGGATGGAAATTGATTGGGTTTTGTTCCGGCGGCCAGCACCAGCACATCGCAGGTGAATGACTGATACTTTGATTCGACGGTGAAGATTTCACCATCGTAATCGACTCGTTCGATCTGCTGGCGCTTCATTCGGATGCCCAGGTGTGAGAATTGCTGGCTGATTTTTTTTACCAGTTCCGGGCCGGAGATCCCGCCGGGGAAGCCGGGGTAGTTCTCCACCAGGTTAGCGTTCCACAACAGCCCGCCCAGGCGTTTGGATTCGAATACCAGTGGATCGAAGCCATAGCGCCTGAGCTGGATGGCAGCGGTCATCCCTGCCGGGCCGCCTCCGACGATCATCACAACGGAGTGTTTCATGAAACCGCCCCGATGATCTCGGTGGTCAGGACGGGGATGGCGAAACCGTGCGCCAGGTTGCGCAGGGAGGCCAGATGGAAATCTAGATTATAGGTGGCGGTGCCGTCCGCGCAGAACCACACCCGGTAGCCGCGCATGAATCCTGCCCTGGCGGTTGACTCGCAGCATAGGTGGGTCATCACCCCGGTGATCACAATCTCGTCAGCACAGAATTTCTGCAGCCAGCTGTCCAACTCCGTTCCTAGAAAGGCATCGTACTGCGTTTTTTGAATGATCTTTTCGTTTTCCACGGGAAGATTGGGGTGCAATCCTGCCAGCGGGTGGTCAGGTGTGATCATCTCTCGCCACCACTCAGACATCATCCCGGCATTCTGAGATGTATTGATGTGCTGAGTAAAGATCACAGGCAGGCCCGCCTGTTGAAAGGCTTTGATCAGGGCAACCACTCTGGGCAGGATCACCGGAGCGCTGGGGACGAATGCGTGAGAATCGGGGTGGAGGAAATACTCCTGCATATCCAGTACCAGCAGGGCAGGGTGAGAGATGGTAATCTTCTCAGGGCGCTGTGCTTGAATATCTTCAATCAATGCCTCGGCCTGTTTTTCAATTCCGGTACTGGTAAAATAAAGCGATTTCATACCCTTCCATTGTAACCGCAACTGGTCGAGAAACATATGCAGGATATTTTAGACAAAAACAAGAACACGATCCTCCTTGGTATGGGCACGAATAAAGGCAACCGGATGGCGAACCTTGCATCAGCTGTGCGCGGCATGTCTCCGAAGGTGATCGTTAGCGCAGTGTCATCGGTTTACCGTACCCCTCCCTGGGGTTACACCGACCAGCCTGATTTTCTCAATATTGTCCTCGCTGCTCGAACGCACTTGGAGCCAGAAGAATTATTAGATTATGTCAAAAATCGAGAGCAGCAGGTAGGCCGCACGGCCAGCTTTAGATGGGGGCCGCGCGAGATCGACATCGACATTCTCGATTTTGGCGGCCAGCAATTTCACTCAGACCGATTATCTTTGCCGCATCCCCACCTGCACGAACGAGCATTTGTACTCGTTCCTCTGGCAGAGATCGCTCCGGATTGGCACCATCCGGTTTTGGGGCAGACTGCGCAAGAATTGCTTGCTGAGATCAATACGAGCCAGATAGAAAAACTGAATAGGAGCTTGGAGATGACCAGACCAACGGGATTGACGATCAAGGGGCATGAGTTTGAGTGGGGCTCCCAGACTTACCTGATGGGAATCCTCAATATCACTCCGGACAGTTTTTCCGGGGACGGCTTGCGCCAGGGGTCTGAGGCGGTGGAGGCTGCGCTGAAACAAGCCCAGCAGTATGTGAAAGCAGGGGCACATATCCTCGACGTTGGCGGGGAAAGCACCAGGCCCGGTTCCGCTCCAGTTGGGGCAGAGGAAGAGATTGGTCGCGTGATCCCGGTGGTGGAAGCGCTGGCCGCTGAGAATGACCTGCCGATCTCAATCGACACCTACAAGGCCGATGTGGCGGCTGTTGCCCTGGATGCCGGCGCAGACCTGATCAACGATGTCTGGGGGCTGAAAGCCGATCCGGAAATGGCCGTGCTGGCAGCAGAACGCGGTGTTCCGGTGGTGTTGATGCACAACCGCAGCACACCCAAGTCTGCCGAGGTTCAGGCCCGGTTGGGAGGACGCTACACAGGGATGGACTATACTGACCTGATCGGCGATACCAAGCGCGAACTGCTGCAATCGGTGGATATAGCTCGAGAAGCGGGGATCCCCGATGCGCATATCATTCTGGATACGGGGATCGGGTTTGGCAAAACCGTGCCCCAGAATCTGGAATTGCTGAACCGGACGAACGAGTTCCTCGATCTGGGATTCCCGATCCTGATTGGTTCCTCGCGCAAATCTTTCATCGGTTACACGCTTGATCTGCCGCCAGACCAGCGGGTGGAGGGAACCGCCGCCACGGTGGCGATCGCCATTGCCCGCGGGGCGGACATTGTCCGGGTACATGATGTTGAGTACATGGCCCGCGTGGCAAAGATGACCGATGCGATTGTGAGACCAGGAAGAGAATGATGAAAATAACCCGAAGCGGAACCGGGTGTGTTTTATTGTGAGGCGCCCGGGCCAGCCTCCAATCTGATGTTTTCCGTGAAGAGCAATCTATGGTAGGGTAGAGAGGTCCAGGTTACCTGCTCCCAGCTTGATCACAAAGGTCAGGGTTGGTCCGTTGTAACCCGAGAGAGTATAGGTATCGCCGCCGCCATACCAATATCCGTGGGCATTGACATTCGTCAGGCTACTCTCGATATGCAGGGTGGTGGGAATGTTTTCTGGTACGATCAGCTTGACGCTGCTGAGGGCGGCGTCAATTTCAACCGTGGCATCCCTGGTCAATGTCCCCGAAAAGTCGAGTGTATACGATCCTGCCCCGCCTTCAAATTTCATCAGACTGAAATTAGCGTTTGATAACTGATTGAGATGGGCGGTGGAAGCACCGGTGCGGAAATGGAATTGGCCCATGTTGGTCAGGTTGGGAGTGGTAAAGCTCAGATTGGTCCTGGCTGCCCCACTGGTGATTTTCAACTCCTGGATGGCCATCCCTCCCAGTTCGAAGTCGCCGGAGTATGCGCCGGCGCGCACTTCCAGTTCCACCGGATGATCGCTGAAGTACAGCTCCCAGGTGTTTTCCACTTCATTCACATTTGGCAGGCCGCCCAGTTTAAATTCGTATGGCTCTTGCTTGATACTCACATCCCCACCACCGGCGGCGACCACCGGCTCAAGACCGTCCACATTGTAGGAGGCGGTCCCCACAATCAAGCCCTCGGCGGCACCCGGTTGCAGGCTTAATTTGCCAGCCCCGAACTCCAGCATGACTGAGGCAGTGTTACCGGCTGCCGGTGCGGAGACAAAAATTTCCTCGGTGCGCAGTTCACCGATCTCGATGGCATCGTCGGGCATCGTCAGGGTGATCCCGCAAGCCAGGGAGGCGAGGGTGAGAGTAATAAGAATTAAGATCAGCGTTTTGGTGATTTTCATTTGGGTTCCAATTCGATTATTTTATGTTCTATTTAATTGTACGATAGAAATGGGGTTTTGTCGCGGTTAGAAGCCAAAGACCGGGATTGTCCCGCCGAGCCAGATTCCCCCCAGCCCGAAGAGAATCCCCAGCAGCCATCCGGCCACCACATCGGATATAAAATGTACACCGATCATCACCCGGGCAATACCCACCAGCGGCGCCCAGATGATTAACAAAGTTCCGAGCCAGCCGGGGGCGATCCCGATGGCGATCACACCGAGCATCAACGACCGGACAGCGTGCCCGGATGGGAAGGAGTGGGGGTCGGTTTTGCGGTAGATCTGGCCCATCTCGCCTTCTGGCCGGCGGCGTTTGAAAGTGAATTTGATCCCCAGCACCACCGCAGCCCCAATCACTACCGCGATCAGATTGGTTAGCGCCCAGTGTTTATACACCGGTTGGGCAAACAGGATGACTGCCAGCAGGATCAGGCCCCAATACCAAGAGTCGCCGGTGTGGCCGATGAATGATGCGATCTTTCGCAAGGGGCCTTCTTTTTCAGCAACCCGGAGCCGGTTAGTGAGATTTTTGTCCAATTCCAGCAGATTTTGAAGGCTCATACTGGCACAGTATATCGTAAGGGCTCTAAATCGAGTAGGGGGTATCTCTTGAT